>NZ_JAMYRN010000007.1:0-329044 GCF_040321435.1 Mesorhizobium sp. M0410
ACCGGGCGGCACGGGGGCATAACCCGCGGGTTGTGCGACCGCCTGCCGTTTCAACTTCCAAATGCCTTGTTTTTCTGCGGGTGGCGCCGCCGCCCGTCTTGATAGACGTGCGGCGCTGCAGTCTTTTCTTAGCCTTTGTCATGTTCTATGTCTGCCGCCGAGCGCGGGGGCGCGTCTTGTCAACAGCAAAACCATCCGGTACGCCCCCCTCATGACAGTTACCGTCCGTTTCGCCCCGTCACCGACCGGCCGCATCCATATCGGCAATGCGCGCACCGCTTTGTTCAATTGGCTGTTCGCCATCAAGAACAAAGGCCGCTTCATCCAGCGCTTCGACGACACCGACGTTGCCCGTTCGACGCAGGAGTTTTCCGACGCTATCCTGTATGACCTGCATTGGCTGGGCATCTTCCCCGACGCCACGGAGTACCAGTCGCGGCGCGTGGAAATCTACGATTCCGCACTGGAGAGGCTGAAGGAGGCGCGCCTCGTCTATGCTTGCTATGAGACGCCCGAAGAGCTCGACCTGAGGCGCAAGGTGCGCCGCACGCGTGGCCTGCCGCCAGTCTATGGCCGCGAGGCGTTGACGCTGACAGCTGAGCAGGTGGCGGAATATGAGGCCGATGGGCGGCGGCCGCACTGGCGCTTTCTGCTGCCCAACTTCACCGGTGATCCGCTGCAGCCGGAGCGCACCGAAATCCACTGGAACGACCTGGTGCGCGGCGAAGAAACCGTCGACCTCGCCTCGCTTTCAGACCCGGTTCTGCGGCGTGAGGACGGCACCTACCTCTATACATTACCTTCGGTCGTCGACGACATCGACATGGGCGTCAGCCATGTCATTCGCGGCGACGACCACGTCACCAATACCGGCGTCCAGATAGCCCTGTTCCAAGCACTTGGCGCGGAGCCGCCGGCGTTCGGCCACCACAATCTCCTGACAACGGCATCAGGCGAGGGACTTTCGAAGCGCACCGGCGCGCTGTCCATCCAGAGCCTGCGTGAGAGCGGCATCGAGCCGATGGCGGTGGCTTCGCTGGCGGTGCTCGTCGGTACCTCGGAAAACGTCGTAGCGGTGCCAGCGATGGCCGAGCTAGCCGAGCGCTTCGATCCGGCTGCAACATCGAAATCCGCCGCCAAATTCGACCCGGACGAGCTCTTCGTGCTTAACCGCACGCTGCTGCACCACATGCCGTTTTCAGAGGCGCGCGACCGGCTGATCGTGCTCGGCATCTCCGGCGAACAGGCCGAGCCTTTCTGGCTGGCGGTGCGCGGCAATCTCGACAGGCTGGCCGATGCGGCGATCTGGTGGCGTACGCTTCGAGACGGTCCAGAGGAGCCGGCGGAGTTTTCCGACGAGGACCGCGACTTTCTTCGCCAGGCATTCGAGCTGCTGCCGGAAGAGCCTTGGAACGGCACTGTCTGGAAGGACTGGACGGGCAAGATCCGAGCGGCGAGCGGCCGCAAGGGCAAGGCCCTGTTCATGCCGCTCAGGCTGGCGCTTACGGGACAGTCTTCCGGTCCGGAGCTTGCAGATCTGTTGCCGCTGCTGGGTCGGGAAGGAACGTTGGCCCGACGACCCTGACCTTGCGCTGCTCCGGCGGCGGCAGCGACGTCGGCGAGGGCACAGGTTTGGCGGCAAGCCGTCTGATCGCCTCACGGTTGAGGCCGCCTTGCGAATTGGCCAAGGTCTCCGGGTCGGCGCCCGGATCAGGCTTGGCAACCGGCAGCGGAATGAACGGGGTGGTCTCCACGCTCGCCTTGGATTGTGCCGGGGTTGGCGGGTTGCCGGCGATGATCTGGAAATTCTGCACGGCATTGCAGCCACAGGTCGGCGGCCGGGGCGTGTCGGATTGCTTGTAAAGGTAGGCCGTCGACAGTTCGATATAAGGCCTGCCGGTCACTGAAGACGTCATCGACGCCGAATCGTCGTTCATGCCGCGCGTGTAGAAAACCTGCATCTCGGTGCCGGGGCAGCTCGATTCGCAGTTCTTCTGGTCGCGCTCGAAATCGCCCAGCGAGGCAGCATTCGACATCGGGAAGAAATAGCCGTCGCAGGTCCGCACGCACATGGTGCGGAATTCGCGTCGCGGCTGGCCCAACTCGTCGGCGTTGTTGAGGATGCTGCGGATGTTGCGCGGCTGACTTAGCTCTTCAGCCTGGTCGAGCTCTTCGGGCTGGTCGGGCGCACCAGGTTCACTGCCCAGAAGCTGGTCGAGCAGGCTTCGGTTGCCGTTTTCACGGCTGGCTTCGCGGTCAGGTGTGGGCGTCGACGCCGCATCATCGCGGCAGCCATTGGCGTCAAGCGAGGCCAATATGCGCGCGCGATCGCGTCGCGAACCACCGTCGGCAAGCTCACTGCGCTTGGCCTGCAAGGCGTCGAGATTGGCAGCCATGCGATCGATGGTGGCGTCGAGTGCCGCGCATGCGTTGGCGTTGCGGCGAGACAGCGAGAAGCCGCAGCCGGCGCTGCTGGACTGGCTGACGGCTTTTGAAATCTGCTGGCGCTGCCGGACGATCGCGTCGTCGTATTTCCTGAGCAGGCCCGGCTTGCCGCCGCCACCACGAGAAGCGGCGCCAAGATCGGCTTCAAGCTGGCGGCAGAGGCGCGAAGCGGCCTGCGACTGAGTGACGGCAATGCCGCACAGTAGCAGGACGCCGAGCAGCGCGGCTGCCCGCGTCAGCTTGCAATGTGCGCCCGTCATCCCTCCGGACCTCCACCTGCCTGTCATTCAGAACTACCGCGCTCGCGGTTAACCGTTCGTTTAGCATACCGCCGATTCCGGCTTCGGCTCAAATCGGCGATGGCTTGCGCCTGTGCGCGATCACGACGAGGGCTGTCATGCCGACCACCCCCACGGCCTTTTCGGACAGAGCCAGTACCGCGACATCCTGGCGTTGCACGAAAAAGGCGTATTCGCCGAGAAGAATGCCTGGATTCAGTAATGCCCGGAGGCTTGGGATGACCTCGATTACCCGTCGAGCCGCGGTGCAATTTGGTCTTTTATGCCTGGCGATGCCGGTCGCCATGTCGCAGGAAAAGCTTGTCACGCCGGATTGGGGCACCAGATTGGTCGAAGCCGCTCGTGAGCAGATCGGCGTCACCACGCTCTACGATCCGACCTATACACGCCTGGCCTATCCTGGCGGGGACGTTGAGCCAGAGCGGGGTGTGTGCACGGATGTCGTGATCCGTGCCTATCGCCGCGCCTTCGATCTCGACCTGCAAGAATTGGTGCATGAGGATATGCGGGCCAATTTTGCCGCCTATCCGAAGGCTTGGGGCTTGAAGGCGCCTGACCGCAACATCGACCACCGCCGTGTGCCCAATCTTGCGGTCTATTTCGAGCGGCGCGGTGCTGCCTTGCCCGTCACCCAAGACCCCGCCGATTATCGGCCTGGGGATCTCGTCGCTCAGATGCTGCCCGGCAATCTGTCGCATATTGCCATCGTGTCGTCCAATCACCCCACTGTGGTGCCGACAAGAAGGCTGGTTATTCACAACATCGGCGACGGCGCTAGAGAAGAGGACACTTTGTTTGCCTTCAGGCAGACAGGGCATTTCCGGTTCAAGCCAGTCTGAGAAGGCCCATCGCTAGCCCAGATCGATGATGGCTTGCGCCTTATGCGCGGCTTCGACCACTGCCAGTGCCGTCATGTTGACGACGCCGCGCGAGGTGACCGACGGTGTCAATATGTGCGCCGGGCTGTCGGTGCCGAGCAGGATCGGGCCGACATGCAGCGCGTCCATCATCGTGCGCAGCGCGGTCAGCGTGATGTTCGCCGAATCGAGATTGGGAAACACCAGCAGATTGGCTTCGCCCTTCAGCCGCGAATGCGGATAGACGCGTTGGCGCAGCTGCTCCGATAGTGCCGAGTCGGCATGCATCTCGCCGTCGCATTGCAGGTCGGGCGCGATGCGCGCCAGGATCGCCGCCGCCTGCCGCATCTTCATGGCGCTTGGCGAATCGCGGGAGCCGAAATCAGAATGCGACAGCAGCGCTGCCTTGGGCTCAATGCCGAAACGCTGAATTTCCTCGGCCGCCAAAACGGTCATTTCCGCAATTTCTTCGGCGGTCGGATCGACGGAGACATGGGTGTCGGTGAGGAAAATGATGCCGCGCTGCGAGATCAGCATGGACAGCGTCGACAGGTCGCGATCCCTAATGCCGGGGCGCGGCCCGATGATCAGCGTTACGTTGCGCAAATGGCGCTCGAAACGGCCTTCGAGCCCGCAGACCATGGCGTCGGCGTCGCCGCGCTTCAGGGCAAGGGCCGCGATCACCGTATTGTCGGTGCGCACCATGGTGCGCGCGGCTTCCGTCGTCACCCCACGCCGGCCGGCAAGCTCGATCAAAAGGTCGACATAGTGGCGGTAACGCGGATCGTCTTCCGGGTTGATCAAGCCGAAATCGACGCCCGGCTTGATGCGCAGCCCGTAGCGCTTCAGCCGCACCTCGATGACATGCGGGCGGCCGATCAGGATCGGTTCGGCAATGCCTTCCTCGAGCACGACCTGGGCGGCGCGAAGCACGCGCTCGTCCTCGCCGTCGGCATAGATGACGCGTTTGGCGCTCGACGTCTTGGCCATCGAGAACACCGGCTTCATGACCAGGCCGGAGCGGAAGACGAAGCGGTTCAGCTTGTCGACATAAGCGGCGAAATCGGTGATCGGCCGGGTCGCGACGCCGGTCTCGCAAGCTGCCTTGGCGACAGCAGGGGCAATGCGCAGGATCAGCCGCGGATCGAAAGGCGAGGGGATCAGGAACTCCGGACCAAAGATCGGCGTCTCGCCGGAATAGGCACGCGCGGCAACGTCGGACGGCTCTTCGCGGGCGAGCGCTGCAATCGCTCGCACAGCAGCCATCTTCATCTCTTCGTTGATGGCGCTTGCGCCGCAATCCAACGCGCCACGGAAGATGTAAGGAAAACAGAGTACGTTATTGACTTGATTGGGGAAATCGGAGCGGCCGGTGCAGATCATCGCGTCGGGCCGCGCCGCCCGTGCTGCTTCCGGCATGATTTCGGGATTGGGATTGGCCAGCGCCAGGATCAGCGGCTTTGGCGCCATGTGGTGGAGCAATTCCGGCTTCAGCACGCCGGCAGCAGACAGGCCGAGAAACACGTCGGCGCCGGGCAGAACGTCGGCCAGCGTACGCGCCTCGGTGTCCTTCACATAAGGGTCTTTCCAGCGGTCCATCTCCTCGACGCGGCCCTTATGGGCGACGCCGAACCGGTCCGTGACCCAGATGTTTTCGACCCGCGCGCCGAGCGAGACCAGCAGGTTGAGGCAGGCAAGCGCCGCAGCACCAGCGCCCGACGTGACGATCTTGATGTCCGAGATGGACTTGCCGGCGAATTCCAGCCCGTTGAGCACGGCGGCGGCGACGATGATGGCGGTGCCGTGCTGGTCGTCATGGAAGACTGGTATGCCCATGCGGGCTTTCAACTGCTCCTCGACTTCGAAGCATTCGGGCGCCTTGATGTCTTCCAGGTTGATGCCGCCGAAGGTTGGTTCCAGCGCCGAGATCGTTTCGACCATGCGCTCGATGCCCGGTGCGTCGATCTCGATGTCGAAGACATCGATGCCGGCGAACTTCTTGAACAGCACCGCCTTGCCTTCCATCACCGGCTTGGAGGCGAGCGGACCGATATTCCCGAGGCCCAGCACCGCCGAACCGTTGGTGACAACTCCGACCAGATTGGCGCGGGCTGTATAGTCGGCGGCGGTTGCCGGGTCGTCGCGGATTTCAAGGCAGGGGGCGGCGACGCCCGGCGAATAGGCAAGCGCCAGGTCGCGCTGATTGCCCAGCGGCTTCGTCGCCTGGATTTCAAGCTTTCCGGGACGGGGGTGCTTATGGAAATAGAGCGCCGCTTCGTCGAGGTCGGATCGGGCCGCCTTCTTGCTTTCGCCTGTCATGACGGCCGCCTCCTCAGTTCAGTCCGTTTGGTGTTTTGAGTCTCTTAGCATGCAGCCGAGGCTTTTCGAGAGGTGATATGTCGCAAGCGCGAGCTTGCGGCTTGCACCCCCGCCCTCCTGTGCGGTCTGCCATTGAGATGTTGGGGCGATAGGCGGGGTGCTGCGGCGAGGTACGCCGCCCAGTTCGAATGTCTGGTGGCGCTCGTCGCTCACAGAGGCCTTGCGGCGAAACAAGTCGACATTGCAGTTCTCCAAAATCCGTGAGATTCTTCGAAAAGTCGCACGAAATAGCGTGCGAACAACAAAGCGCCCCGACGTTTTCGGCGGACATCCAAACGCATCACAGATCGTGCCCCTGATTGTCGGTCGGACTGCTTAACCTGCCAAGGGAGGACGACAATGACTGTACGGCCAGACCCGACTTTCCACGCGACTGCCAAGCTCGCAATGCAGGCGCCAGTCGAAAATTTTGCCTACACTTTGATGTTGAGTCCCGACTTCTCTCAGCCAGATGGACTAGCCATAGTTGACGTAAACCCGAAGTCGAAGGACTACGGCAAGGTCGTCCATAGCGTGATAATGCCGAACAAGGGCGACGAGTTTCACCATTTCGGCTGGAACGCGTGCTCTTCGGCCCTTTCGCCGCTGAATGGTCACCCGTTTCTCGAGCGCCGCTTTCTGATCATTCCCGGTATTCGATCTTCGCGCATTTACGTCATCGACACCAAGGGCGGACCGACCAAGGCCAAGATCCACAAGGTCATCGAGCCAGAAGAAGTGTTTGCCAAGACGGGCTATTCCAGGCCTCATACGATTCACTGCGGTCCGGAAGGTATTTATGTCTCGACGCTTGGGGGCGGGGGCCCTGACGGCACCGACGGACCTCCCGGCATCTTTGTCATGGATTGCCAGACGTTCGACGTCATCGGGCGCTACGAGATCGATCGCGGGCCGCAGGACAAGCAGTATGATTTCTGGTGGAACCTGCCACGCGACTACATGGTGTCGAGCGAGTGGGCCCTTCCGCCCCAGTTCGAGCAGGGCATCGTGCCTGAAGACCTCCTGTCGAACAAATATGGACACCGGGTGCATTTCTGGAATTTGCGCGAACGTAGGAACGTGCAGACCATCGATCTGGGCGCCAACCACCAGATGGCGCTGGAAGTCCGCCCCGCCCATGACCCGGTCAAGGAATACGGTTTCCTTGGAGTGGTCGTCGACACGACAAACCTCGAGGGATCGATCTGGACCTGGTGGCGCGAGGGCGGCAAATTCCGTTGCGAAAAGACGGCGACCATCCCGCCCGAGGCAGCCGCCAAGGATGACCTGCCGCCGTTGCTTCAGGGCTTCGAGGCGGTGCCGCCGCTAGTAACCGACATCGACCTGTCGCTCGATGACCGATTCCTCTACGTATCCTGCTGGGGCACCGGCGAGATGCGCCAATACGATGTGACCGATCCGATGAAGCCTAAGCTTGCAGGGTCCATCCATATTGGCGGAATCACGCGCAAGACCAAGCATCCCGGCGGCGGCGACTACAGGGGCGGACCGCAAATGGTCGAGATCAGCCGCGACGGCAAACGCGTTTACTGGACCAACTCCCTGTATTCGACTTGGGACGACCAGTTCTATCGCGATGGTATTCCGGCAGCCATGGTCAAGGCCAATGTCGGCGAGAACGGTGGGATCACCCTGGACAAGGACTTTTATGTCGAGTTCCCCGAGGGGTATCGCTCGCACCAGATTCGTCTGGAAGGCGGCGATTGCTCGACGGATTCGTTCTGCTATCCGTCGGTGTAACCGACTGCCCGGGTCAATGAAGCGATGAGCGAGTGGACGACGGCCGGTCTCTGGCTGGCCGTCGTCGCCAGCGGCATTTATCACGGCATCAATCCTGGCATGGGCTGGCCGTTGGCCGTTTCGGCCGGTCTTTTGGACAGACGTGCCGGCGAATTGTTTCGGGCGCTCGGGCTTTTGGCAATAGGCCACTTCGTGGCGATGATCGGTATCCTGCTCCCCTTCGGCGCGATGCTGACGCTCATCGTCTGGGAACGACAGATTCGCATCGCGGCGGGGTTGATTGTGATCGCAGCCGGGATCTATCTCCTGATCAACCGGCGCCACCCGCGTGTTCTTGCCCGTATCCCGCCGGCGCAATTGGCCTTGTGGTCTTTCGCGGCCGCCACCGCGCATGGCGCCGGGCTAATGCTGGTGCCGATTTATCTCGGCCTGTGCCAGGCAGGCGATCTCGATGTTGGACACCAGGCGGCTATCACGCTCATGGCCGGTAATCTGATCACCGCCACCGCCGTCTCCGTGGTCCATACGGCCGCGATGATTGTAAGCGGCGGTGTTATCGCCATTGCCGTCTATCGATGGCTCGGACCCAAGTTCATCTCACAAAGCTGGTTCAATCTCGACAATGTGTGGGCCGTGAGCCTGATCCTGGTGGGGGGAATTGGGATCGCGGGTATCGGATTCGCTCGCTAGGTTGCATGTATTGGCAAAGGAATTCTCCCTTCTGCGAATGTCAGGAAAGGTCAGATCGCATCATGCGGCGCTCGCAACCCAACAACCGCAAAGGGTCGTTCTTCCGCCGTCCAGACGGTAACCAAGCGTTGGATACTACCACTAGAACGCGCTGACGTAGAGGCCGCCGTCGACCAGTATGTTCTGCCCGGTCAGGTAGCCGGCATGGACCGAGCACAGGAAGGCGCAGATCTGGCCGAACTCCTCCGGCGTGCCGAGCCGTTTGGCCGGAACATTGGCTGCTGCTTGCGCCTTGCGCGCGGCAGCGGCCGCCGGATCCTCGACACTGCCGGGTTCATGCGGGCCGCGCAGCCGGTCGGTGTCGAGTTTTCCCGGCAGCATGTTGTTGATCGTCACATTGCGGTCGATCACCGTCCGCGCGACGCCGGCGAGGAACGAGGTGAGGCCGGCGCGGGCGCCGGACGACAGGTCGAGGCCGGGGATAGGCACATAGACGGACAGCGAGGTGATGTTGACGATGCGGCCGAAGCCGCGCGCCGCCATGCCGTCGATCACGGCCTGAACCAGTTCGACAGGGGTTACCATGTTCTGGGTGACGCCCTCGAGGATCTTTTCGCGGTCGAGCGCGCGGAAATCGCGAAACGGCGGACCGCCATTGTTGTTGACGAGGATGTCGGGATCGGGGCAGGCGGCAAGCAGCGCCTTCTGGACATCGGGCTTGGATATGTCGCCGACGATCTCGGTCACCTTGACGCCGAATTTCTCCCGCAGTTCAGCGGCGGTTTTGGCCAGCACGTCGGCGCTGCGGCCATTGACTACCAGATCGCAGCCTGCCTCCGCCAGTGCCATGGCGCAGCCGCGTCCCAAGCCTTTGCTCGAAGCGCAGACGATGGCCTTCTTGCCGCGAATGCCGAGATCCATGGTGATTTTCTCCTCTGATTGCCGCGGCAACCTATCCGGATGGCTGGACCAATCGCAACCGTCATACGGTTGTTGCATGAATCGGGGCATAGCCTCACGCGAAAGCAACGGTGACAAATGATGTCCGGCGCAGAGCCCCGCACTTTCCGCAGCATGTTCATCTCCGACGTCCATCTCGGATCGAAAGCGGCGAAGGCCGAGTTCCTGATCGATTTCCTGCGCCATCACGATGCCGATATCATCTATCTCGTCGGCGACATCGTCGACGGCTGGCGCTTGAGACGAAGCTGGCATTGGCCGCAGAGCCACAATGACGTCGTCCAGAAATTGCTGCGCAAGGCGCGCAAGGGCGCCAGCATCACCTACATCGCCGGCAATCACGACGAGTTCGCGCGCCAGTTCCAGGGCGTGCATTTCGGCGGCATTGTCGTCGCCGACCGCGCCATCCACGAGACCGCCGATGGCAAACGCCTTCTTGTCATTCATGGCGACCAGTTCGACACCGTCGTCCACAATGCGCGCTGGCTCGCCTATCTCGGCGATTACGCCTATGACGCGGCGATGCTGGTCAACCGCGTCATCACGCGCCTGCGCCAGGTGCTCGGCCTGCCTTACTGGTCGTTCTCGTCCTGGGCCAAGGTCAAGGTCAAGAAGGCGGTGAATTTCATCGGCTCGTTCCAGACCGTGCTGACCGAGGAGGCGCGCCGCTCGCACGTCGACGGCGTCATCTGCGGGCACATCCACCACGCCGCGATCGAAAGCTACGAGGACGTGCAGTACATCAACACCGGCGACTGGGTGGAGAGCTGCACGGCGGTGGTCGAGCATTTTGACGGCCGGATGGAGATCCTGCACTGGGCGCATGTCCTGCCGGAGACTCCGGTCGGCGGCGAGGTGCTCGTGCCGATCGACATCAAGGGCAGGGCAGTCCAGGCGGCTTGACCAAAACCCGGCCCCCCTCGCTTCAATCGGTTAGTCCAGCGGTTTCATCGACTTTTTCGCCGTGTTATGCAGCGGCAGGTGTGGTGGGCCGACCCGGCTGAATGCCGTGCCGACGGATCGCCTGTCAATGTCCTCGCTGCCGCCGCTTTCGCCCGAACAGCTCGTCAAGCCACGCCATTTCGAACTGCGCATGAGCTTGATCTTCTTCACGCTCTTCGTGCCGCTCGGAACGCATGTGCCGTATTTTCCCCTGTGGCTGCAGGCCAAGGGGTTCCACGCCGAGCAGATAGCCGTGATCCTCGCCGCGCCGATGTTCCTGCGTGTGGCAACGACACCTTTTCTTACCGCGCTGGCAGACAAAGCGAGCGATCGCGCCAATGTCTATGTTGCGCTGGTCGCCGCATCGCTGATCCTGTCCGCCGGCTACCTCCTGCCGCCGACCTACGCAATGGTACTTGCCGTATCCCTGGCGCTGACGGTCGTTTGGACGCCGCATTCGCCGATTGCCGATTCGCTCGCCCTTTCTGGTGTTCGCCGCTTCGGCTCGAACTACGCCGGCATGCGCAAATGGGGCTCGATCTCCTATCTCTGTGCCAATCTCGCCGGCGGTTTCATCTTGTCGGCGAGCGGTGCTCAGGCTGTCCCGGTGATCATCTTCGTGTCGTTATGCGCCGCGCTAGCCGCCGGGCTGATTGCGCCGCGCCTCGGCCGCCCGCGCCGCGCCTCGCCGCTTTCGGCTGCCGACATCCAGCAATCGGCATCAAAACTCCTCAACCCGTATTTTCTTTATTTTTCGACCGGGGTCGGCGTCATCACCGCCAGCCACGCGTTTCTCTACGGCTTCGTGTCGATCTACTGGAAGTCGATCGGCATCAGCGATTCGGTTGTTGGGCTGCTCTGGGGGTGGGGCGTCGTCGCCGAGATATGCATGTTCGTCGTCTTCACTCGGGCTTTCGCCTCCTTCTCGATCGTGTCGATCATGCTGATTGCCGGGACAGGCGCTATCGTGCGCTGGATCGCCTTCCCTTTGATCTGGCCGCTTGGACTTGGCGTTGGCGGGTTTTTCGCGATCCAGACGCTGCACGCGGTTTCGGTGGCGCTGGTGCTGATCGGCCTGCAAAAGATGATCGGTGAGACGGTCGTGGAAGAACGCACCGGGGCGGCGCAAGGCATCGCCTATTTTTCCAACGGCTTCTTCATGGCGGTGGCGACGCTCATTTCCGGTCCTCTTTACGACCGCTTCGGCGCGAACGGCTTCTTTGCCATGATCCCGATCGCCCTGACGGGCCTGGCGCTGATCGGACTTGCGGCGCGTTCAGCCCCACAGCGCCGGCTCGGGCGGTGACACCAGCGACCCTTGATAGACGAGACCGGGAATGCGGTCGCGGGCTAGCAGCAACGGACCGTCGAGATCGACGAAATCGGCATCCTGCGCCAACAGAACGGCCGGCGCCATCGCAAGCGATGTGCCGACCATGCAGCCGACCATAACGCCAAGACCCAGTTCGCGGGCGCGGTCGCGAAGCACGAGCGCTGCGGTCAGGCCGCCGGATTTGTCGAGCTTTATGTTGATGGCGTCGTAGACGCCGACAAGCGCTTCAATATCCTTCGCCTCGTGCACGCTTTCGTCGGCGCAGATCGGCACCGGATGCGCGATGTGGCGAAGAATACCGTCATGTCCCGCCGGCAGCGGCTGTTCGATCAAGGCGATACCTTGCTCAGCGGCAAAGGCGAGGTTTTCTACGATGTTGTCGTTCGTCCAGCCTTCGTTGGCATCAAGAATGATACGGCTGTCGGGTGCCGCCGCCGTCACTGCGCGGATGCGGGCGATGTCGTTGTCGCCGCCGATCTTGACCTTGAGCAGCGGGCGCTGGGCGTTGGCGCGGGCCTGCGCCGCCATCGCTTCCGGCTCGGCGAGCGACAATGTGTACGCCGTCTCAAGCGGTCGTAACGGAACGGTTCGTATCGTATGCGCCACCGGTGTTCCGCTGATCTTCGCTTCCAGGTCCCAGAGCGCGCAGTCGATGGCGTTGCGTGCCGCGCCGGCAGGCATGGCACCGAGCAGGGCGATGCGGCTGATGCCGTGCGCGATCTCACTGCGCATCGCCTCGATCGCGTCGCGCACACCCTCCATGGTCTCGCCATAGCGCTTGTAAGGAACGCATTCGCCGCGCCCTGTACGGCCGTTTTCGGTGATGGCGCAGGAAATCACCTCCGCTTCGGTCTTCGAGCCGCGCGAAATGGTAAAGGTCCCGGCTATCGGAAAGCCCTCGGCCTCGACCGAAATGACACGCGCCATATTTTTCTGCTCCGGCTGCAACAAGGAGGATGTCGGCAAATCGACAGCTCGGCCCCGTCAGGCTAAACAGGACGCCATGTTGACCATCCGCAAACGCGACGCAAGCGGCCCTGCCAAGGAGCCCGACCACCAGCCGCGCATCGCGATCGGCGAGGAGGGCGGCGTTCTCGGCTGCGCTTTCTCGGGAAGCTGGACGACACGCACCGTGGCGCTGGTCGATGCCGAGATGCGCAAGATCGAGAAGCGCAGCGGCTTCAAGACGCTGGCGCTCGATCTGTCGCAGATCGAGAAGATGGACACTGCCGGCGCCTGGCTGCTCGATCGCCTGGTCAGCAGCTTCGAAAAGAAGGGCGTCGAGATCAAGATGCAGGGGCAAAGCGAGATTGCCTCGATCCTGCTTGGCGCCGTCGGCGATGCGGTTCGACGCGAGCCCGGATCCGGTCCGGCAAAGCCGCCCAACTTCATCATTCGGGGGCTCGAGGCGGTAGGCCGTCGCGTCTATGAGATGCGCGACGATTTCCTGGCCGCAATGAACATCCTCGGCGCCACGATACGCGGCTCTCAGATGAAGCTTGGCCGTGGCCATGCCGTCAATATGGCGGCGATCTTCAACCAGATCGATCGCATGGGCGTCGGCGCCATACCGGTGGTGGTGCTGATGTCGGCCATCGTCGGTGCGATCGTTGCCCAGCAAGGCGCCTATCAGCTCAGTTATTTCGGCGCCGACATCTTCGTCGTCGACCTGGTCGGCGTGCTGATCCTGCGCGAGCTCGGCGTTTTGATGACGGCGATCATGATCGCCGGCCGCTCCGGTAGCGCGATTACCGCCGAGATCGGCTCGATGAAGATGCGCGAGGAGGTCGATGCGCTGAAGGTGATCGGTCTTAATCCGATCGGCGTGCTGGTGTTTCCGCGGTTGGTCGCGCTGGTCGTCGCGCTGCCTTGCCTGACGATCATCGCCAACTTTGCAGCACTGGGCGGCGGCATTTTGGCTGCATGGCTCTACTCTGATATTGCACCGGCAGCGTTCATCGACCGGCTGCGTGTCGCAATCGACCTCAGCACCATCTTTGCGGGCCTGATCAAGGCGCCGTTCATGGCCATGATCATCGGCATAATCGCCTCGGTCGAGGGCATGAAGGTTGGCGGCAGCGCCGAATCGCTCGGCCAGCATGTGACCGCCTCAGTGGTGAAGTCGATCTTCGTGGTCATTATCCTCGACGGGCTTTTCGCCATGTTCTATGCAGCGATCGAGTTCTGAGATGGCGCTGCCGGGCACAAACACGACCAAGGTGGCGACGAAGGCCAAAGAAGACGAGATCGTGCTGTCGGCACACGACATCACGGTATCGTTCGCCGACCAGGTCGTTCTCGACAAATTGTCGCTCGATATCTGGCGCGGGGAGATTCTCGGCTTTGTTGGTGCCTCCGGTGCGGGCAAATCTGTTCTCTTGCGCACCATCCTTGGCTTGACGCGCAAGCAATCGGGAACAATCAAACTTTTCGGCGTCGACGTCGAGAAGGCAACCGAAAGGGAGCGCCTTCGAATCGACATGCGGCTTGGCGTGCTGTTCCAGCATGGCGCCCTTTTTTCGGCGCTGACGGTCCTCGAAAACGTCCAGGTGCCGATGCGTGAATATCTCGATTTGCCGAAGAAGCTGATGGACGAACTTGCCATGCTCAAGGTCGAGTTGGTCGGACTGCCGCCGGAGGCGGCGCAGAAATTCCCCTCCGAGCTCTCCGGCGGTATGATCAAGCGTGCCGCGTTGGCGCGCGCCCTGGCGCTCGATCCGGACATCGTTTTTCTCGACGAGCCGACGTCCGGCCTCGATCCAATTAGTGCGGCTGAATTCGACGAATTGGTCGTCAAGCTGCGCGATACGATGGATTTGACCGTGTATATGGTCACGCATGATCTCGACACGCTGTTTACCGCGTGCGACCGCGTGGCGGTGCTTGGCAACAAGAAAGTGCTGGTCGAGGGCACGATCGACGACATGCTCAGGAGCGAGGAACCCTGGGTAAAATCCTATTTCCGCGGAAAACGCGCCCGGCAACTTGATCTTGCGGCGCGCGCATAGCCATAAGTGAGCAATGGAAACCAGGGCCAACTACGTCATTGTCGGCATTTTCACGCTGGCCGCGATCCTCGCGGCTTTCGCTTTCGTGTATTGGACGGCGGCTATCGGCGAAAGGGGCGAGACGGCGGTGCTGCGCGTGCGCATTCCAGGCTCCGCTTCGGGGCTCGGCCGTGGCAGTTTCGTGCTGTTCAATGGCGTCAAAGTCGGCGACGTGCGCCGTGTCTATATCGACGTCGACAATCCCACCGCTGCTATCGCCGACACCGAAATAGACCGGAACACGCCTATCACCAAGTCGACGCAGGCCGATATCGGGCTTGCCGGCCTCACCGGCCAGGCCAACATCGAGCTCAAGGGCGCCGACCCCAAGGAGCCAAAACTCCTCGACGAGGCGGAAAAGGAAGGCCGCGTCGCCGAGATCGTTGCCAACCCGTCGGCGGTCACCAACC
Source organism: Mesorhizobium sp. M0410 (assembly GCF_040321435.1). Classification (NCBI taxonomy): domain Bacteria; kingdom Pseudomonadati; phylum Pseudomonadota; class Alphaproteobacteria; order Hyphomicrobiales; family Phyllobacteriaceae; genus Mesorhizobium; species Mesorhizobium sp. M0410. Next base: position 15,103 of record NZ_JAMYRN010000007.1, read on the forward strand.
TGTTGCAGACGGCGCAGAACATCTTCACCCGGGCCGACAAGGTCCTTTCGGAGCTCGAAGGCTTCACCAAAGATGTTCGCGGGCCGCTGACGCAGACCGTCAACAATGTCCAGACCTTCTCCGATGCACTGGCCAGGAATGCGGACGGCGTCGACAAGTTCCTGGCCAGCGTCAGCTCGCTGGCGGACGAACTGAAGGGTGTTTCGGGCAAGCTCGACGGCACGCTGAAGGCGGCGGAAGGGCTACTCAACGCCGTCGACAAGGACCAGATCAAGAGCATCGTCGCCAACGTCGACACGGTCACCGCCAATCTCAAGGAAACCAGCAAACAGTTCGACACGGTCATCAAGAATGTCGACACGGCGGTCGGCTCGATCAACGACTTCGCCCAGAAGACACAAGGCACGCTGGCCAAGGTCGACGGCGTTCTCGACGGCATCGATCCGGCTGAGGTGCGCACCGCGCTGGCCAATATCCAGAAGGCCAGCGAAAACGCCAACGAGGCTGCCGCCGACATCGCCAAGGTGACCAACAAGTTCGCCAACCGAGCCGATGACATCGATGAAACCATCAAAGACGCGCACCAACTCGCAGGACGCCTCAACGATGCCTCGGTGCGAGTCGACGGTATCCTTGCCAAGGTCGACAAACTGCTCGGCTCCGGCCAGGCCGACGGCGTCATGGCCGACGCCAGAGCGACGCTGAAATCGTTCAAGCAGGTCGCCGACACGCTGAACGCCCGTCTCGGTACCATTACCGACAATTTGGCGCGGTTCTCGGGACAAGGGCTGCAAAACGTCGAAGCGCTGGTCCAGGACAGCCGCCGTTCGATCAACCGCATCGAAGAGGCGGTAACCGATCTCAGCCGCAACCCACAAAGGATCTTGTCGGGCGGCGAGGGCGAGGTCCGGCAGTTCGACGGCAGGGTGCGCCGTTGACTTCGATCCCCGACCACCGCAAGAACATAGCTGGCAGATGCGCATTGTTTCCACGATCCGGGGGGGATCGCGTTTGAAGTCGATCAGTTCAGGCAGCATCACATCGGGCGGGTCTAAGGTCGGGGCGATGTTGCTGGCGCTTTCGCTTGCAAGCTGCGCGGCCTTGCCGGGCGGCAGACCGGCGCCGCTGGATACGTTCGAGCTTTCGGCGCCGTCGCTGGAAGCGCGTGCCCGCAGCCGGCGCCAGATACTCATCGCCCAGCCTTCGGCGCTCAAGGCGCTGGATAGCCAGAACATCGTCATCAAGCCATCACCGCGATCGATCCAGTATCTCAAGGGCGCGCAATGGGCCGACCGGCTGCCGATGATCGTACAGGCGCGGCTGGCAGAGACGTTCCAGCGCTCGGGCAGCTTCACCGGCGTCGGCAAGCCAGGCGAGGGGCTGGCGATCGACTATCAGGTGATCGTCGAGATCCGCTCGTTCGAGGTGCGTGTCGATGGCGGCGAACATGCCGAGGTCGAGCTGTTCGTGCGCCTGTTGAACGACCGCAACGGTGAAGTGCGCGCTTCGAAGACGTTTAGCGCCATCGCGCCCGTTTCGGGCAATGGCAACCAGGCCTATGTCGGCGCGCTCGATGCCGCGTTCGGCGATGCGGCCGGGCAAATCGTCCGCTGGACCGACACTGTGATCTGACGCGGCCGGAACTGCTGGCACGGCACTCTACAGCGCCAATGGAATTCAGTACGGCATGAAAAAGGCGGGAAATCCCGCCTTTTCATTTATTCTCTATCGCCCGCTCTAGTGAAGGCGGCCGCTGGCGTGTGCCAGCATCGTGTAGACCTTGCCGGTATCCGAGGTCAGGTAGGTCTGTGCCATGATGTTGTCGCGGTCGTTGCGCGACACGTCCTCGAGCAGCTTTTCGAAATCGTCGCAGTAACGATCGACAGCAGCTCGGAACTCCGCCTCCGACTGATATTTGCGGCGGATCTCGTCGAACGTCTGCTGGCCCTTCAGCGTGTAAAGTCGGCGCGTGAAGACGTCGCGCTCGCCGCGCCGGTAGCGGTTCCAGAGCTCGATCGAGGCATCGTGATCGATGGCGCGCGCGATATCGACCGAGAGCGAGTTCAGCGATTCCACGACATGAAGCGGCGAACGAGCAGCGGGAGCAGGGCGCGGCGCTTCGGCGGGCACCGCCGGCTTGGCGTCGTCTTCGCGCGATGCACCGGTCAGGAGGTCGCGCACCCAGCCGCCTTGCGGCGTGCGGCCGTTGGGGTCGCGCTGGCGTGGCGCTTGGTCTGCGGGACGTTCGAGGTCGAGCGTGCCGCGCAGCGCCGCCTCGCCCGAAGGCGCCTGCGGGGGACGGCGCTGTTCTGGAGCCGGAGCCGGGCGACGTGGCGGCTCAGCGGCGCGTGCGGCAGGCGCTTGCGGCGCCGGACGCAGGTTGCGCTGTTCCGAACTGTCGGCGCTACGGCCAGATTTCGCAACGATTTCAGAAAGTTCCTTCAGCGCATTGATCTGCTCTGAAACGGCACGGCGGATAGCCGTGGTCGATTCCTTTGCCTCTTCCGGCATCTCGATGACGCCTTTCTTGAGCTCGGCGCGGGTGAGGTCGAGCTCGCTCTTGATCGAGCCGGCGGTACGCCGCATCTCCTCGGTCGCATCGGCAAAGCGCTTGGTGGCCGAATCGACCACTTCGGAAATCGCGGTACGGATCTTGTCGGCGGATTCCAGCGTCTTGCCTTCGGCGTTCTGCAGCGTTTGGCCGACCAGATTCTCGAACGAGCGCATGACCCTTTCGAGATCTTCCGATTTCTTGACAAGGCCGACGGCGAGGTCCTCCAGCGACGATTGCCTTTCGAGCGTGTGCTCGAGATTGCTCTGGGCCGAGCTCAACAGGTCCGAGGCACTGGAAAGCAACCGGCTGTGCTCGTCGAACTTGGTGGCGATGGAAGCAACCTCGCGCAAGGTCGAGGACGACAGCTCGGTGAGCCGCGTCGTGTTCGAATCGACCAGGCGCGCCGAACTGGCGAAGGTCTGCGCGGTCTTTTCCGTGGTCGCTGCGAAGCTTTGCGTGCTCCCGGTCAGGCGTTCTTCAACCTGGCCGAGATTGCCCGCCGCCTGCTCGATCAATTGACCGAGCTGCGAGCTGGAGGTGGTCATGCGGCCGATGAGGTCGGCAACGCTGTCGGCAAGCGTCGAGCGCGCGCCTTCGACGGCCGACAGGGTTTCTGCCGTGCGGCTGGCGAGGGCGTCGACGAGGGCGGCGTTTTGAGTGCGCAGCTTCTCGGTCGCACGTTCTGTGACCTCTTCCATGCTCTTTTGCAGCTCGGAGCCGCCCTGGGCAAAGCGCTCGACCAGAGGCCGTGCCGTCTCGTCCAGGATTTTCGATATTTCGGCCGAACGTGCCGCAAGCATCGTATTGAGCTCGCGAGTATTGGCACCGATGGTCTTTGCAGCGTCATTGGTGCTCTGGCCGATATGCTGGCCGACCGCGGTGAAGGTTTCGGCGATCGTGTTGGCACGCGAGACCAACTGCGCCTCGGCGTTCGCGACCTGCTCGTTGAGCTTTTGGCCCATTGTCTCGGCGGAGTAGGCGAGGCGGTTCTCGACGCCGGCGACCTGCTCCTCGACGCGGGCCGCTGTGGCAGCCGCACTCGATGCCAGGCGTTCGTCGGCACCGGCAAGCACCTGCTCGATTTCACGGGCATGGACGGCGAGTTCCTGGCCAGTCTGTCTGGCGCGCTCGGCAACCCGCTGCTCGGTGCTGGTGAAGGCGCCGACAATGGTGTCGGCATGTTCGCCGATGGCAGTGCTGCTGTCGGCGATACGGGATACCAGGCGATGATCCGCCTCCTCGAAGATGCGGCCGATCTCGGACGCACGGGCCGAAAGTGCTTCGGAGCCTTCGGCAATGCGCGAAATAAGTTGCTGGTCGGCGGCATCGAAAATGCGACCCAGATCCGACGCGCGTGCCGCGAGCGCTTCGGCGGATTCGCCGATGCGCACGCCCAGCCGCTCGTCGGCCGTTTCGAAATTGCGCAGTATGTCGCCGGCACGTGCCGCCAGCGACTGGGCCGTTTCGATGGCGCGAGAGACCAGCCTGTGGTCCGCCGCGTCGAAGGTGCCGGCAATCTCACTTGCTCTGGCTGCCAGCTGATCGGCCGTTTCCTGGGCGCGCGCGAGCAAGGTGTTCGACGTGTCGTCGACGCGGGCAATCAGTGCGCTCGACGTATCCTCGGCGCGCGCGGCAAGGCGACGGTCCGCCTCTTCAAAGGTGCGGGCGATGTCCTCCGCCCTGGCGAGCAGGGCAGCGGAGGTCTGCTCGGCGCGCTCAGCGATCTTGCGGTCGGCATCGCTGAATGCCGAGCCCGCCTGCTCATGCAGCGCGCTGGTGACTTCCAGGACCTTCTCGCGCAGCGCCCCGGCGACGAAGACCGCGCTTTTTTCGAGCACACTGCGAACGTTGTCGACACCCGTCGACAGCGCCCGCTCCATGGTGCTGGCGCGCTCCTCGATGATGCCTGTCTGCCGGCTGAACGCCTGCTCGATCTTTTCTACGTCGGCAGCGATTGCATCGGAGATGTCGGTGCTCCTGGCGGCGATCTGGTCGATATGGCCCGACAGCGAACGGTCGACATCCTTGCGCGTTTCGGCGAGCCTGGAGAGATCGTCCTGCAATGCGCGGGTCAGCATGTCGCGGCCCTCGCTCAGCTTGCCGACATGACCGGCGACGATCTCGTCGACCTCGCTGCGGCTCATTGCAAGCCTCTCCAGGTCGGCTTCCAACGCGCGCCTGAGGATGTCGCGGCCTTCCGCCAGTTTCTCGACCTGGCCGGCAACCAGCCCATCGATGCTCGAACGGCTTTCGGCCAGCTTGGCGAGATCGTCCTCGAGCGCCTTCGACAGGGTCGAGCGGTCCTGGACGAGCTTCTCTGCGTGGGTTGCGACAAGGCTGTTGACGTTGCCGAGATCGGCTTCTAGCGCACGCGAAAACTGCGCGCGATTATCGGTCAATAGCTGCGACTGATCGGCGATGGCGCCCCTGATCGTGTTGAGATCGGCCTCCAAGGCGCGCTTGAGGATATCGCGGCCTTCGGCCAGTTTCTCGACCTGGCCGGAAACCAGTCCGTCGATGCTCGAGCGGCTTTCGGCCAGCTTGGCAAGATCGTCTTCCAAGGCGCGCTTGAGGATGTCGCGACCCTCGGCCAGCTTCTCGACCTGGCCGGCGACCAGCCCGTCGATGCTCGAACGGCTCTCTGCCAGCCTGGCAAGATCGTCCTCGAGCGCTTTCGAGAGGGCCGAACGCTCTTCGGTAAGCTTGTTCATATGTTCGGAGACGACGCCCCGCACGGTCTCGAGATCGGTCTCCAGTGCCCGCGACAGCTGACCACGGTCTTCCGCCAGCTTTTCGGACTGGCTGGCGATGACGCCCTTGACAGTGCTCAGATCGGCTTCGAGCGCACGCTTGAGGATGTCGCGGCCCTCTGCCAGCTTTTCGACCTGGCCGGCAACCATCACATCGATGCTCGAGCGGCTTTCGGCCAACTTGGCGAGATCGTCTTCGAGCGCCTTCGAAAGGGTCGAACGGTCTTCGGCAAGCTTGTTCATGTGATCGGAGACAACGCCCCGCACAGCCTCCAGGTCGCTCTCCAGCGCCCGTGACAACTGGCCACGGTCTTCCGCCAGCTTTTCAGACTGGCTGGCGATGACGCCCTTGATCGCGTTCAGGTCCGATTCAAGCGCGCGCTTGAGGATGTCGCGGCCTTCCGCCAGCTTCTCGACCTGGCCGGCAACCAGCCCATCGATGCTCGACCGGCTTTCGGCCAGCTTGGCAAGATCGTCCTCAAGCGTCTTCGAAAGCAGGCTGCGGTCATCGGTGAGCCTGCCAGAATGATCAGCGATCAGACTCCTGATGTCGGACAGGTCGTTATCGAGTGACTGGGAAAGGCCGCTGCGGTCTTGCGCCAATTTCGCCGAATGCGCCTCGATGAGACCATTGATGCCGGCGATGTCGGCTTCCAGCGCACTGGCGAGTATGGCGCGACCCTCGGCGATCTTTTCGACCTGACCGGCGACGAGGCCGTCGATGGCGGCGCGACTCTCTGCCAACTTGCCGAGGTCGGCCTCGAGCGCGCGCGAAAGGATGCTGCGGCCTTCGGCGAGCTTGCCGACGTGCCCGGCAACCATTTCATCAATTATCGTACGAGCTTGCACGAGTTTTCCGGAGTCTTCGTTCAGGGCCTGGGCCAGCCTGTTGCGACCCTCTTCAAGGCTTTCGAGATGGCTGCCCAGTGAAGCGTCGATCGCTGCGCGCGATTCGTTGACCTTGCGCAGATCCTCCTCAAGGGCGCGCGAGATAAGGCTGCGGCCTTCGGCAAGCTTCTGCACCTGGTTGGCCACCGCTGCGTCGATTTCGGCGCGACCCTCGGCGAACTTCGCCAAATCGGCCTGCATTGCCGCCGCCATCCGGTCGCGGCTTTCGGAAAGCTTGCGGCTATGGTTTTCGACGGCTTCCTCTATGCCGGCGCGAGCATCGGCAAGCCGCTCGACGTCCGTGTCGAACGAACGCGATACGACATGGCGTGCCGCTTCCATGCGCCCGGCGAAATCGCCGGCGCGGGCTTCAAGCATGGTCGAGGTCGATGAAATGATGTCGGCCATGTCGGCACCGATCTGGGTCTTGCCCTGATCGATCATTGCCGACAGCGTCTCCTTGCTATCCTGGAAGGTGTGGGCGATTTCGCGCGCGCGCTCGACCAGCGTCTCGTTGATCTGGCGTGCGCGAGCCTCCAGCGCGGCGTTGAGCTTCTGCGTGCCGGTGTCGAGCGCCTCGGCGCGGGTCTGGAATTCGCTGATCAGCGCCTGGCCACGTTCGGCAAGCGTCCGCTCGATGCCGTTGAGGCTGGCTTCGAATTCCGAATTGAGTGTGCGGGCGGCGCCGCCGAGCAGCGACACCATGCCGCTCGTGCGGTCGTCGAGCAGGTCGGTCAGCGACCGCGTCAGGCCATCGGTGGTGTCCGTCAGCTTGGCGATGCGGGTGTCGAGCAGGCTGGCGAAGGCCTCGCCCGACGTCGACAGCCGATCGGTGATCGATTCGAGCCGGCCTTCCACCGAATCGAAGATCGACATCGAGCTTCCGTTGATCCTGTCGATCAGCGTGTCGCCGGATTCGTTGATCGTCATCGACAGCTTGGTCGAGGCGTTGAGAATGCTGTCGCGAATGATATCGCTGGCGGCGTTGATCTCGTCTTTCAGTGTCTCGTGGGCGCCGGTGATCGAGGCGCGCACGCGCTCGGCATGGGTGACGACCGCTTCGCGCTCGCTGCCCAGTCCATCGACCAGCGAGCGGATGCGGGACTCGTTCTCTGAATAGGAGCGCTCGATCTGGTTCACCTCGCTGTGAACCAGCGTTTCGAGCTCGACGGCACGCGCAAGCGTGCGTTCGATGCCTTCGCCCATGGCTGCCACCTCGCGGCGAACCGCTTGGCCGATCATCATGACGCGATCCTGGGCAAGATTTTCCGGCTCGGCCAGACGGAAGGCCACCTCGGTCATCGACTGCGCGGCAAGACGCATCTCCTGAGCGCGGCGAATCATCACCGCGAATGCCCAGAACAGGATGACGGGCACGATTGCCGCGACCGCCAGGCCGATCAGCTCGGGACGGGCGAAAAACTGATCGAAGGTGCGGATGTTCCAGATGCCAGGTCCGAACAACAGGTTCGCAAGGCCGCCAGCACCGGCGATCCAGGCAAGCGACACGAAAGCCACGACCCAATAGATCGTGTTCGAAGCGCGCCGATTGAGGGTGTGCAGGAGCGTCTTATAGTCTTTTTGACGATCGTCGTTGGCCGGCGAGAAAGCTGCCGGCTGCGAGCCATTGCGCGTTGTGACAGGACGCAACTCAGCCGGCTTGGCCTTTGGCGCGGAATTTGCGTTCTGGCTTTGATTGGCGGCTGGTGCCGCGCTCTGGGTCTGGTCCGGGGCAGGCGGTTCGTTCTGGCTGCGACCTTCGCGCGCCAGCTCGTCGGCGGCTTGCGATATTTGCGCTTCCAGATCTTCCATGGATGCCGCCATGTCGAAGTCGCCGCCGGCATCGCCGCTCAGGTCGATATCGAGTGCCTTTTCGAGTTCCCTGGCTACGTCGCTGTCGAGCGTTCTTGTCGTCGTTGGTTTCTTCGCCATGCCTTCGCTACCCTGTACAAGCTGCCGCGGGACTTATGGTTCTGCTATTGATTCTGCCTAGCGTGTCCCGCGCAGGAGGCTGAAAATGGACCTGTCGTATCGTAATGACACAGCCGGGTAAAGAAAACATGCATTCCGCCCGATACGTAAAACTTTAAATATAAGGTTAACACAGCCGTGATTCCGGCGCCGTTATCGCGACATTTTTCCGGGCCAATCATTAACCCGTTGTCCACCGGATACGCCTAGTTTTTGCGGGTCGAAGAACGGAGTCTCAAAGTGATACGTGGCGAAAACGGCATTGCCTTCTCGATGCCCGGCGGCGATGTGTCGGGGACAGCCGGGGCGCGGCCGATCGACCTGGGGCATCTTGCGCGCCAGACGATGGGCGATCGGAGCCTCGAGCAGGAGGTGCTGGCTCTGTTCGTGCAGCAGGCGCTGTCGGTGCGCGACAAGATCGTCGATGCGGATGTCGGGCAGCGGCTGCTATTGGCACACGGGCTCAAAGGCTCGGCGCGCGGGGTCGGCGCCTTCGCCATCGCCGATTGCGCCAGTGCGATCGAATGCCGGCCCGAAGACGCCGGCACGCTGAAGCGGCTTGGCTCGCTGATCGAAGAAGTGCGCGACTTCGTCGCCGCCATCAGCCGATAGCACTTATTCCCGAAATGCCACACAGCGGCGCTTTGGCGCCGCAGTTGACTTGTCCGGCAGAGTGATTATGTCGGCTCAGACTCCCTTCAGGTGACAAATGACCAAGCTGACCTTCATCGCCCATGACGGCACGCGTTTTGACGTGGATGCCGAAAACGGCTCGACCGTCATGGAAAATGCGATCCGCAATGCGGTGCCGGGAATAGAAGCGGAATGCGGCGGCGCCTGCGCCTGCGCGACCTGCCATGTTTATGTCGACGAAGCCTGGACGGCGGAGGTCGGCGAGCCGGAAGCCATGGAAGAGGACATGCTGGACTTCGCCTACGACGTCCAGCCGAATTCGCGGCTGTCATGCCAGATCAAGGTGCGCGACGCCCTCGACGGGCTGGTCGTGCGCGTGCCGGCCCGCCAGGGCTGAAGCCGATTTTTGCCGCTGCCGCTTGGCAGCGGACCAATGGTCATGCAGTGTCGCGCCGTTTTCCCATAAAGGCGCATGCTTCATGACCGCTATCATCAAGACAGACGTACTCATTGTCGGGGCAGGGCCTGTCGGCCTGTTTGCGGTATTCGAGCTCGGCCTCTTCGACATGAAGTGCCATCTGATCGACATACTCGACCGGCCCGGGGGGCAGTGCGCCGAACTCTACCCGGAAAAGCCGATTTACGACATTCCGGGCTGGCCCTCGATCTCGGCGCAAGGTCTGGTCGACAAGCTGCTTGAGCAGATCGCGCCGTTCAAGCCCGAGTTCACCTATAACCGCATGGTTTCGGGCCTGGAAAGACTGGAGGACGGCAGCTTCCGCGTCACTACCGACGAAAACGAGGTGTTCGAAGCCAAAATCGTCGTGATCGCCGCTGGCGGCGGCTCTTTCCAGCCGAAGCGGCCGCCGATCCCGGGCATCGAACCCTATGAAGGCAAGAGCGTGTTCTACTCGGTGCGCCGGATGGAGGACTTTCGCGGCCATGACCTCGTCATCGTCGGCGGCGGCGATTCGGCGCTCGACTGGACGCTGAATCTGCAGCCAGTGGCCAAGAGCGTGACACTGGTGCACCGGCGGCCCGAATTCCGTGCAGCGCCCGACAGCGTCAACAAGATGTATGCCATGCAGGAGATGAAGCAGCTGGAATTCCAGGTCGGACAAGTGACTGGCCTGACCGGCGCCGACGGCCAGCTCGCCTCCGCCATCATCAAGGGACCGGAGGGCGATATCGAAGTACCGTGTACGCGGATGCTGCCATTCTTCGGCCTGACGATGAAGCTCGGCCCAATCGCCGAATGGGGCCTCAATCTCCACGAGAACCTGATCCCGGTCGACACCGAAAAATTCCAGACGTCGGTACCCGGCATCTTCGCCGTCGGCGACATCAACTGGTATCCCGGCAAGTTGAAGCTGATCCTGTCAGGCTTCCATGAGGTCGCTTTGATGGCGCAAGCAGCCAAGCGCATCGTCAGCCCCGGCGAGCGCATTGTGTTCCAGTATACGACCTCGTCGACCAGCTTGCAGAAGAAGCTCGGCGTGGTCGACTGACCCTCGCTGTATTTTTGTCGGGCCGGTCTACTCCGCCAACGCTGGGGCCACAGCCTCGGCATGGCCGCGAAGCGTTTTTTCCGGCATCAGCCAGAGCGTGATGAACGACAACAGCAAGGTTGCTGCCGCGGCAAGAAAGATCATCACGAACGGCATGGCCGAGGCAACATGGCCGGCCGGCTGCGTGCCTTCGCTGGCCAGCGGCAGGCCGTAGCCAAGGGCGACGGCACCAAGCATGGCGACGCCAAGCGCGCTGCCCAGCGAGCGGAGGAAGGTGAGAACGCCGGTCGCCACGCCAAGGTGCATACGATCGACGGCGTTCTGGACCGAGACAGTGGCAACCGGAAAGGTCGTGCCTGTGCCCAGGCCTACGCAGGTCGTCAACACCTCGACGAGCAACAGTGAGGCATGCCCGGCGACCAGGCTGAGCACGCCGAGGCACAGGATCGAGAAAACCGTTCCGATCATGGCAATGCGTTTATAGTGGAAAAAGCGCGGGATCATTCGCGCGCTGAAGGTCGCACCGGCCACCGTGCCGAGCATCAGCCCAAGCAACGCGGTGCCCGATTCGCTGACCGACAGGCCGACGACCGATTGCAGGTAGACCGGCAGATAGACCGACAAGCCGACATTGGCGGCCTGCAGCAGGAACATCGACAGCGTCCCGGCGAGAACGATCGGATTGCCGAGCACTTCGAGCGAGATCAGCGGTTCGGCCGCACGCAGCAGCCTCAGCGCGAACGCGCTCCAGAACACCGCTGAGCCGGCGAGCAGTCCAAGGATTTCAGGCGACAGCCAGGGATACTCGCTGCCGCCCCAGTTCAAGGCAAGCAGCAGCAGCGAGGTGGCCGCGACCAGAAGCAGCGCGCCGAGGCCGTCGATGCGGTGATGTTTTGCGGCGATCGGCAGCTTCTTGAGCGGGTTGTTGATGATCGCCATCGCCAGCAGGCCGAGCGGAATGTTGATCCAGAAGATCAGCGACCAATGCAGATGTTCGGCGAAGGTGCCGCCGAGCAGCGGCCCGGCGATGCTGGCGACGGCCCAGGTGCCCGAGATCCAGGCGGCGTAGCGAGCCCGCTCACGCGGCGGCACGAGGTCGCCGATCACGGTCTGCGTCAGGGCGAACAGCCCGCCGCCGCCTGCGCCCTGGATCGCCCGGCCGACAACCAGGACCAGCATGTTGGGGGCGGTGGCGCTGACCAGCGAGCCGGCGAGAAAGATCAGGATTGCAGCATAGACGGTCGGCCGGCGACCATAAATGTCGGAGATCTTGCCGTAGAGCGGCGCCACGGCGGTCGCGGTCAGAAGATAGCCGGTCACGATCCACGGCAGATACTCGGCATGCCCGAGCAGACGTGCCATCGTCGGCATCGCCGGCGCGACGATGGTCTGGTCGAGCGCTGCCAGCAGCATCGACAAGAGCACGCCGCCGATGATGGCGTTTTTCTCGGTTTCGGTCAGCGGCGTGCTGGTTTCCACCATCGCTTGCTTGTCGATAGCCTGGTCCATATCCATTCATCCCATTACGCTTGGGTGCACGTCCGCGAGGCGCTGGAGTGCGTCGAGTGTACAGATTGGCCGTGTTCTCGTGCCTTTGAGATGAGCCCTGCGAACTCGATATATGTCGTTCGCTATAGGCCGATTTCGACAGCGGCTCGAAAGTTTTTCGAAGCTGGCACCATGTTTCGGCAAAATTGGCTTTGGTCCAAATTGGCTTTTCCGACGACGCGAAGTTCAGCCGGGAGCGAGTCGGCCGTTCTCAATGCGCTCGATGCGGTAATTCAAGAGCCGCAGGATGCGGCTTTGGAAATTGACGCTTTCCACACGATCGAAGCGCATCTGCTCCTGGTCGTGCTTGGCGAGCATGGCCGCCGTTATTTTTGCGGCCTTGGCCTTGGCCAGTTCGCAGGTCTTTTCCGGGTAGCTCGCCTTCAAGGCGTCTTCGAGTTCGCGGCCATGGTTCTTGGCAATCTCGACGTGGCGTTCCTCATGGCGCTTGATGTCGGCGGACAACGTATCCCAGAACAGCCTGACGCCTGCATCGGCTTTCCGCGGGCGGCGCCACTGCGGAAGGATCACCTTGACCTTGACGGTGACGACAGCGTCGGCAATCCAGCACGAGCCCGGCTTTTGCGCATAGCTGACGCGGGTGGTGAACGCCATCTGGGTAGCGCCTGGATGCCGCGACCCGGTGCTTTTCACCCGAGGCCCGAGTTTCGACAGCTGGGTCTCGATGTCGTCGAGCGTCCTGCCGCCGATCGGGAAATAACTATATGTCTTGACGAGAGTTGCAGCGCTGGCCGGGAATGCGGTCAGGGCGAGCATCAGGGCGCAAAGGAAGGATCGTTTCATTGTGTTGCCTCTTTGCCCACCTTGCTTTACCGCCGTCTCCGGCGCAACGGAATTGATCCCCGGCCACGCCGCGGGATCGGGCATGGTTGATGGGCAATGATGACAGGGCGATGGCAGTTAGCCCACGGACGCCATCTCGACATTGGTGGCAAGGCCGTGGTCGTCGGCATCCTCAACATCACGCCGGACAGTTTTTCCGACGGCGGCCTGTTCGATGCGCCTGAAAGAGCAGTTGACCAGGCGCGCCGCATGGTCGGGGAGGGGGCCTCCGTCATCGACATCGGCGGAGAATCGACACGTCCCGGGGCGTCTGCGATCTCCGCAAAGGAAGAGCAGGCTCGCATATTGCCGGTCATCGAGGCGCTCGCGACGTCTGGCGGAACGCTGATCTCGGTCGATACCTATCGCGAGGAAACGGCCCGGCTCGCCGTTCAAGCCGGCGCACATATCGTCAATGATGTCTGGGGCCTGCAGCGCGAACCGGGCATTGCCCGCGTCGCGGCCGAAACCGGCGCCGGGCTTGTCATCATGCACACGGGACGGGATCGACAGAAACTACCCGACGTGATTGCCGATCAGCTCTTCTTCCTCAGGAAGTCGCTGGAAATTGCGCGACGGAGCGGTGTTGCCGACGACCATATCGTGCTCGACCCGGGCTTCGGCTTCGCCAAGGAGACGGCCGCTGAAAATCTTGACCTGATGGCACGGTTTTCCGAGCTTCGTGCGCTGGGTTTTCCACTGATGGCCGGCACATCGCGAAAGCGCTTTATCGGCACCGTCACCGGCCGCGATGCAGCCGCAAGGGGCGCCGGAACCGCGGCCACCAGCGTCATCCTGAGGCTCAGAGGCGCGCATCTCTTTCGCGTCCACGATGTCGCAATCAACGTGGATGCGTTGGCCATTGCCGATGCTATGCTGGCGCGTGAGATCGGGGAAAGCTGAGCCATGTATGTCATCCGCATGAAAAACTGCGCTTTCTTCGCTCGGCACGGTGTGCTGGACGAAGAAGAGACGCTCGGCCAGCGCTTTTATGTCGATGCGGCACTCACGGTGGATCCCGGGCGGGCGCTGGTCGAGGATTCCATCGAGGACACCGTCAATTACGGCATCGCTTTTGCGGTCATCGAGAAGATCATTACAGGCGAGCGGCGCTTTCTGATCGAAGCGCTGGCGCTCGAAGTGGCGAGGGCGCTGACGGCGCGGTTTCCGCAGATAAAAAAGGCCGAGATCACCGTGCGCAAGCCGAATGCCCCGGTGCCGGGTGTGCTCGATCATGTCGAGGTGACCGTTGTCTGGCCAGAATAATACCGTCTATCTCAGTCTCGGCGGCAATCTCGGTGATCCGGCGAGGTCGATGGCTGCGGCACTGGGCATTCTGGATGCCGACGAGAGCACGCGCGTCGTTGCCGTTTCGTCGCTCTACCGCACGCCGCCTTGGGGCAAGCTCGATCAGCCGGATTTCCTCAATGCGGCGGCCGAAATCTGGACCGCGCTCGCACCGCGAGAGTTGCTGGACCTCTGCCTTGATGCCGAGCGAAAACTGAAGCGGGTGCGCGAGGAGCGCTGGGGGCCGCGCCTGATCGATATCGACATTCTGGTGTTCGGCGACCGCGTTATCCACGAGACCGGGCTGGAGGTGCCGCATCCGCGCATGCTGGAGCGCGCCTTCGTGCTGGCACCGCTGGCAGAAATTGCGCCGGAGCTCGTGGTCGACAGCAAGAGCGTGTCGGAGCGGCTGGCCGCAGTCGACACATCGGGCATTGAACGGCTGCCGTCAGGCCGGGATTGGTGGAAGGCCTGACGCTGCCGCCATCGGAGCCCGAAATCAGCCGGAAAACCCACCTCCGTCGAGGAACATTTGTTCGTCCGGTGTCGTCTCGCGGCCAAGCATCCTGTTTCGGTGCGGAAAACGGCCGAAGCGCTGGATGATGTCGCGATGCTCGCTCGCATATTTCAGGTAGGATGGCGCCTTGGCGGCTGTAAGCTCCACCGATTTGAGCTGATCGGCGAGGTCCTCCGAATGCTCATAGGGCAGATAGAGAAAAACGCGGAGCTCTTCGTCGAGCGCCAGGTCATGGCCGTCAGCGATCGCCTTCCCGGCGAAATGCCGCGCCAGCGGGTCCGTGGCGTACATGTGGCCGGTGCCGCGAAAGCAGTTTCGCGGAAACTGGTCGAGGAGGATCATCAGTGCCAGCGACCCTTCGGCGTGTTCAGACCAGCCGTCGCATTCGCGGCCGGCGGCGGCGAAGTGCAGATCGAAAAACCGGGTGCGGAAGTCGGCATCAAAGGCGTCGTTCTTCTCGAACCATGCCTCCTCCCCGGCGTCGCGCCAGAATCTGGTGACGGAGAGAGCGCGCTCGTCCAGTTCGTTCATCATTCGCGTCATTCCAAGGTTTAATCGGCCGGTTCGGATTTCTGCAGCACGCCGGCGGTCTCTTCGTTGAGCGCCTGGCCCGCGCGTCGTGGCGTGCTGAGCGGCGTCGGAATGGGGGTGCCGATATTGCCTTTGAGAAAGCGTCGCCCGGCGCGGATGCCTTCGGCCAGCTGAAGTTCGAAACGGGCAACGTCGCGGCGACGGACATCCTCGATGACCTCGGCGACCTCTTCCGGGTCGACGCCAAGGGCTTCCAGTGTCGAGCCGCCGAAGACAAGCGCCGATTCGAAGGTCTCGCGGAGCTGATAGTCGACGCCGGCACGAATGAGCTGCAACGCCGTACCGCGGTCGAAAGCCCGTGCCAGCACCGTCAGCAAGGGAAATTCCGCCTTGATCAGTTCGGCGATGCGCACGGCGGCATCGGGCTTGTCGACGCAGATCAGCACTGCGCGTGCCCGCCCGGCTCCCGCGGCACGCAGGATGTCCAGCCGCGTGCCGTCGCCATAATAGACCTTGAAGCCGAAATCGGCTGCCGCCTGGATCATTTCGACCTCATTGTCGATGATCGATACGTCGATGCCGCGCAACAAAAGCGGCTGGCTGGCGATCTGGCCGAACCGGCCAAAGCCGATGATCAGCACGCTGCCGGTCAGGCCGTTGGCGACATCAACGCCTTCAAGCGACTGCTCGTCGCGCGGCGTCAGATACCGCAGGGCTACGATTGCCAACGGCGTCAGCACCATGGAAATGATGACGATAGCGGTCAGCATCGCATTGGCCTGGCTATCGATGATCCCGACTGCCGCTGCTGCGGAATAGAGGACGAAGGCGAATTCGCCGCCTTGCGCCATGAAGACCGCGCGCTCGAGCGCTTCCCGGTGGCCGGTTTTGAGGACGCGGGCAACGATATAGATGCCGATCGCCTTCATCATCATGTAGGCGACGACATAGATGGCAATGAGCTGCCAGTTGACGACGACCACATGCAGGTCAAGTGACATGCCGACGGCGAGGAAGAACAGCCCGAGCAGAATGCCGCGGAACGGTTCGATGTCGGCCTCCAGCTGGTGGCGGAAGGTCGATTCCGACAAGAGTACGCCGGCCAGGAAGGCGCCCATCGCCATCGACAAGCCGGAAAGCTGCATGGCGAGCGCCGATCCGAGAACGACCAGAAGGGCGGCTGCGGTCATCACCTCGCGGGCGCGCGCATCCGCCAGGATACGGAAGAACGGATTGAGCAGATAGCGTCCTGCAAGCACCAGCCCGACGATCGCGGCAAGGCCGATACCGACCTCCGTCAACCGATCCGACAGGCTCATATCGGCACCGCCCGGCGCGAGGAAGGCGATCAGCGCCAGCAGCGGCACGATGGCCAGGTCTTCCAAAAGCAGGACCGAAACGATGCGCTGGCCCTTGGGCGTGGCCAGCTCGCCGCGTTCTTCCAGCAATTGCATGACGATGGCCGTCGAGGTGAGCACGAAACCGGCGCCGGCGACGAAGGATTGCGCGATAGGAAAACCTCCCGCCAGCCCGACGCCGGTCAGCAGGACCGCGCAGACGCCGACCTGCAGCGCGCCAAGCCCGAAAATCTCGCGGCGCAGGCCCCACAGCCGTGACGGCTGCATCTCCAGTCCGATGATGAACAGGAACATGACGACGCCGAGTTCGGCGACATGAAGAATGGCTTCCGATTCGGAAAAGATGCGCAGCCCAAACGGGCCGATCACGACGCCGGCCGTCAAATAGCCGAGGATGGAGCCAAGTCCCATGCGCCTGAAGATCGGCACCGCAACGACGCCGGCGGCAAGCAGCGCCACCACCTGGATCAGATCGCTGTTCGATGCCTCTGCCGCCATGCCTGCCGTTCCGCTCTCTTGCAACAAGCGGCCAAGATAGGGGCTTCGGAGCGGATCGAACAGTGCGAATCCGGTGCGTCGTGGAAGCGATATTGCAGGCGCACTGCACAGGATAATGGGCCTCCGGGCGTTGCTTGTTCCAGCGATCCGGCGCTAAGGACGCCCGGCTTCGGCCAGTGGAGGGTGAGCGACGATCAAGTCGCGGCCCTTTTTGAGGAGATGACTGACATGAAGACGTTTTTGCTGGTTGCCGTTGGTATCGCGGCACTTGCCGGCTCCGCCTGTTCCAAGGCACCGGAGTGCACGACCGAGATGCTGAGCAAGAAGGCTCAGGACATGACTGCAGCGCTTCAGGCTGCGATTACCAAGGATCCGGCCAAGGCAGCCGATCTCACAGCCAAGGTCCAAGCGGTCACAACCAAGTATCCGGGTGGCACAACAGCGGCTGACGCCTGCAAGGCCTATGACGAGCTGACTGCGGCGATCAAAGGCTGAGCGCCCATTGCATGTCAAAGAGGGCGGCGCCGTTTGGCTGCCGCGTTTTTCATGCCGGAGGCTCAGTTCGGAGCGATGGAGCCAACTTCTACCCCATCGACCCGCTTCAACTTCATCCCGATGACCGGGACCAGTTGCTGGTCGACGCGCACGGCAACGGTCACCGTCATCGAGTTGTCGTCTGGGACAAGCGCCTGCATAACGCCGCGCAACTGATTGCGATTGATGGTGAAAACCACCTTGTGCGCATCGACGACATTACCACCGATAATGTCGAGGCCGGACCCGGCGGCGCCGCCCATGAAGCTGCCCTTGTAGCCCTGGCGGCCCTTGTGCTCGATCGTTGCCGACATCTGCTGGGTGAACATGCCGACCCGGCAGCCGCCGTCGAGCGACATGCCGACTTTGCCGTCAGGCGTCGAGCCGGTGAAGCTGCAGGTGAATTTCGTGCCCTTGTATTTGCCAGCGACGATTTCTCCGGGGCCGACCCATTTGCCTTCGACCGATCGAAAGAACTGCTTGTCCGGTTCCGCCCCCGTAGCCCTTCCGGCAATGCCGACGGTTGCGACAAGCGCGAGCGCCACGGGCAGCCCGCTGGACAGAATAACGCTTTTCATCGACGACACCCGGCAACAAAGAGACTGGTTTGGACGCTTCCGACCATGAACAAGATTGGTTAATGCTTTGTCACCCCAAGGCAATAGTCACGTTCGCGAAACGGATGTTTCTTTTTCTTTCTTTGCTGCAAAGGACGTCAGCGCGGAGAGGAAATCGCCTAATCCAGGCCGCCTGACCGCGTAAAAGGGCAGGGGCCTTGCGGTTTCCATCGCTGCAATGCCGATGCGCGCCGTCATCATGCCGTTGACGACGCCTTCGCCGAGCTTTGCCGACAGCCGGGCCGCAAGGCCGTGGCCGACGAGCTGTTGGACGAAACTGTCGCCGACGGCGATCGACCCGGTGACCGCGAGATGGGCGAGAACGCTGCGCGCCAGGCGAAAGAAGCCAAGCGTGCCCGGGCGGCCGCCATAGAGCTCCGACAGTCGCCGAATCAGCCGCCCGGCTTCGAATACGACATAGGCGACGTCGACCAGCGCGCGCGGGCTGACCGCGGTCACCAGGGACACACGCTTTGCCGCCTCGAGGATCATCACCTTCGCGCGGGCGTCGAGCGGGCCGAGGATCTCGGTCTCGGCCAGGCGCACCAGATTGCCGCCGTCAATGATCTCGCCGCGCAATTCGGCCAGCGAGCGCCTGCCGGCCGCGGTTTCGGGCTTGGCCGAGACAAAGACCGACAACTCGTCGACCACGGCTCGGGCGGTCTTCGGATCGTCACGGGCAATCGCATCGAGCGCCCGCTTCTGCAACTTTTCGACCTCGGCAAGCCGGGCAATCGCCATGAACTCGCGCACGAGGATGATCAGAAGCGCCAGGATGGCGATCGCGGCCATGCCGGCGGCCAGCCAGCCCAGCCACTCGGCGCGCTCGAACAGGTCGCGAATCAGCTGGTCGGTCCAGAGGCCGACGGCGAGCGAAACCAGAACGCCCAGCGCGCCGAAGAACAGGCTGCCAAGCAGCGAACGTTTTCGCGGCGCAATCGCCGGCGGCGGCTCGGCAGCGACGATATCAGGCTCGTCGAAGACGTCGATCTCCGCCGGTGTGACCACAGCTAGATCCGCCTTCACGGTACGCGGCTTTCGCGCCGGCGCGGCCTCGGACGCAGCATGGCGAGCCGTCGAATCTTCCTTCTGCTGGGGCTCCGGCTCGATGCGAAAGGCCGCCGGTCTGCGGGGCGCACTCATGCGAGATGATCTCCGATCAGGAACTGCAGCGCGCGGTCGAGCCTGATATGTGGCAGCGACAGCGTGACGCCCTCGGCGGTGCGCTCGAGCTTCGGCGGGCGAAAGCGCACGAAGCGGATTGCGGGGTCGTCATTGTTCTGCCGGCGGATCGATTCGGCAACGTCGAACAACGCATCAACTTTCTCCGGCAAGTCTCCGGGAAATATGGCTGTTTCGGTCTTTCCGTCAAAGGTTTCGCCGTTGATTTTTTCGCCACGCAACGGCGTGCCGATAATGACCGGCAAAGTCTCGCGGCCCTGCTTGACCGTGCCTTCACGGGTCGCGCGCATGGCCGCCATGGCGACGACGTCGACGTCGGCTCCGGTGAAATTCGCCCGCGCCACGGCGCGGTCGGCTAGCCGCCGCACGATGGCCTGCAGGCGGTCGTGGCTTTCGTGGTGCAGGTGGTCGGCCTTGGTCGCGGCCACCAATATGCGGTCGATGCGCCTCGAAAACAGGTCGGTCAGGAGGTTGCCCCGGCCGGGCCGGAAACAGGACAGGATTTCGGTGACCGCGCGCTCCAGATCGGCCATCGCGCCGGGGCCCGCATTCAATGCCTGCAATGCGTCGATGAGCACGATCTGGCGGTCGAGACGCGTGATGTGTTCGCGAAAGAACGGTTTAACGACATGCGTCTTGTAAGCCTCGTAGCGCCGCTCCATCATAGCCTGCAGCGATCCCGAGCGGGAGCGCCGGCCGTCCAGATTCGGCAGCGGCGCGAAGGTGAGAGCGGGCGAGCCTTCAAGATCGCCGGGCATCAGAAAGCGGCCGGGCGGCAAGGTCGAAAGCGCCCGCTCATCGAGCTTGCAGGCCTTGAGATAGGCCGCGAAGCTCTCGGCGAGACGGCGCGCCGTCATCTCGTCGGCGTCGGCGTTGGGGTCGACCGGATTGGAGAGCGCCCGCCATTCCCGCGAAAGATCGACACGCACCGGCAACACGGCCATCTCGAAGGCCTCACGCGAAAAATCGGCGTAGGACTTGCCGAGCAGCGGCAGGTCGAGCAGCCATTCGCCGGGATAATCGACGATGTCGACCGACAATTTGCCGGCGGAAAACATGCGGCTCCAGCCAGAGGCCGATTCGTATTCGATGGTGAGCCTCAGTTCGGAAATCGCACGCGTCGAATCCGGCCAGACGCGCTCGTCGACAAGAGCCGCGATGTGATCCTCGTACTGGAAGCGTGGTACGGCGTCGTCCGGCTGCTCTTCGAGAAAAGCCCGGGCGATGCGCCCCGATTTTTGTGCCTCAAACAGCGGCAAGCGTCCACCATGGACCAGATTGTGTACAAGGGCCGAGATGAACACCGTCTTGCCGGCGCGGGACAGCCCGGTCACGCCAAGCCGCAGCGACGGAGCGAAAAGCCCGGCAGCGCGGCCTGACAACGTATCCAAGGCAATCTTGGCCTCGTCGGTAAAAGTCGTCAGCGATGATGCCAAATCTGTTCTCGCGGGCCGGTCAGGCTCCGATATAGGCTTTGATGCGCGGCTTTGAAATGGCCTCAGATATCCGCAGGCGTCAGGAAGGCTTCGAGATAGCCGGTGCCTGGCGCAGCCTCGGCAAGTCCGCCGTTGAACCGGACCACGGCAAGTGCGGAGGTCGGGAAGCCGTGGTTCAGCATGGCCCGCGCGGTCTCGTTGCCGTCGCCCGACAGCGCCATGGCGAGATCCCCAATCATCGGCTTGTGACCGATGACGAGCAAGGCATCCAGCCCGCCATTTTGCCGGATGGCAGTGAGGTACGCCGCGGCATCGTCGCTGTAGAAGGTGTCACAGAACAGCACCCGGCCCGTGTTGGTATGGCCAGCCAAGCTTTCCAGCGTCTGGCGGGCGCGCTTGGCGCTTGAGCAAAGGGTGAGGGCCGGTGCGTATTTGCGGGAACGCATCAGCACGCCCATCGCTTCGGCGTCGGCGAAGCCGGATGGATCGAGCGGGCGGTCGAAGTCAGTCACGCCAGGCAGCGCCCAGCCGGCCTTCGCATGCCTCAGCAGGTAAAGTTTGGTCACGAAACCCCCGATATGTCGGGTACCGACCGGTCAAATGCGGCCGCAGGAATTAGCCATCAGAAGCGCTTCGCGCGCAATGCCGATGCCCCCTCAAGCATAATGAATCATGCGCGAATTCGGGCGTGCCGTTCATGCGAATGATGTCGCCAATGTCGGTTTGTCCCACATAAACAAATGCGTGAAACTGTCGTCGATTGCGCTTGTGCAGTTTTCGGTCCGCGAATATATAGGCGCCAAATTTGGGGTTTGTTGGGTGAGTCGAATGAACGACATCGTTACCGCCGATTACGTACCCTCCGAAGACGAGCCGTTTATGAACGAGCGGCAGAAATCCTACTTTCGCATGAAGCTCGTCACCTGGAAGAACGACATCTTGCGCGAAGCGCGCGAAACTCTCGAAATCCTGCAGCAGGAAAACGCCAACCACCCTGACCTCGCCGATCGCGCCTCCTCCGAAACCGACCGCGCGATCGAACTTCGCGCCCGCGATCGCCAGCGAAAACTCATCTCCAAGATCGATTCGGCCCTCCAGCGCCTTGACGAAGGCACTTACGGTTACTGCGAGGAGACGGGCGAGCCGATCGCGCTGAAGCGGCTCGACGCGCGCCCGATCGCCACCTTGTCGATCGAGGCACAGGAGCGCCATGAGCGGCGCGAGAAGGTCTACCGCGACGACTGAGCAGGCGGGAAAAACACGGCATCGGTAGAGCGTTCAAAATGGCCGGTTTTCCGGCCATTTTCATTGGCCGTTCGCTATCGCCCTATCTTTTCTGATTGGACAACTCGCCGAGGAGCTTCGTCATCTCGTCGTCGAGAGAGGGCGATGCCTTCGCCACCGGCTTGCTCGCCGTTTGGCTGAAGCGTGGCTCGTCGAGGGAAACCTCCAGCTCCTTCATCAGCGCATCGTCGATCGACTCATGCTGTGCCGGCGGCTCGTATCTTGCCGGGGAGTCCTGTCTTGCCGGCTGCGGCGCATGCCGCGAGGCATTGGCATTGACGGATCCATAACTTGGCAACGGTGTAACGTTCGATGCCGGTTTCGGCGCCGGCGTAGGCGCCGGCATTGTTGCCGCCATCGTCGCCGTCTGGCGGGCTCGGACAGGGGGTGTGGCCGCGCTTGCCGGCTGCGGCGGCGCTTGCCTCGCCGGCGCGGCTGTGGTCTGAGCTGGCCTTGCTGCCGGCTGATGGCTGTTGTCTCCGGTCAATGCCGGGCGGCGCAGCGCCGAGAGCCTGATGTCGCGCTCGACGACGACGTCGGTCGGACCACCGATCAAGAGCAGGTGCTCGATATCGTCGCGGCGCACCAGCACCAGCCGCCGGTGACTGTCGACCGCTGTGGCATCCATGACAGCCAGCCGCGTCTTGCGGTTCCTGCCCCCGGCGACGAATGTTCCGAATGTCAGGCTGCGGACCAGCCTGATGATAAGAAGAATGATGAGCAGCAGGACAAGTACTGCAAACGTCCATAGGATTGCTGCGGCATAACCAGGCCCCGCCACGCCATCCAGCCATTGCAGCATTGGTTCCCCCAAAATCAGCTTTCGAAGAGAGGCGACACTAGACTGTTGCGGCAGGCCACCGCAAGTTGCCTTTCACGCTTCGTGAACAGCTCGAAACCGGGAGCCGAACGGCGTCATTTTTAGCGGACATCTGCCGCCGGGCCTTTTCCCGACCCTGAGAATATGATTCAACCGACGCCGGAATTCACGAGCAGGGGGCACATGGCCAAGGAAGCGCGCGGCGATTTCTATCCGGTACCTATCGTCGACCAGAACACGCGACCGGGCGCGGTCACCCGGCTCATCGTTTTCATCGTCGTCCTGACAGGGGCAGCGATCGTCTTCGGCCTTTTCCGAGAGCGACTTGGCGATCCATTCCTGCTCGGCATGCTTGGCGTGCTGGCGATGATCGGCGTCGGCTTTCTATTCGCCACTGCGATCGGCTTCGTGCATATCACGCCGCGCTCGACAAGCGACGAACTGTCGAAAGCTTTCGTCGATTCGATGTCACAAGGTCTCCTGGTCACCGACACCAAAGGCCGTATCATCTACGCCAACCGGACCTATGCCGATATGACGGGTGCCGAGTCGGCCGCCGACATCAAGACGGTCGAAGGTTTGCTTTCAGACGTTCCCGAGGCCTCGGTGACCATATACCGGCTGGCGTCGGGCCTGCGCGACGGCCAGCCGGGCGACGGCGAGTTTCGGCTTGCGCAGTCCATTCGGCCAGGCGCCGAACCGGGCGCGCGCTGGTACCGCGTCCGGGCCCGCGCGTTCAGCGTTCCAGGCCAGCGGCTGCCGATGCTTGCCTGGCAGCTTGCCGATATCTCGCAGGAACGGGCCGAGCAGGAGCGGTTCTTTCTCGACCTGCAAAAGGCGATCGATCACCTCGATCACGCGCCGGCCGGTTTCTTTTCGGCCGACCAGGAAGGCCGCGTCACCTATATCAACGCGACCCTTGCGGAGTGGCTGGGCATCGACCTGGCCAGCTTCACTCCCGGCGCCATCACGCTGCCGGAGATCGTCGCCGGCGACGGCATGGCGCTGGTCCGTTCGGTCAAGGCCGACGCTGGTACCACGCGCAATGCCGTTATCGACCTCGATCTGACGACGATGACCGGCGAGGCGCTGCCGGTGCGCTTCATGCATCGTGTCTCGGCCAGCCGAGAGGGGCTCAACGGCCCGACTCGCACCATCGTGCTCAACCGGACGCAAGGCGAGGACGCTTCGGCCGACCTCCGTGCATCGGAAATACGCTTCACGCGGTTCTTCAACTCGACGCCGATGGCGATAGCCGGCGTCGATCATGCCGGCCGCATCCTGCGCACCAATGCGCCGTTCCTGTCGCTGTTTTCCTCGGTCGTCGACCGCGA
This sequence comes from Mesorhizobium sp. M0410, assembly GCF_040321435.1. Classification (NCBI taxonomy): domain Bacteria; kingdom Pseudomonadati; phylum Pseudomonadota; class Alphaproteobacteria; order Hyphomicrobiales; family Phyllobacteriaceae; genus Mesorhizobium; species Mesorhizobium sp. M0410. Next base: position 39,196 of record NZ_JAMYRN010000007.1, read on the forward strand.
CGCGGTCGATCGGCGTGTGCGGCTGGATACGGTGATCCACGAGCGCGACCGGCCGGCTTTCGCCGCGGCCTTTGAAAAGGCACGTCAGCAACAGGCTGACATCGAGCCGATCGATACGGTGCTGCCCGGCAATGAGGAGCGCCACATACGCTTCTACGTCAATGCGGTCGCTGACGGCACCGGCGGCGAGGGCGCCGAGGAATCGGCCATCGTCTATGCCGTGGAGACCACCGAGCAAAAGGCCCTCGAGGGCCAGATGGCGCAGAGCCAGAAAATGCAGGCGGTCGGCCAACTCGCCGGCGGCATCGCGCATGATTTCAACAATGTGCTGACCGCCATCATCATGGCCTCGGACCTGCTGTTGACCAACCACCGGCCGTCCGATCCGTCATTCCCGGACATCATGAACATCAAGCAGAACGCCAACCGGGCGGCCTCGCTGGTGCGGCAGTTGCTGGCCTTCTCGCGCAAGCAGACACTGCGGCCGGAGGTGCTCAACCTGACCGACGTGCTCGCGGATCTAAGGATGCTGCTTGCCCGGCTGGTCGGCAACGACATCAAGCTCAAGATCGACCATGGCCGCGACCTGTGGCCGGTCAGGGTCGATATCGGGCAATTCGAGCAAGTGGTGGTCAATCTGGCGGTCAATGCGCGCGATGCGATGCCGGCCGGCGGCGAACTCACCGTACGTACCCGCAACGTCAGCGCCGGGGAATGCAAGACCTTTTCCTATCGCGAACTTACACCGGCCGACTATGTGCTGGTCGAGGTCGAGGACAGCGGTAGCGGCATTGCGCCTGATGTGCTGAAAAAGATCTTCGAGCCCTTCTTCACGACAAAGGAGGTTGGCAAGGGAACCGGCCTCGGCCTGTCCATGGTCTATGGCATCATCAAGCAGACAGGCGGCTTCATCTTCTGCGATTCCGAAGTCGGCAAGGGATCCGTGTTCCGCATCTTCCTGCCGCGGCACATTGCGGAGGCAAGGAAGGCGGGCGAGGCTGGAGAGGCGCCGGCCGCACCTGCCAAGATCGCCGACTCAGCCAAGGACCTGTCGGGCTCGGCCACGGTGCTGCTGGTCGAGGACGAGGACGCCGTGCGCATGGGCGGCATGCGGGCGCTGAAATCGCGCGGCTACACCGTCCACGAGGCGTCGTCGGGCGTCGAGGCGCTTGAGGTCTACGAAGCGCTCGGCGGCAAGGTCGACGTCGTGGTGTCGGACGTGGTGATGCCGGAAATGGACGGCCCGACGCTGCTTGGCGAATTGCGCAAACGGCAGCCCGACATCAAGTTCATCTTCGTGTCCGGCTATGCCGAAGACGCGTTCGCCAGGAACTTGCCGGCCGACGCGCATTTCGGCTTCTTGCCGAAGCCGTTTTCGCTCAAGCAATTGGCCACGATCGTAAAGGACATGCTGGAATCCTGACCCTTCCAACGCTCCGCTTGCGCAATGTCGTGAGACTGCCATGATGGCAGGCGAAACGGGCGACGGGTTTTGGAAAGCATGCCGTGACGCCACACAACGAAGCTAGCAAAGGCGACTACGCAAGCACGGTGCTGCTGCCGGGCGACCCGCAGCGCGCTGAATGGATGGCGGAAACCTTTCTGGAAGCGCCGCGCTGCGTCAACCGCCGCCGCGGCGCGCTCGGCTTTACCGGGCTGTTTCGCGGCAAACCTGTCAGCATCCAATCCACCGGCATCGGCGTCTCTTCGTTCCTGGTCTATGTGCATGAGCTGCTGGACTTCTATGGTGCGAAAACACTGATCCGCACTGGTACCTGCGGTGGCCTGACCGCCGAGATGGCGCTGCGCAGCCTGGTGATCGCGCAATCGGTGCGTGGCGAAAATGCGGAGAGCGGCCAGGTTTTTGGGCTCTATCGTGCCGATGCCGGCCCCGATCCGGCATTGTTGACCCAGGCATTGGCCCGAGCTTCGGAACTCGGCATCGACCATCGGGCCGGGCTGACCATTTGCAGCGATATTTTCTATCATCCGCTGGGGCGCGAACGCTTTGCCGAAGCACAGGCACAGGGCGCGCTCGCCGTGGACATGGAAACCAGCGCACTTTACCGCATTGCGGCCGATTTCGGCGCTCGGGCGCTGTCGATCCTGACCGTCGTCGACAACGTGGCAACCGGCGAGCAGACCGACTATTCCGAACGCCAGGGGCTTTTCACCGATATGACCCGGCTGGCGCTCGATCTGGCGGCGGAGAGCTAGGCGGCTTTGTGCTTCGGAGTACGGAACCTCGCCAGGTTCCGTACTTTTTTCAACGCTTCGTGCAGGTCGAGGCGGTAAAGGCGCCGTCTGGCTGCTTCATGATGATGTCGAAGGACGGGGTGGTTCCGCTTTCCAGCGTCGCCTGCGTAAGCGAGATCGAGTTGCCGCCACTGGTATAGCCACCCAGCGGACCTAGCCAGGTGATCACGCCGTCTGCATCCATCTGGTAATTGTAGCTCTGCGGCGCGATGCCGAAGCTCACAGGACCGCTATAGACGTTTCCCTTGATGGTGATGTCGCCGAGGCTGAGGAACATGCCAAGCAGATAGACTTCGCAATGATAGGAGCCGTCCGGCAGCTTGCCGTCGCTGAAGCCGGCGCGCGCTACGGTCGTCGCCGCCAGCAGAAGCATGGCGGTGAAAATGCAAGAAGCTCTGAAAGCCATTTGATCGCTCGTTAAAGGGGTTCAAACTTGCCCATTTCGCCGCGGCGCTGCAATCCTCGCCAGCACTCATATGATGCTGCTCAAAATTCAGGCATTGGCCTATATGTGAGCAAAACTTAGGCTGATATGGGTGATCCTTTCTCGTTTCGAACATAGCAGGCGAGGTTCATCTCCTGCAGCTAATACATTAACCGACTGACAGAGCTGGGAAATCTCAAATCCTCCGACCTTGCTCCGGTGATTGGCACAGCCGTTGCATGGTCTGTCCCGATGCAGTTAACCAGCTTGGGAGTTTAAAAGTATGAGGGGCAGTTTCTCGACAATAGCAAAAATGTTTTCGGCCGGCGTGGTCACCGCCGGCCTGCTGATGAGCGTTCCCGCCAAGGCGGCCGACGACACCATCAAGGTCGGCATCCTCCATTCGCTGTCGGGAACCATGGCGATCTCGGAGACAACGCTGAAGGACGCCATGCTGATGCTCATCGAAGAGCAGAATGCCAAGGGCGGCCTGCTCGGCAAGAAGCTCGAGGCGGTGGTCGTCGATCCGGCTTCCAACTGGCCGCTGTTCGCCGAAAAGGCGCGCGAGCTGATCTCGAAGGACAAGGTCGCCGCGGTGTTCGGCTGCTGGACCTCGGTGTCGCGCAAATCGGTGCTGCCGGTGTTCAGCGAGCTCGACAACATCCTGTTCTACCCGGTCCAGTATGAGGGTGAGGAAAGCGAGCGCAACGTGTTCTACACCGGTGCGGCGCCGAACCAGCAGGCCATTCCGGCCGTCGATTATCTGATGAGCGAGGATGGCGGTTCGGTGAAGCGCTGGGTGCTCGAAGGCACCGACTACGTCTACCCGCGCACCACCAACAAGATCCTCGAGGCCTATCTGAAGGCGAAGGGCGTTGCCGCCGAAGACATCATGGTCAACTACACGCCGTTCGGTTTCTCCGACTGGCAGACCGAAGTCTCGGCGATCAAGAAGTTCGGCTCGGCCGGCAAGAAGACCGCCGTCGTCTCGACCGTCAATGGCGACGCCAACGTGCCGTTCTACAAGGAGCTCGGCAACCAGGGCATCAAGGCCGAGGACATCCCGGTCATGGCCTTCTCGGTCGGCGAGGAAGAGCTTGCCGGTCTGGACACTGCGCCGCTGGTCGGCCATCTCGCCGCCTGGAACTATTTCGAAAGCGTCGATACGCCCGAGAACGCGAAGTTCATCGCCGACTGGCACAAGTTCATCAAGAACGACAAGCGCACCACCAACGATCCGATGGAAGCCCACTATATCGGCTTCAACATGTGGGTGAAGGCGGTCGAGAAGGCCGGCACCACCGATCCGGACAAGGTCATCGACGCCATGGTCGGCGTCTCGGTGCCGAACCTGACCGGCGGTTATTCGACCATGATGCCGAACCATCATATCACCAAGCCGGTGCTGATCGGCGAAATCCAGGCCGACGGCCAGTTCGAAACCGTCTCGCAGACGCCGGGCCTGGTGATGGGCGACGAGTGGTCCGACTACCTGCCTGACTCCAAGGACCTGATCTCCGATTGGCGCGCGCCTCTGTCCTGCGGCAACTTCAATGTCGCCACAGGCAAATGCGGCGGCAAGGGAACCAACTGATCCTCCCGGTCTGTCCTCCCAGACCGCAAAAGCCTCCGGGCGGGCTCGTCCTCCAGCCTGCCCGGAGGCGACATTCAACCTCCAAGAGCCACCAGAAACCGATGATCCTGATCCGCGCGATTGGCTTGATGCTGCTCCTCCTTCTGGGAATGCTGCTGCCGTCGAACGCCAGCGAATCCGATCTGCGCGCGGTCGTCGCCAAACTCGCCACCGCCTCCAATTTTTCAGCGATCGAAGCCATCGTGCGCGAGCTTGCGGCAACCGGCGACACAGCCGTCGAACGGCCGCTTGCCGCGCTTGCGGAGGGCAGCCTTTACGTCCGCAAGGCCGATTCAGTAGTCTTTGTCGGCAAGGAGAGCGGCGACAGCATCGAACTGCTCGATGCGCTCACCGGCGAAAAGTCTGGCGAAGCAGCCAAGGCCGACATCACCAAGATCAAGGTCAACAACACGCTGCGCCGCGTCATCCGCGACGCGCTGGGCACGCTGACGCTGGGCTCCAAGGATCCGGCGGTGCGCATTGCCGCCGCCGACACCATGTTCAAGACGCCGGACGCGGCAAACATCGAGCCGCTCGACACCGCGATCGCCAATGAGAGCGCGGCAAGCGTCAAGGCGCTGCTCGAACAGGCCCACGCCGCGTCGGTTCTCGTTTCAGACAGGCCGGAGGCCGACAAATTGGCGGCGATAGCGCTCATCGGTGCGCGCGGCGACCGGGATGCGGTGTCGCTGCTCACGTCGGTGGAGGCCAGTTCCGAAGGTGCGGTGAAGGACGCGGCGACTGCGGCGATATCCAACATCAATTCGACGCTGGCGCTGTGGGACGCCGGCCAGAATATCTGGTACGGCATATCGCTCGGATCGGTGCTGCTGCTGGCGGCGATCGGCCTTGCCATCACTTTCGGCGTCATGGGCGTCATCAACATGGCGCATGGCGAGATGGTCATGCTGGGCGCCTACACGACCTTCGTCGTGCAGGAGGTTATCCGCAATTCCTTTCCCGGCCTGTTCGACTGGTCGCTGGTCATCGCCCTGCCGCTGGCCTTCCTGGTGGCGGCGCTCGTCGGCCTTATCATAGAGCGCGGGCTGATCCGCTTCCTCTATGGCCGGCCGTTGGAGACCCTGCTAGCGACATGGGGTGTCTCGCTGATCCTGCAGCAGGCCGTGCGCACCATCTTCGGGCCGACCAACCAGGAGGTCGGCAACCCATCCTGGATGTCAGGTTCGTTCGCGATCGGCCAGCTTTCGGTCACCTGGAACCGGCTCTGGATCCTGGCTTTTGCGCTCGGCGTCTTCGCTGTGCTGCTTTACGTGATGAAACGCACGCCCTGGGGGCTGCAGATGCGTGCCGTCACGGCCAATCGCCGGATGGCCGCCTCTATGGGCATCAGGACGCCGTGGGTCGATGCCCTGACCTTTGCATTGGGGTCCGGCATTGCCGGCATCGCCGGCGTCGCGCTCAGCCAGATCGACAATGTCTCGCCCAATCTCGGCCGCGGCTACATCATCGACAGCTTCATGGTCGTCGTCTTCGGCGGCGTCGGCAATCTCTGGGGCACGCTGGTCGGCGCCTTCTCGCTCGGCATTGTCAACAAATTCCTCGAACCGTATGCCGGAGCGGTGCTCGGCAAGATCGTCGTTCTGGTGCTGATCATTCTGTTCATCCAGAAACGCCCGCGCGGCCTGTTCGCGCTCAAGGGCAGGTCGGTGGAAGCATGATCACGCGACGCTTCTTTGCCGCCGGCGCCGACCGCCGCGTCGCCATCACCATCTTCATCCTGCTGGCGGTTGCGATCGTCGTGCCGCTGCTCAATCTTGCGGTCTCGCCGACAAGTGCGTTTTACGTGCCGTCCTATATCGTCGCGCTCACCGGCAAATATCTCTGCTATGCGCTGCTCGCCTTGGCCCTCGATCTCGTCTGGGGCTATTGCGGCATCCTCTCGCTCGGCCACGGCGCCTTCTTCGCACTCGGCGGCTATGCGATGGGCATGTATCTGATGCGCCAGATCGGCTCGCGCGGCGTCTACGGCAATCCGCTGCTGCCGGACTTCATGGTGTTCCTGAACTACAAGGAACTGCCGTGGTTCTGGTACGGTTTCGACCATTTCTGGTTTGCCGCAATCATGGTGCTTGCAGTACCCGGCCTGCTCGCCTTCGTCTTCGGCTGGTTTGCCTTCCGCAGTCGCGTCACCGGCGTCTATCTGTCGATCATCACCCAGGCGATGACCTATGCGCTGCTGCTTGCCTTTTTCCGAAACGACATGGGTTTCGGCGGCAATAACGGCCTGACCGACTTCAAGGATATTCTAGGCTTCAACGTGCAGGCCGACATGACACGCTCGGCGCTGTTCGCGGCTAGCGCCGTCATGCTGGCGCTCGCCGTCTTCGTCACCTGGGCAATCGTCGGTTCCAAATACGGCAAGCTTTTGATGGCGGTGCGCGACGCCGAAAGCCGCACGCGCTTTCTCGGCTGGCGGGCGGAGAACGTCAAACTGTTCGCCTTCACCGTGTCGGCGGTGATGGCCGGCATCGCCGGTGCGCTTTACGTACCGCAGGTCGGCATCATCAACCCTGGCGAATTCGAGCCGTCCAATTCGATCGAGGTGGTGGTGTGGGCGGCCGTCGGCGGGCGCGGCACCATCGTCGGGCCGATCATCGGCGCGCTTTTGGTCAATGCCGGTAAATCCTGGTTCACCGGCGTGCTGCCTGAATTCTGGTTGTTTGCGCTGGGCGGACTGTTTGTCGCCGTCACGCTGTTCCTGCCCAAGGGCATCATCGGCATGTGGGATTCCTGGCGCGGCAACGCCAAGGCGTTGCGGGCGGCCTCGGTTGCCGAGGAAGCCGGGATCGATCCCGATGCGCCGGTGCCGCCGAAAACCGACCGTTCGGCGGCGAGAAGGCCGGGCGACTGGTCGGCCTCCAGCGCCGAACCGCAGCCGGCGGAGTGATGGTCTGATGTCGAAGAGCAACACCATCCTCTATCTCGACGGCGTTTCGGTTTCCTTTGACGGTTTTCGCGCCATCAACAACCTTTCGCTGGTGCTCGACAAAGGCGAGATGCGGGCGATCATCGGCCCCAACGGCGCCGGAAAGACGACGATGATGGACATCGTCACCGGCAAGACGCGGCCCGATGCGGGCGAGGTTTTCTTCAACGGTGAGGTCGATCTGACCAAACACGACGAGGCCGAAATCGCCATGATGGGCATCGGCCGTAAATTCCAGAAGCCGACCGTCTTTGAAAGCCACACGATCGAGGACAATCTGATGCTGGCGCTGAAAGGCCCGCGCTCGATCTTCCCGGCACTGTTCCATCGTCGCTCGGCCGCGGAAGTGCGGCAGATCGACGACATCCTCGGCATCATCCGGCTTGGCGACAAGCGCGACGAACTCGCCGCCAATCTGAGCCACGGCCAAAAGCAATGGCTCGAGATCGGCATGCTTCTGGCGCAGGATCCGCTGCTGCTGCTGGTCGATGAGCCGGTTGCCGGCATGACCGACGCCGAGACCGAGGAAACCGCGCGGCTGCTCAGGGATATCGCGCGCGACCATTCGGTCATCGTCGTCGAGCACGACATGCATTTCGTGCGCGAGCTCGGCGTCAAGGTTACCTGCCTGCACGAAGGCTCGGTGCTTTCCGAGGGCAGCCTCGACTTCGTTTCGGCCGACGAGCGCGTCGTCGAAGTCTACCTGGGGAGATGATCATGGTCTGGCGCGTTCCGTTCCATCATTTCGACCTTTCGTTCTTCACGCGTTGGAGAAAGCGCTGACCATGCTCGAAGTCTCCAATGCCACGCTGCATTACGGCGCCGCTCAGGCGCTGCGCGGTGTCTCGCTGACAGCCCGCGCCGGCAAGATCACCTGCGTGCTCGGTCGCAACGGCGTCGGCAAGACCAGTTTGATGAGATCGATCGTCGGCCATCATCGGCTGACGAGCGGAAGCGTTGCCTTCGAGGGGAAGGCGCTCGACCGGAGCGCGGCGTATGATCGCGCCCGGTCGGGCATCGCATTCGTGCCGCAGGGCAGGGAGATATTTCCGCTGCTTACGGTGCGGGAAAACCTCGAATCTGGCTTCGCGCCGCTGAAGCGCGCCGACCGCAACATTCCCGGTCACGTCTTCGAATTGTTTCCGGTGCTGAAGCAGATGCTCGCGCGCCGAGGCGGTGATCTTTCCGGCGGCCAGCAGCAGCAGCTTGCCATCGGTAGGGCACTGGTGATGCGGCCTAAACTGCTGGTGCTCGACGAGCCGACCGAAGGCATCCAGCCGTCGATCATCAAGGATATCGGCCGCGCCATCCGCTATCTGCGCGACCAGGCCGGCATCCCCGTGCTCCTGGTCGAACAGTATCTCGACTTCTGCCGGGAATTGGCCGACGAGGTCAACATCATGGACCGTGGCCAGATCGTTCATACCGGCTCGGCCGAGGATCTCGACCGGGCGGACGTCCGCAAATTCCTGACCGTCTGAATTCTTATTGATTCTATTACTTTGCAACTCTGGCGCGCTGCAGATTGCGTGCTAGATTTTGCTTGGCCTTGGTGAGTCGGCCGCTTTCCGTACCAGTTTCAACTTGGCAGATCAGGGGAAGGCGCGGATGCGTCGGCACGCTTGCGCGCAAGCCCTTCCCTTCGAGCGATCTGTTGTCGTCCAACATTTCGGGTGCTTGGGAGCCAGGGCCAGTCAATGGAGTGCTATGTCGAGGACTATCAGAAACGACGGCTCACGGAGCGCGTCGACATCCTGACAGCCATCAACATTCTGAAATCGCAGGGGTATGACCACGACGAACTCATCGCGGAGATCACCAAGGTCTTCTATGTCGATCTCGATGCTTTCAATGAGATCGTCAGGGTTGATCGGCGTCCGGACGAACGCGCCGCATAGCCGGTAGTTTAGGACCAAGCCAGGCGGACCACCGACAGCGGCGTCAGCCTGCGACCCGCTTCATCAGGGCGATGGCGCCGAATGGAGCGCGGACCTTGCCCTCTGTGATGAAGTAGACGAACACATCGCGTGGCTTGACCGGCGCGTCGGTTGAAGGATCGGCACGCGACAGGTCGACCGGCACCTTGCCTTCCGCCCAGGTGTTTGCGCGCGCCGCCCATTCGTCGAGCGCCTTTGGCGTGTAGCAATCGGGATTGTCGTCGCTGCCGGTCTGCAGCCGCGCATAGATGAAATCGCCGGTAACGTCGCCAATCCCAGGATATTTGGCGTGGTCGGCATAGACGATGGCGGCCTTGTGCTTTCGCGCCAAGGCGGCGAACTCCGGCACGACGAAGCTGTCGTTGCGCACCTCGACCGCGTGGCGCAGCGCAACGCCGTCCTGCTTTTCCGGCAACAGCTTGAGGAAGGCCTCGAAATCGTCCGGGTCGAATTTCTTGGTCGGCGCGAACTGCCACAGGATCGGCCCGAGCTTGTCGCCAAGTGCGGCGACGCCCGACCCGAGGAAGCGCATGATCGATTCCCCGGCCTCGCCGAGCACGCGGCGGTTGGTGACAAAGCGGTTGCCCTTCAGCGAATAGACGAAACCATCCGGCACCTCGTTGGCCCATTTGACGAAGGTCGGCTCCTTGAAGCTCGAATAATAGGTGCCGTTGACCTCGATGGTGGGCACCTGCCGGCTGGCATAATGCAGTTGCTTGGCCTTCGACAATTTGTCCGGGTAGAAGGACGTGTCCCACGGCTCGAAGGTCCAGCCGCCCATGCCGGCGCGGATTGTTCCTGATTGAGTCATGGTCGTCCTCCCGGTTTGCAGAAAAGGATCACGCGATGGCGGTCGTCTCGACGGCTTTCGCCATGTCGACGACCGTCCATCCTGGCCGATATGGATTGGGCCGGCGACCCGTTTCGCGAAAGCCGTAGGCCTTATACAACGAAACGTTCCGTTCCATTCTGGCATTGGTGTAGAGTCGGATCTCAGGCAAGCTCCACAAGCGCGTCTGTTGCTCGGCCCAGTCGAGCAGCCCGATGCCGAAACCCTTGCCCTGAAAGGCTGGCGCAACGGCAACGCTGAAGATCATTGTATGGTCCGCATTTCGTTCGAGAACGATCAAGCCGGCCGGCTGTCCATTCTGCTCCAAAAGCCAGACCTCGCCGCGTTGGATGCGCGGCGCATAGTCCTGTGTGACGGGGATCGGCGGCGCTCCGAACAGGGCAGTGTAGGGCGCGTAGGCGTCGGTGGTGAGCGAAATCACCGTGGAGAGATCATCGGCCCGAGCGGCTCTCGTCATCAAAACTGGCCCGCGCCGGCAGCGGCCGCAATCACCTTGTCCATGCCGTCGGCGATCGCAGCGACGGCATTGCGACTGGCGTCGCCCAAGCCGTGGCGCTCAGCGAGCCAGTGCGCGTCATTGTAGGAGAGCCAGACCTTGCCTTGCCCGTCCTCCCAAGCCAGTGCCTTGACCGGCAAATCGATGCCGGCAAGCTGCCGGTCCTGCATCAGTGGCGTACCGCCTTTCGGATTGCCGAAAATCAGGAGCTGGGTTGGACGCAGTGATGTTTCGACGCTGCGCGCACCAGCGGCGTGATCAATGCGGGCGAAGACCAGTAATCCTGCACGTTCGACAGTTTCGACCAGGCGATCGATGGTTTCGGTCACGCCGAAGCGGCTTTGGACCGTGATGAGACCGTTCTTTGCCATCACTCCGCCGCTTCGCGCTTGCCTCCGGGGCGCCGCTCCAGCAATTCCCTCAGGAACTGCCCGGTATAGCTGCGTTTTTCGCGGACGATGTCCTCCGGCGTGCCGGACGCCACCAGCTCGCCGCCGCCGTCACCACCTTCGGGGCCAAGATCGAGAACCCAGTCAGCGGTCTTGATCACCTCTAGATTGTGCTCGATGACGACGACCGTGTTGCCCTGGTCGACCAGCTCGTGCAGCACTTCAAGCAACTTGGCGACGTCGTGGAAATGCAGGCCGGTGGTTGGCTCATCGAGAATGTAGAGCGTCTTGCCGGTCGCCTTGCGCGACAGTTCCTTGGCAAGCTTGATGCGCTGCGCCTCGCCGCCCGACAAGGTCGTTGCCTGCTGGCCAACATGGATGTAGCCGAGGCCGACCCGTTTGAGTGTCTCCAGCTTGTCGCGCACGCCGGGCACGGCGGCGAAGAAATCGACGCCTTCCTCGACCGTCATGTCGAGAACGTCGGCGATCGACTTGCCCTTGAACAGGACGTCCAGTGTCTCGCGGTTGTAACGCTTGCCGTGGCAGATGTCGCAGGTGACGTAGACGTCGGGCAGGAAGTGCATCTCGATTTTGATGACGCCGTCGCCCTGGCAGGCCTCGCAGCGGCCGCCCTTGACGTTGAACGAGAAGCGGCCCGGCTGGTAGCCGCGCGCCTTCGACTCCGGCAAGCCGGCGAACCAGTCGCGGATCGGCGTGAAGGCGCCGGTATAGGTGGCGGGGTTGGAGCGCGGGGTGCGCCCGATCGGCGACTGGTCGATGTCGATGACCTTGTCGAGGAATTCGAGCCCCTCGATGCGGTCGTGCTCGGCCGGATGCTCGCGCGAGCCCATGATGCGGCGCGACGCCGCCTTGAACAGGGTCTCGATCAGGAAGGTCGACTTGCCGCCGCCGGACACGCCGGTGACGGCGGTAAAAGTGCCGAGCGGGATTTCAGCGGTGACGTTCTTCAGATTGTTGCCGCGCGCGCCGACGACCTTCAGCCGGCGGCTCTTCTTGGCCTCGCGCCGCACTGCCGGTGTCGCCACTTCGAGCTCGCCCGACAGATATTTGCCGGTGATCGAAGCGGGCGTCGCCATGATCTGCTGCGGCGTGCCCTGGGCGATGATGTGGCCGCCATGAATGCCGGCGGCCGGGCCGATATCGACGACATAGTCGGCGTGCAGGATGGCGTCCTCGTCATGCTCGACGACGATCACTGTGTTGCCGATGTCGCGCAGATGCTTCAGCGTATCGAGCAGGCGGGCATTGTCGCGCTGGTGCAGACCGATCGACGGCTCGTCCAGCACGTAAAGTACGCCGGTCAGGCCGGAGCCGATCTGCGAGGCAAGACGGATGCGCTGGCTCTCGCCGCCTGACAGCGTGCCGGAGTTGCGCGACAGCGTCAGATAATCGAGCCCGACATCGTTGAGGAAGCGCAGCCGCTCGCGGATTTCCTTGAGCACGCGCACCGCAATCTCGTTCTGCTTGTCGTTGAGCGAAGCGGGCAGATCGGTGAACCACTGGTCGGCCTTGCGGATCGACAGCTCGGTGACCTCGCCAATGTGCTTGCCGGCGATCTTGACCGCGAGCGCCTCGGGCTTCAGCCGATAGCCGCGGCAGGCCGGGCAGGGCGTGGCCGACATGAAGCGCTCGATCTCCTCGCGCATCCAGGCGGATTCGGTTTCCTTCCAGCGGCGCTCGAGGTTGGGGATGACGCCCTCGAAGGTCTTGGTCGTCTTGTAGGAGCGCAGGCCGTCATCGTAGTGGAAGGTGATTTCGCGCTCGCCGGTGCCGTGCAGGATGGCTTGCTTTGCCTCTTCGCTCAGATCCTTGAACTTGTCGCCGAGCTTGAAGCCGTAGGCAACGCCCAGCGCTTCCAGCGTTTGCGCATAATAGGGCGACGTCGATTTCGCCCAAGGGCTGACGGCGCCGGCGCGCAGCGAGACATTCTCGTCGGGCACGACCAGGCTGGCATCGATGGCGCGTTGGCTGCCGAGCCCATCGCAGGTCGGGCACGCGCCGAACGGATTGTTGAAGGAGAACAGCCTGGGCTCGATCTCGGGAATGGTAAAGCCGGACACCGGGCAGGCGAACTTTTCCGAGAACAGCATGCGTTCATGCGTCTCGTTCTTCGATTTGTTGACCGAATCCTCGCCGGTCTGGCTGGCGTCGAGCGGCCTGTCGGCAAATTCCGCTACCGCCAGTCCGTCTGCAAGCTTCAGCGCGGTCTCGATGGAATCGGCGAGCCGCGTCGCCAGATCGCCGCGCACGACGATGCGGTCGACGACAACGTCGATGTCATGCTTGTACTTCTTGTCCAGCGCGGGCACGTCGGCGATCTCGTAGAAGACGCCATCGACCTTGACGCGCTGAAAACCCTTCTTCTGCAGCTCCAGCAGTTCCTTGCGGTACTCGCCTTTGCGGCCGCGCACCATCGGCGCCAGGATGAACAGCCGGGTGCCTTCCTCGACTGCAAGCACCCGGTCGACCATCTGCGAGACCGTCTGGCTCTCGATCGGCAGGCCGGTGGCCGGCGAATAAGGTACACCGACGCGGGCGAACAAAAGCCGCATATAATCGTAGATCTCGGTGACGGTGCCGACAGTCGAACGTGGGTTCTTCGAGGTGGTCTTCTGCTCGATGGAGATGGCTGGCGACAGGCCGTCGATCTGGTCGACGTCCGGCTTCTGCATCATTTCGAGGAATTGTCGTGCATAGGCCGAAAGGCTCTCGACATAGCGGCGCTGGCCCTCGGCATAGATCGTGTCGAAGGCAAGCGACGACTTGCCTGACCCCGACAGCCCGGTCATGACGATCAGGCTGTCACGCGGCAGGTCGAGATCGACATTCTTCAGATTGTGTTCGCGTGCCCCGCGAATGGAGAGATATTTATGGTCGGCCATCGCCGGTCGCCGCCTCAGAATCTGGAATTCGTGGGATGGGCGGGTTTTCCCGACCATCCCCTATGTAGGTAATTTCGCCGCCTTTTCGAGAGACGCCACAACTCTCGACCAAAGCGTTTAACCGCCTTTCGCGCGAACGGGCAAGCGGAAAGAACAAAGGCCGAACACGCTCCTGACAAAAGCTGCCCGTGCGGCTGGGTTCACCCGGGGTTCACAAAGCGTCTCGCGATCACATTTTTCGGTAATCGGCCATTCAAGGTTGACGTCCATCTGTCACGGGGGCAGACTCCAAACGTCAACGAAGCCGGCCGTCTTTCGATGGCCTCGCGGCCTGGGGCTAGCCTGCGAGACGCCGCGGGTTATGCGATGAGCGCTTCGACGACAGTCGCAACGAACAGAAGGAGAGCAGAGGCATGACTCCACCGGACAGTTCCTTGAGGCTCCACGTGTCGCTGGAGCCGCGGCAGGTATAAGTGGCTAGGCCAAGCGTTTTGCGCTACCTGCCAACGTTGACCTGCCGATCCCCACAACAATCAGAGACTGCTAGTCGGATCGTCGGCTGAACGCCGCGAAGCATCCGAAATAAAAAGCCGGCAGTACACTCCCGGCAATTTGGATTTTAGATCCAAGAAGCCCCGTCAATTGCACAAGCAATGACGGGGCTGTTCGTTTGAAGGGCACATTTGTGGTGCATGCCAGGCGAACTTACCGGCTGGGGGGCCTGATTCCGCCGGTAGCGACATCGATGGTTATGCTGCCGGAAATTCGAACGTCGGTATCGCCGATCTTGAACGTGCCGTTGCCGCTGCTTGGAACCGCGTCGTCGGGCTCAGGCTGCGGCCCTGGCTCGGCGATGCGATAGTCGCTGGTCACGCCGGGCAGGGCGCCCTTTTGCGAAGACGTCGAATTATCTTGGGCAAATGCCATGTCCACCAGCATGTTCGTGCCGGCCACAGTAGCGATAGCAAGGCACAACAGGCTGGATGAACGGCTGGCGGTCATCGCCGGACTATAGTGCCGTGATGGCGGCAAGACCAGACCGATGGCGCTGAAATTGCGGGCGCTCAATCGCGTCGGTTGCGTCCGCCGGCCCTGCTCGTTCATGCGGCCTGCTTGCGGGTGTCGAAAACATGGTCGACGAGTCCCCAATCCTTGGCCTCCTGGGCGGTCATGAAAAAGTCGCGGTCGAGCGTGCGTTCCACTTCTTCGTAGGTGCGGCCGCAATGATGGGCGTAAAGATCGGTCATGCGCCGCTTGGTGCGAAGGATGCCCTCGGCATGGCGCTGGATATCGGAGGCTTGGCCTTGGAAACCGCCGAGAGGCTGATGCAGCACGATGCTGGTGTTGGGTAGCGCGATACGCCGCCCTGGCGTGCCCGCCATCAGGAGAAACGAGGCCATCGAGGCGGCGAAGCCCATACAAACGGTGGAGACCGGGCAGCTGATATACTGCATCGTATCGTAGATGGCGAAACCGCTGGTCACCACGCCACCCGGCGAGTTGATGTAGAGCGAGACCTCCTTGTCGGGATTGTCGGATTCCAGCGACAGAAGCTGGGCGCAGACCAGCGCCGAGGTGCCGTCGTCGATCGGCCCGTTGATGAAGACGATGCGCTCGCGCAGCAGCCGCGAAAATATATCGAAGGCACGTTCGCCGCGACTCGACTGCTCGATCACCATCGGCACCAAATTGGCAAGGCCGCTCATCGTTATCTCCTTTGACTGTCGTCGTTCAGGCCGCGCGCATAAAGAGGCGCGCGGTGTTTGCGGCGATCTGCTTGTACTTGGGAGTACGCGCTTCAAACGAAAGTCGGCAACCGGCGCCTGCCATGGCGATCTCCGGCACTGCTGCCCGAGCAAAACCATCATGGACGATGCGCAGATGCGTGCCGCCGGAAACGGTGCGGTCGAGCGTAAAGGTGACGATGCTATCCACTGGCCTATCGTTCATTGGGCTTTCCACCGGGCTGCCGGGCGGCACCCGCGTATCGCCGGGCGCCGGCCGCTCCCGCCAGGAATAGCGCAGCAGCCGTCCGGGATCCGCGTCGAGGATTTCGCACTCGATCGGCGCATCCGGCGCTTTAAAGGCAAAGCGGTTGCCGACCTTTGGTTCAATGTCGTTTGGCATCATCCAGGCCGCGAGCAGGTCCGGCACTGTCAGCGCCCGCCACACTTTTTCCGGCGGCTCGGGCAGCTCGCACTCGAACTCGATCTTGTCTGCCGCCATTTCCGCGCGTTCTTTGCCTCGGCTGGTCATTGGTCCATGTCCTTCAAAACCGTCTTGAGCCTTTCGATGCGCTCTGGCCAGAACGCGCGGTAGCGTTCGATCCAGCCGAGCAGCGGCGCAAGCCCGTTCGGATCGGCGCGATAATAGGCATTGCGGCCGGCCCGGCGTTCGACCACGAGGCCGGCACCTCGCAGCACCGCGAGATGCTGCGATACTGCCGGCTGCGAAACCGGCATGCCATTGCGGAGTTCCGATACCGTCATCTCGCCGTCGGCGAGCCGCTCATAGACGGCGCGACGCGTTGGATCGGCCAGTGCCCGAAAAATCTCTGCTTCGATCATTCCAGAAGCATAAGTCGATACTTATCGGTTTGGCAAGTCGCGTTTTTAAGACAGGCAGTGTTTTTTGCGACGGGCGAGATTTTACAAACGCGTCGGAAGCCAGCGTCTCACCATGTCTGGCGATCCGTTAAACGTTGCCTCAAAAACTGGTGACGCGAGCACGGCATGGATATGAAGCAGTTCGGAGCCGACGTTTCGGAAGCCATGTTGCCTGTGCGCGGCAACAACAAGCGACTGTCCGGCAGTCAAGACGAGATGCTCGTCATCGATCCACATCTCGGCCCTGCCAGCGATGACGGTAAGCACTTCCTCGACCGGGTGCCAATGTGTCGGGGCGCCAACCGCGGGTTCGACCCATTGTTCAAATATGCAAAGTTGAGTTGCGCCGTTGCAGGCCGAGACATGCATGCGGGTCTTTACTCCCGTCCGCCATTCTTCTTGCGGCTGATCGTCATGCTCGACCATCTTCATTGAGTTCGCCTCGATCTCAGGGTTCGTGGAAAATTCGGCGCCAAGACCCTACTTGTTACTGACATCTATTGACAGTGCAGGACCTTTAAACTAGAACGAAAAGAGAACAAAAACCTTGTGGGAAAAGGCAGCCACGGCAGGCAGGGATTGTCCATAGCCTGTAAGGTGGAGCGACAAGGAATTTGGTTTCGGATGAGCGCGGAGAAGTGTCATGGCGGGTAGCGTCAACAAGGTCATTCTGGTGGGCAACCTCGGGGCGGACCCTGAAATCCGCCGCCTGAATTCGGGTGACCCGGTCGTCAATATCCGCATCGCGACGTCGGAAAGCTGGCGCGACAAGACATCTGGAGAGCGCAAGGAAAAGACCGAGTGGCACAATGTCGTGATTTTCAACGACCAGATCGCCAAGGTGGCCGAGCAGTATCTGAAGAAAGGCATGAAGGTCTATGTCGAGGGCCAGCTGCAGACGCGCAAATGGCAGGACCAGACCGGCAATGACCGCTATACGACTGAAATCGTGTTGCAGAAATTCCGCGGCGAGCTGCAGATGCTCGACGCACGGGGCGAGGGCGGCGGCCAGGTCGGCAACTATGCCGGTGGCGGTGCGAGCCGCGGTTCCGATTTCGGCCAGTCCGGCCCGGGCGAAAGTTTCAATCGGGGTGGCGCCAACAAGGGCGGCGGCGGTGGTTCATCGCGCGAGCTGGACGACGAAATCCCGTTCTGATTTCTCGGGGCGGACTGCCCTTGCGGCGACAAGCGCCAGCACCTTGGCCACGAAATGGCGTCCCGAAAATCTGTCTTGGATTTTCGGGACGTTGTGCGTTTGAGCGGTGAAAGGACGTATCAAGTGAAAGCAAGGGTCAAATGGGTGGAGGAGCGCACTTTTGTTGGCGAGTCCGCCAGTGGGCACAAGCTGGTGCTAGGCACGGCGTTCGGGCTGGAGGGCAAGACGCCGGGGCCGAGCCCAATGGAACTGGTGCTGATCGGCACCGGAGGCTGCTCGGCCTATGACGTGGTCCATATCCTCGAAAAGGGGCGCGAGGCGGTCGAAGATTGCGTGGTCGAACTCGATGCCGACCGTGCAGAAGCCGATCCCAGGGTGTTCACCCGCATTCACATGCATTTTGTCGTCAAGGGCCGGGCGCTGTCACACGACAAGGTGAAGCGGGCGATCGGGCTTTCGATCGAGAAATACTGCTCGGCCTCGGCAATGATGGCCAAGACTGCCGAGATTACCCATGACTTCGAAGTCATTGAAACGACAGCGAAGTAGGGCAGTTCCTAGGTCGCCATCAGCGCCTTGATGCCGTCGGCGACGAACTGTATGGCGAGCGCCGCCAGGATGACGCCGAGCAGCCGTGTCAGGATCGAACGGCCGGTTTGGCCGAGGATACGATCGATGCGCTCTGACAGCACGAACACCAGGTAGGTGATGACGAGGCAGATGGCGATGATGCCGACAAGGGCTGTCTGCGCGCCAAAACCCTGAAACGAGCTTGAGAGCAGGACGGTCGCCGAAATCGCGCCGGGACCCGCAATCAGCGGGATCGCCAGCGGAAAGGCGGCGATGTTGTGGATCATGTCCCTGGTGATGGCGACGTCGCCGATCTTCTCCTTACGGTCCTGCCGGCGCTCGAACACCATTTCGAAGGCGATGAAGAACAGCAGAAAGCCGCCGGCGACGCGGAAGGCCGGCAGGGTGATGCCGAAGACCGACAGGATCGACGCGCCGGCGATTGCGAACAATGCCATCACCAGGAAAGCGATGATCGAGGCGCGCACGGAGACCTGGTTGCGCTCCTCGCGGTTCATGCCGCGGGTCACGGCAAGGAAGAGCGGCGCCAGGCCGGGCGGATCGATCGTCACCAGTATGGTGACGAAGGCGTTGAACAGGCTGTCGAAGCTCGGCATGCTGACCCTCCCCGCCGGCAATGCCGGTTAACGGGATTGGTAGAGCAAAGCGAAGCCAGTGGAAACCGTGCGGATCAGGGGCTGGCGGTGCGGCGCGCCAGAAACTCGACTTCGAGACGCCAGGTGGCGCCGTCGTCAAACGAACGCTCGCCCAGCCAGCGGAAGGAATCTCCGGTGATCCGGGAAAAGCTCCAGCGTACCGAAGGGCCGGTGCCGTCTGCGCCTAATTGGACGATCGTGTCGCCTTCGACGCGGCCCAACTGGCGGCTGTAATACCGGTTGCGCGGGTCGCTCCAGAAGATGTGCCAGGCGTCGACGCCTGGGTCATAGACGCGCAACGTCGTGCCATAGAAGGTCCATTTGCCGAGCGAAGGGGAGGAACCAGCGTCACGAGCTGGCAGGATCCATACGTCCTGGATCGCGCGGCCTTCAAGGACCCAGCCGAAATGCACCTCGCCGCGCCCGGTCAGCACCTGACCGTCTTCGAGATGGCGCGTGGCGTCGAACGTCCAGGCGCCGACGAAGCGGCCGTAAAGGTTCAGTTTCTCGGCAAGGGCCGGTGTGGGCCCATCGCTGTGCAGGGCCTTGGCAAAGGAATTGGACATGGCTTCGCTCTCATCTTGTCAGGAGACCGGCAAGCATAGAGGCCGGCAGGGGTTCTGCGCTTGGGAAAAATTGCTATGTTTGGGCGATGACGACGAGCGCGCATAGGCTGGCGTCGGGCCGAGGCTGGCAGGTGTCGGATGTCATCTGCACCGCCAGCGCCGCCGACAGGCCATTCGAGGAGGAGCATCGGCATTTCTGCGTTGCTGCCGTAACCAGCGGCACCTTCCGCTATCGTGCCCGCCAAGGCACGGCGATGCTGGCGCCGGGCGCGCTCCTGCTCGGCAATCCCGGCACATGCTACGAGTGCGGGCACGAGCATGGCGCCGGCGACCGCTGCCTCTCCTTCCATTTCGGACCGGCCTGTATGGAGCGGATCGTCGCCGACGTGCCGGGCGCCAAGACGCTCGATTTCAGCACGCCGCGCCTGCCGCCCTTGCCGGCGCTGGTGCCGCTGCTCGCCGAAGCGGAGGCGGCGCGCGAGATGGCCGACACCGGCGCGTTCGAGGAACTCGCCCTGCGCATTGCCGGTGCCGCGGTAACAGCGGCTTGCAGCGCCACGGATCGGGGACGGACCCCGAGCCGCCGCGACCAGAAGCGTGTCGCCGAAGCGGTGCGGCGCATTGAAGTCGATGCCGACCGGCCGATCTCGCTTGCCGAACTCGCCGACGAGACCGCCACCAGCCCTTACCATTTCCTGCGCACCTTCCGGCACGTTGCCGGCATGACGCCCTACCAATTCCTGCTGAGAACGCGGCTGCACAGGGCAGCCGTGCGGCTGCGGACGTCAGATAACACAATTTCGGCGATCGCCTTTGCGGCGGGATTCAACGATCTATCAACCTTCAACCGCCGTTTCCGGCGGCTGATGGGCGAGGCGCCGGGTACTTATCGCGCCCGCCGGCGACGCCGGTGAAAGGGTGCCACGGCCATATCGTCGCAATTGGTGTATCCTTTTGAATTTGCCGCTAAAAACCACATTGGAAAACTGCCGCGATTGTTGGAGTTTCGGGCCGGCTTCCTATATAAGCACCAAGTGATTCCTGATTAGATTGTGATCCGATTTGACCGACCAGAAGACACCGCGCGGCGCCGACGGCGGCCCCACCGGCATCGAGCCGATATCCATCATCGAGGAGATGCAGCGCTCCTATCTCGATTACGCCATGAGCGTGATCGTCAGTCGCGCGCTGCCGGACGTGCGCGACGGCCTCAAGCCGGTGCATCGCCGCATCCTCTACGCCGCCTATGAGAGCGGCTATCACTGGAACCGTAAATATGTGAAATCGGCACGCCCGGTCGCCGACGTGATGGGTAAATACCATCCGCACGGCGACGCCTCTATCTACGACGCTTTGGTGCGCATGGCGCAGGACTGGTCGCTGCGCGTGCCGCTGATTGACGGGCAGGGCAATTTCGGCTCGATCGACGGCGATCCGCCGGCGGCGATGCGCTACACGGAATCGCGGCTGACCAAGGTCGCGCATGAGTTGCTGGAAGACATCGACAAGGACACCGTCGATTTCCAGGACACTTACGATGCGTCGGGCAGCGAACCGAAAGTCCTGCCGGCGCGCTTTCCGAACCTGCTGGTCAACGGCTCCGGCGGCATCGCCGTCGGCATGGCCACCAACATCCCGCCGCACAATCTGGGCGAGGTCTGCAACGGCGCCATTGCCCTCATCGACAATCCAGCGATCGATCTTCCGGCGCTGATGGAGATCATTCCGGGACCGGATTTCCCGACCGGCGGCATCGTGCTTGGCCGTTCCGGCATCTACAGCGCCTATTCGACCGGCCGCGGCTCCATCGTCATGCGCGGCCGCGTCAACATCGAGGCGCGCGGCAACGACCGTGAATCGATCGTCATCACCGAGGTTCCCTATCAGGTGAACAAAGCATCGATGATCGAGAAGATGGCCGAACTGGTGCGCGACAAGCGCATCGAGGGCATTTCCGACATTCGCGATGAGAGCGACCGCCAGGGTTACCGCGTCGTCATCGAACTGAAGCGCGACGCCGTCGCCGACGTCATCCTCAACCAGCTTTACCGCTTCACTCCGCTGCAGACGTCCTTCGGTGCCAACATGGTGGCGCTGAACGGCGGCAAGCCGGAATTGCTGACGCTCACCGACATGCTGAAGGCGTTCGTCGCCTTCCGCGAGGAGGTGATCAGCCGGCGCACGAAATTCCTGCTCCGCAAGGCGCGCGACCGCGCCCATGTGCTGGTCGGCCTTGCCATCGCTGTTGCCAATATCGATGAAGTCATCAAGCTGATCCGCAGCGCTCCGGACCCGCAGACGGCGCGCGAGCAGTTGATGGAGCGGCGCTGGCCTTCGGGCGACGTGGAATCGCTGATTCTTCTGATCGACGACCCGCGCCATCGCATCAACGAGGACGGTACCTACAATCTCTCCGAGGAGCAGGCGCGCGCCATCCTCGAACTGCGCCTGCAGCGCCTAACCGCGCTCGGCCGCGACGAGATCGCCGACGAGCTGAACACGATCGGCGACGAGATCAAGGACTACCTGGACATCCTGTCGTCCCGCGCCCGCGTCCAGCAGATCGTCAAGGACGAGCTCATCGCCGTGCGCGACGAGTTCGGCACGCCGCGCCGCACCGAGCTCGCCGAGGGCGGGGCGGACATGGAAGACGAGGACCTGATCCAGCGCGAGGACATGGTCGTCACGGTCAGCCATTCCGGCTACATCAAGCGCGTGCCGCTGTCGCTCTACCGGGCGCAGCGCCGCGGCGGCAAGGGCCGCTCCGGCATGTCGACCAAGGAAGAGGATTTCGTCACCCGGCTGTTCGTCGCCAACACGCACACGCCGGTGCTGTTCTTCTCCTCGCGTGGCATCGTCTACAAGGAAAAGGTCTGGCGCCTGCCGATCGGCAACCCGCAATCGCGCGGCAAGGCGTTGATCAATATGCTGCCGCTCGAACAGGGCGAGCGCATCACCACGATCATGCCGCTGCCGGAGGATGAGACGAGCTGGGGCGAGCTCGACGTCATGTTTGCCACCACGCGCGGCACCGTGCGTCGCAACAAGCTGTCGGACTTCGTCCAGGTCAACCGCAACGGCAAGATCGCCATGAAGCTGGACGAGGAAGGCGACGAGATCCTCGGCGTCGAGACCTGCACCGATAATGACGACGTGCTTTTGACGGCAAGTTCCGGCCAGTGCATCCGCTTCCCGGTCAGCGACGTACGCGTCTTCCAGAGCCGCAATTCGGTCGGCGTGCGCGGCATCGCCATGGCCGATGGCGACCGGGTGATCTCGATGGCGGTGATCGAGCATGTCGACGCGCCGCCGGCGGAACGTGCCGCCTACCTTAAGCGGGTGGTGGCTGAACGCCGGCTCGCCGCCGACATCGCCGCCGGTGAGGAGGAAGAAATCCAGCTTACCAACGAAGAGGTCGGCGAAGAGGCGGAGCTTTCCGACGAGCGCTACGAATTCCTCAAGGCACACGAGCAGTTCGTGCTGACGGTGACGGAATATGGCTACGGCAAGCGTTCGTCGTCGTACGATTTCCGCCTGACCGGTCGCGGCGGCAAGGGTATCCGCGCTACCGACGTTTCGAAAACGGCCGAAATCGGCCGTCTGGTGGCGACCTTCCCGGTCGGCAATGATGATCAGATCATGCTGGTTTCGGATGGCGGAACCGTCATTCGCGTCCCGGTTAACGGCATTCGTTTCGCCAGCCGCGCCACCAAGGGCGTTACGATCTTTAATACCGCAGAGGGCGAGAAGGTCGTTTCGGTGGAGCGGATTTCGGAGCCGCAGGCAGACGAAGAGATCGAAGAGAGTGTCGAGGCTGAAAGCGGCGCTGCTACCGAAGGTGGGGAGCCTGACAACAACAACGTCGAGTGAGTTGCCACGACGCCGCCAGCCCGATAGGTCGGTCCGGCGTTGTCAGCAAACGCTCTAGAAATGCCGATAAGGCCTACGGATGCCGAAGCCTTCGAACTGCTTGGTATTGGCCTTGGCGCGGACGCGCTGTGCCTCCTGATGCAACCCGAATACGGTAGCGATCAGCATGGCGACGGTCATTGCGGTGGCAAGCATGTAGATCAGCATGTGCGTGTTCTCCTGCGCCTAACAACGATTAGATGGGTGTTTGGTTTCATCTTCTGCAGCTGCAACTTAGTGAACACTGCGTGAAGCTGTTGTGAGCGGCACATTCATCTGTCGTTTACGTCGGCCAAAGGGTTCAACAGGCGGGCTGGTGATCGGATTTGCCTTTAGGAGAGAGGCTCGCTAGAAGCACCTGCCATGACCGAACGCATCGCCCTTTATGCCGGCTCTTTCGACCCGCTGACCAACGGCCATCTCGACGTGCTGAAGGCATCGCTGGCCGTGGCGGATACAATCTATGCGGCGATCGGCACCCATCCCGGCAAGAAGCCGTTGTTTTCCTTCGAGGAACGGGTTGGCCTGATCGAAACGGCCGCGAAGGCGGAATTCGGCAGCGACGGTGCGCGTATCAAAGTGGTCGCCTTCGACGGGCTGGTCATCGATGCGGCCAGGAAGCATGGCGCCTCGATCATGATCCGCGGTCTGCGCGACGGCACCGATCTTGACTATGAGATGCAGATGGCCGGCATGAACGAGACCATGGCGCCGGAGCTGCAGACGGTGTTCCTGCCCGCCAGCCCCTCGGTGCGCACCATTACCGCCACACTTGTGCGCCAGATAGCTTCGATGGGAGGCGACATCCGCCCCTTCGTGCCGGCGGCCGTGGCCGGCGCGCTCGCCGCCAAATTCGCGAAATAAATGCATGTCACCCAAAAGTGGAACCCGGCTTTGGGTAACGACATGCATGAACGAAGATATTCGGAGAAAGATCCATGCAGCTGAAAAAGCTTGCCTTCTTGCTTGCCGTGTTTGCCGGTCTTGTGACCGCATCCGTGTCGGCCTTTGCCGCTGATCCGGAAAACACCATGATCGTAACGCTGAAGGACGGCGACGTGACCATCGCGCTGAGGCCCGACCTTGCGCCGAAACACGTCGCGCAGATCAAAAAGCTGGTGCGCCAGGGCGCCTACGACAACGTCGCCTTTCACCGCGTCATCGACGGCTTCATGGCGCAGACCGGCGACGTCAAGTTCGGCAACATGAAGAGCGGCTTCAATGCCGACGCTGTCGGCACCGGCGGCTCCGATCTTCCCGACCTGCCGGCCGAATTCTCCAGCACCGAGCACTACCAGCGCGGCGTGGTCGGCATGGCCCGCTCCGACGATCCGAATTCCGCCAATTCGCAATTCTTCATCATGTTCGCGCCGGCACCGCCGCTCGATGGCCAGTACACCATCGTTGGCAATGTCGTCAGCGGCATGGAGCTGGTGGACCACATCAAGAAAGGCGACGAGGCGCAGAACGGGACGGTGACCGATCCCGATCGCATGATCAAGGTGCGCATCGCCGCCGACGGCAAGTAAACCCAAGTTTCAAAAGGATATTTCTGACATGGCCGAAATCAAGGACCGCGAGAACGCGCTTATCATGGACACGACGAAGGGCAAGGTCGTCATCGAATTGTTTCCAGATCTGGCGCCCGGCCATGTCGGCCGTATCAAGGAGCTGGCACGCGAAGGCGCCTATGACGGCGTGGTCTTCCACCGCGTCATCGACGGCTTCATGGCGCAGACCGGCGACGTGAAGTTCGGCAATTCCAACAAGCCGTCTTTCGCGCCGTCGCGCGCCGGCACTGGCGGTTCCGACAAGCCCGATCTGAAGGCCGAGTTCTCCAACGCCAACCATGGCCGCGGCACCTGTTCGATGGCGCGCTCGCAAAACCCGAACTCGGCCAATTCGCAGTTCTTCATCTGCTTCGACGACGCCGCCTTCCTCAACCGCCAGTACACTGTATGGGGCCAGGTCATCGAAGGCATGGACAATGTCGACAAGATCAAGCGCGGCGAACCGGTGCAGGACCCCGACAAGATCGTATCGCTCAAGGTCGCGGCCGACGTGAAATGACCAGCCGGGCTGTCGCGGCCATCGTACTTGTGCTCGTCGCGGCGGCCACTCCGGCGTTGGCGACGGAATCGATCGTTTGCAGCGCCGACGGCGGCGCGGCATCGATTGATGTTTTGATGGGACACACGGCCGTCATTGCGGTGGCGCGGGTGTGGCTGGATGCCGGCGGCAAGACATGGACCACGGACGGCCAGCCAGGCTCAACGAAAGTCATCGTTGGACAGGCATTCGAAGACGACGAGCGCATGCTGATCGATCTCACTGATGAGGGCCTCAGCTCGATCGTCGCCAAATTGCGGCTGGTCAAGGCCAGCGAGCAGTCCAGTTTCGCAATGGGCGGCACGTTGAGCATTGACGGTGTCAGTGCCTGGGCGGTGACCTGCCCGGAACCTTGAGGCGGGGTTTTCTTGCGCGTCGACCTTTTCGACTTCGATCTGCCGGAAGAACGCATCGCGCTTCGCCCAGCCGAGCCGCGCGACAGCGCCAGGATGCTGGTGGTCAGGCCGGGTGAGGGGCTCGAAGACCTGACGGTGCGCGACCTGCCGGCCCTGCTCAAGGCCGGTGATGATGTGCTGGTCTTCAACGACACCAAGGTCATTCCGGCACAATTGAAGGGCATCAGGCGGCGCGGCGAAGCAGCAGCGCAGGTCGAAGCCACGCTGCATATGCGGGTGGCGCCCGACCGGTGGCTCGCCTTCATGCGTCCGGGCAAGCGCATCGCCGCCGGAGATCGCATCCATTTCGGTCATGATGCCAATTCCTGCTTTCTCGGCCAACTCGATGCGACCGTGATCGAGAAGGGGGAAGGCGGCGAGGTGCTGCTCGGCTTCGACCTGTCAGGTCCGTTCCTCGACGAGGCGCTGCACGCTGTCGGCCACATCCCGCTGCCGCCCTACATCGCCTCCAAACGTGACGACGACGAACGCGACCGCAGCGATTATCAGACCATTTATGCTAGGGAGGAGGGCGCGGTCGCCGCGCCGACGGCAGGGCTGCATTTCACGCCGGAGCTGTTTGCGACGCTCGACGCCAAGGGCATAGAGCGCCGTTTCGTCACGCTGCATGTCGGCGCCGGTACATTCCTGCCGGTGAAGGCGGACGACACCGCGGACCACAAGATGCACGCCGAAACCGGTTCGGTCAGCGCGGAAACCGCCGAGGCGCTGAATGCGGCGAAAGCAAAAGGAGGGCGCATTATCGCTGTCGGCACGACATCGCTGCGCTTGCTGGAGAGCGCGGCTGGCGAGGAGGGCAGGCTGGCCGCATGGTCAGGCCTGACCGACATCTTCATCACCCCCGGCTATCGCTTCAAGACCGCCGACATGCTGATGACCAATTTCCATCTGCCGCGTTCGACGCTGTTCATGCTGGTTTCGGCCTTCTGCGGTTTGCAGACGATGCGGGCGGCCTATGCGCATGCCATCGAGAATCGCTACAGGTTTTATTCCTATGGAGACGCAAGTCTTCTGTTCAGGGAGGATAGTAATGGACGATGACCTGGAAACCTTCGACCGCGAAGCATTGATCGGCGAGGTCAGGAAATTACGCGCCGGCATCCGCCAACACCGCGACGCCACCGGCCATGATCTGTGCTGGCATCATCCCGACCTGTGGTCGCTTTTGCCCGAAAAGACCGAGCCGGCGATTGCCGTGCCGCCGTGGCCGAAATTCATGCGCGGCTGCATCCGCTACCGTCAATCGCTCGATAAGCAGGCTGCGGACGCGCCGGTATTTGACAAGGAGTTCGATGGCTAGGGAATTCAATGACTGACGCATTCACCTTCAAGGTGCTGGCGACCGACGGCAGGGCGCGGCGTGGTGCAATCACCATGCCGCGCGGGGAAATCCGCACGCCTGCCTTCATGCCGGTCGGTACCGGCGGCACGGTGAAGGCCATGTATATGGATCAGGTGCGCGGCGTCGGCTCGGACATCATCCTTGGTAATACCTACCACCTGATGCTGAGACCCGGCGCCGAGCGCGTGGCGCGGCTCGGCGGCCTGCATGAGTTCGCCCGCTGGCCGCATCCGATCCTGACTGACAGCGGCGGCTTCCAGGTGATGTCGCTATCGAAGCTGAGGAAACTGACCGAGAACGGCGTGACCTTCCGTTCGCATATCGACGGCGGCGCCTTCGAGATGTCGCCGGAGCGTTCGATTGAGATCCAGGGGCTGCTCGATTCCGACATCCAGATGCAGCTCGATGAATGCACGGCTCTGCCGGCCAAGCAGAACGAGATCGAGCGTGCCATGGAGTTGTCGTTGCGCTGGGCCGAGCGTTGCAAGACGGCATTCGGCGAGCAGCCCGGCAAGGCGATGTTCGGCATTGTACAAGGCGGCGACGTGCCGGATCTGCGGCTGCGCTCGGCGCAGGCGCTGAAGGCAATGGAGCTGAAGGGCTACGCGATCGGCGGGCTGGCTGTCGGCGAGCCGCAAGCGGTGATGCTGGAGATGCTCGACATCACTTGCCCGGAGCTGCCGGTTGAGCGGCCGCGCTACCTGATGGGTGTCGGCACGCCGGACGACATCTTGAAGTCGGTAGCGCGCGGCATCGACATGTTCGATTGCGTGATGCCGACGCGGGCAGGGCGCCACGGTCTTGCCTACACGCGGCGCGGCAAGGTCAATCTTCGCAACGCCCGCCATGCCGACGATCCGCGTCCGCTCGATGAGGAAAGCGACTGCCCGGCCGCACGCGACTATTCGCGCGCCTATCTGCACCATCTGGTGCGCTCGCAAGAGGCACTTGGGGCGATGCTCCTTACCTGGAACAATCTGTCCTATTACCAGCAGCTGATGCGCGACATTCGTGAAGCGATCGAGGCTGGCAGGTTGGAAGCACGCTCAGCTGAGATTTCCGAAAGCTGGAGGCGGGGCGATGTCCCAGTGAGGTGATCGAAGGCTCAAGTGCTGAGCGACGTGGACGCGCGCAGGCTGCAGCCGGTGATCCGAAAGCTGCCGTCAGGCTGTAGTTCGAGCGTGTAGACCGCCTCGTAGTCCTTGCCATCCGGGCCGACGATCAGCACTTGCTGGATGATCGAGGTCGGGCTCGTCTCGCGAACCTTGCCGAAGGAGTAGGTCTGCGGCTGGCGCACCGGCGGATAGCCGTTGGTCACCATGTTCATGAAGGTATCGACGGTCGGAAAGATGCGCTTCACATTCGGTGCGGCAAAGCTGTAGGCCGTCATTCCGTCATTGGCGATGAAGGCCCTCAACTGACCATCGATGACCGTCTGCGCCGCTTTGACTTCGGCGTCGCCAGAAAAGGCCTGGGATGCGAAAATGAATGGAAGGACTGTGAATGCGAAAAACGCGCGGCGCATGGCCTGTCTCCGTTGTCCCCGAGAAATCGCTGCCTGAAGGTACATGATACCATACGCTTTGCCGTGCTTCAGGGTTTCAGCCGAGCGTAAACATTCGGCGTGGCAGTCCGTGTCCGAGCCGAGAAAGCATTGTCGAGGCGAGACAGCCTGAGCGATTGGCGATGCTTGAAAGCCGGGCGGCAGTCTGCCACAAGGGCCGCTCGATTAGAGCGTGCGATGTTGGACAGGACCAGGCAATGAAGGCATTTTTCGTGCAGATAAAGTGCGATCTGGGCAAGGCCTACGACGTTGCCAGCGCCCTGGCCGATGCCGAGATTGCTTCGGAAATCTACTCGACAGCCGGCAACTACGACCTGCTCGCCAAATTCTATGTCGACGACGAGGAAGACATCGGCCACTTCGTCAACGAGAAAGTGCAGATTCTCCCGGGAATCAAGGATACGTTTACGGTCGTCACCTTTCGCGCGTTTTGATCTCCATCCGACATTTGCCCGGACACAAGGCAAAGCCTGATCAGGGCCCTATTGGTGCTGCCTTAATTTTAGGCAACCGCGATATACTGATCGCCGGCGCCCGCCAAATCGCCGATTGCGCTTGATTTTCTCCAGCGAGGCCAGTGAAATGGCGTCACAGGGGAGTATGCGATTGGCAGCGTTCGACGAAATGCTTCCGGAAGTTTCCGGGCTGAGAAAACCGTATTCGGCTTACGATCGCTGGCTGAAGGAACAGGACCCGGCCAGACTTACCGAGAAGATGCAGGACGCCGAACGCGTCTTTCGCAAGACAGGCATCACTTTCGCCGTCTACGGCGAGCAGGAAGCATCGGAGCGGCTGATACCCTTCGACATCGTTCCGCGCATCATTTCGGGCAATGAATGGCGACGGCTAACGCAAGGCATCGAGCAGCGCGTCCAGGCGCTGAACGCCTTTCTCGACGACATCTACCATCGCCAGGAGATCTTGCGCGCCGGCCGGGTGCCGAAGGAGTTGATCGCCAGGAACGAGGCGTTCCTGCCCGAGATGATCGGGGTGCGGCCGCCGGCCGGCGTCTATACCCACATCATCGGCGTCGACATCGTACGCATTAGCGAGAACGAGTTCTACGTACTGGAGGACAATGCGCGCACGCCGTCCGGCGTCTCCTACATGCTGGAAAACCGCGAGACGATGATGCAGCTGTTTCCCGAGTTGTTCCAGCAGATCAAGGTGCGGCCGGTGGAGAATTACCCGCAGCTCCTGCGCCAGTCGCTGGCGGCGGTACGGCCGCAAAGCACCAAGGGCACGCCGACGATTGCCGTGCTGACGCCGGGCAGCTTCAACTCAGCTTATTTCGAACATGCTTTCCTTGCCGACCAGATGGGCGTGCAGCTCGTCGAAGGGCAGGATCTGCGCGTCGTCGATGGCCATGTCGCGATGCGCACGACCGAGGGCTACAAGCAGATCGACGTGCTTTACCGGCGTGTCGACGACTCGTTCCTCGATTCGCTGACCTTCCGCCCCGACTCGGCACTTGGCGTGCCGGGCATTATGGACGTCTACCGCGCCGGCAACATCACGATCGCCAATGCGCCGGGAACCGGCATCGCTGACGACAAGGCGATCTATTCGTACATGCCCGAGATCGTCGAATTCTACACCGGCCGCAAGGCGATGCTCGGCAACATCCCGACCTGGCGCTGCTCGGAGCCGGACAGCCTGAAATACGTGCTCGAGCACATTGATGAACTGGTCATCAAGGAGGTCCACGGGTCCGGCGGTTACGGCATGCTGGTCGGTCCGGCGGCGACCAAGAAGGAATGCGAGGATTTTTCCAAAAAGCTCGCGGCAAAACCATCGAACTACATTGCTCAGCCGACGCTGGCGCTGTCGACCTGTCCGATCCTGACGGACAAGGGGCTGGCGCCGCGTCATGTCGATCTGCGCCCCTATGTGCTGGTTTCCGACCGTATCCAGATCGTGCCCGGCGGGCTGACCCGAGTAGCGCTCAAGGAAGGCTCGCTGGTCGTCAATTCCTCGCAAGGCGGGGGCACGAAGGATACCTGGGTGTTGGATGATTAGAGTGGAAGTAGTGAATAGTGAATAGATAAGGATATGGGTCGTAATGTTGGTGAAATGCCCTGAAATGAAGCACGCGGCATCGTGGCTTAGGTTCTGGATAGTCACCATTCACCGTCCACCGTCCACCATTCGCCTCAGGGCCGCCTGACATGCTTCTCGGTCGCACCGCCAACGGGCTCTATTGGATGAACCGCTATATCGAGCGGGCGGAAAACATGGCGCGGCTGGTGGATGCTGGCTTGCGCATGGCGCTAACCCGTACTCAGAACGCTTCGGAGGAGTGGAATTCGGTGCTGCTTAGCGCCGGTTCGGACGCCAGCTTCACGCAGAAATATTCCGACTACACCGCCGCCAATGTCGCCGACTATCTGCTGCGCGACACATCGAACCCGTCGAGCACGATGTCGTCTATCGAAACGGCCCGTAACAATGCCCGCATGGTGCGTACCGCGTTGACGCGTGAAACCTGGGAAAGCATCAACGAAGCCTGGATGTCGCTGAAGCGGATGCTAGCCAAGCCGATCGACGAGCGCGACCTGCCCAACGCGCTCGACGCAATCAAACGCGAGACGGCGCTGATCCGCGGCTCGTTCTACGGCACGATGCTGCGCAATGAGATTTTCGATTTTTCGCAGCTCGGCACTTATGTCGAACGCGCCGACAACACCGCGCGCATCCTGGATGTGAAATACTACGTGCTGTTGCCGTCGATTTCCTGGGTCGGCTCGACGCTCGACAACTACCAGTGGGAATCGATCCTTCGCTCTGTATCGGCGCACCGCTCCTACCGCTGGGTCTATGACGCCGACTACAAGCCGAGCAACATCGCCGACTATCTGATCCTCAATGTCCGCATGCCGCGCTCGCTGACCTTTTGCTATCGCTTCCTGACGGAGCATCTCAAATTCCTGGGTGACGACTATGGTGAGCGCCACGCCTGCCATGCGACGGCTGCCAAGACCCAGGCCATGCTTACCGCCGGCTCGATCAAGGATATTTTCGACGCCGGCCTGCATGAATTCCTGGCCAATTTCATCCGCGACAACACCAGACTCGGCGACGAGATCGCGCAGGATTACAGGTTCTATTGAGCATGACCCCAAAAAGCGGAGACCGGTTTTCGGAAAAGCTCATGCTCCAGGGACGAGTGCGATGCGGCTGAAGATCACCCACCGGACCGAATACCGCTACGATGCGCCGGTGCATTATTTGTTGCAGCGTTTGCGGCTGCTCCCGGTAAACGGGCGCACCCAGACGGTACTGTCCTGGGCGCTGAAGATCGAAGGCGCACGCGAGGAAGTGCGCTTCACCGACCATTTCGGCAATGATACCCGGCTGTTGAGCGTCGAGGGCGAGCGCGACTTCATCACCGTCGAAGCAGCCGGCGAAGTGGTGACGCGCGACACCGCCGGCGTCTGCGGGCCGCACCAGGGTTTCGTGCCGCTCTGGCTGTTCGGCCACGAAACGCCGCTGACGATGATCGGCAGCGGCATTCGCGAGCTTGCTGCCTCGGTCGGCAAGGGCACCGACATCGAAAGGCTGCACCGGTTGATGGCGATGATCGGCGAGCGCGTCGCTTATACGCCGGGCACCACCAACGCGACGACGCCGGCCGAAGAGGCCCTGGCGCTCAAGACCGGCGTTTGCCAGGACCACAGCCACATCTTCGTTGCGGCGGCGCGCGCCATGGATTTTCCGGCGCGCTATGTCAGTGGCTACCTTATGATGAATGCAGCGATCGAGCAGGCGGCAAGCCACGCCTGGGCCGAGGCGCATGTCTCGGGCCTCGGCTGGGTCGCCTTCGACGTCGCCAACGGCATTTCTCCCGACGAGCGTTATGTAAAGGTGGCGACTGGCCGCGATTATCGCGACGCCACACCGGTATCGGGAATTCGGCTGGGACAGGCGGAAGAACAGCTTGCCGTCACCGTCACCGTGGAGCAGTAATCTCCGCCAAGATTGTTGCCAAAGAGATTCGATGACCTATTGCGTCGGCCTGAAGATCGATCGCGGGCTCGTGTTCATGTCGGACACGCGCACCAACGCCGGCATGGATTCGATCTCGACCTTCAGGAAGATGCATGTCTGGGAAGAGCCGGGCGAGCGCGTCATCGTTTTGATGTCGGCCGGCAATCTGGCGACGACGCAGGCCGTGGTCAGCCTGCTCGACGAACGCACCAAGGCAGTGGCGGAGCGCCGTGCCACGCTGCTCGAAACGCCTTCCATGTACCAGACAGTGCGGCTGGTCGGAGACACCGTCAAGGAGGTCATCGCCAGTTCGTCGCCGGCGGGCGAAAAGGCGGATTCCTATTTCAACGCCTCCTTCATCCTCGGCGGTCAGATCAAGGGCAGCGCGCCGCGCCTGTTCATGATCTATCCGGAAGGCAATTTCATCGAATCCACCGACGACACGCCGTTCTTCCAGATCGGTGAGACCAAATACGGCAAGCCGATCATCATCCGCGCTTATGAAAGGACGATGAGTTTCGCCGAGACGGTGAAGTTGCTGCTTGTGTCGTTCGACTCGACGCTGAAGTCGAACCTGTCGGTCGGCCTGCCGCTCGACCTGCTGTTCTATGAAAAGGACACCTTCAAGGTCGGCCTCAAAAAGCGAATAACCCAGGATGATCAATATTATCGCACGATCTCGGATAGCTGGTCGAACGCGCTGAAGACTGCCTTTGCCAGCTTGCCTGATTTTCCCGAATGAAAACCTTCGTTTTTCGTGCTCTTTGATGGCGGCTCGACGAGCCGCTACGGAGGCGAAGATGAATAGCAACGAATTCCGCGAATGGTCGCTGCGAGCGGCCGAATGGGGCGCCGACTACAGAGACAGCCTTCGCGAAAGACCGGTGCGGCCGTTTGTCGAGCCGGGCGAAATCTTCAAAAGCATCGATGTCGCACCGCCGGAAAATGGCGAAACGATGCAGGCAATCTTCGCCGATTTCGAGCAAAAGATTCTGCCGGGCATGACGCACTGGCAGCATCCGCGTTTCTTCGCCTATTTCCCGGCCAATGCGGCACCGGCCTCGGTCGTGGCCGAGTATCTGGTTGCCGCCATGGCCGCGCAATGCATGCTTTGGCAGACCTCGCCGGCGGCAACCGAACTCGAGACGCGTGTCGTCGACTGGATGCGGCAGGCGCTTGGTCTGCCGGAGGGATTTTCCGGCGTCATGCAGGATTCGGCTTCGTCGGCGACGCTTGCCGCCGTGCTGACCATGCGCGAGCGCGCGCTCGACTGGCAAGGTAACAAGAACGGCTTGCAACGCCAGCCGGTCGTGCGGGTCTATTCTTCCGGCCAAGTCCATACTTCCATCGACCGGGCGATCTGGGTGTCGGGCATCGGCGAGGCGAACCTCGTGCGCATTCCGGTCGCCGGACGCTTCCGCGCCATGCAGACGGCGGCTCTGGAAGCCGCGATCGTCACCGACCGCGAAAACGGCATGCTGCCGGCGGGGATCATCGCCAGCGTCGGCGGCACAAGTACCGGCGGCACCGACGATGTGGCGGCTGTTGCCGCGGTGGCTAAGCGGCACGGGCTCTACCTGCATGTCGATGCCGCATGGGCTGGCTCCGCCATGATCTGCCCCGAGTTCCGGCATTTCTGGGCAGGCGCCGAACATGCGGATTCCATTGTCTTCAACCCGCATAAATGGCTGGGCGCACAGTTCGATTGCTCGATGCAGTTCATCCGTCAGCCGGAAGACCTCGTGCGCACGCTGGCGATCAAGCCCGAATTCCTGAAAACGCATGGCCGCGACGGAGTCATCAACTACTCCGAATGGTCGGTGCCGCTTGGCCGGAGGTTCCGCGCGCTGAAACTTTGGTTCCTGCTGCGTGCACATGGCTTGGAAAATCTGCGGACCATGGTCCGCAACCATGTCGCCTGGAGCGAGAGCCTCGCCGCAAGGCTGGCAAAGGAACCGGATTTCGAGATCGTCACCGAGCCGATGCTGTCGCTGTTCTCGTTCCGGCATCTCGCGGCTGCGGGCGCCGACTCTGACGAGCACAATTTGCGGTTGGTCAGCGCGATCAACGATGACGGCCGCATCTACCTGACGCAAACCCGGGTGGACGGGAAGGTGGCGATCCGCTTTCAGGTCGGGCAGTTCGAAACGACAGCGGCGGATGTCGATACTGCTTTCGAGGTCATTACTGAAATTGCGCGCGGCCTGGGCTGACCGGCATCATCGAGGGTGCGCCGGGGCTTTTCTTGCAGTCACCTGATCTTCCTGTTCATGGCTTTCGTTTTCCGTTATAGACAAGTAAAACGAAAACGAGAGGTTGCTAGATGTATCTGTCGCCGCGTCATTCCGAAATCATCCAGATGGCCAAGGACCATGGCCGCGTACTGGTCGAGGAGTTGGCGACGCATTTCAACGTGACGCCGCAGACGATCCGCAAGGATCTCAACGATCTCTGCGACCAGCGGCTTTTGTCTCGCATTCATGGCGGGGCATTGTTCCCGTCCGGCATCGAGAACATGGAGTATGAGGCTCGGCGCAAGATCGCCGCCGAGGAGAAGGAGGCGATCGGCCGCGCAGCAGCCCGGCTGATCCCCGACAACGCGTCTCTTTTCATCAATATCGGAACAACGACGGAAGCTGTCAGCAAGTCGCTGCTCGATCACAGCGGCTTGATGGTCATCACCAATAACATCAATGTTGCCAATAGGATGCGCGTTTATCCTTCGATCGAGGTGGTGATCGCCGGCGGTGTCGTACGCGGTTCCGACGGCGGTGTGGTCGGCGAGGCAGCGGTCGATTTCATCCGGCAGTTCAAGGTCGATTTTGCGGTGATCGGCGCCTCGGCCATCGATCACGACGGCGCACTGCTCGACTTCGATTTTCGCGAGGTGAAAGTCGCGCAGGCGATCATCGCCAACGCGCGGCATGTGATCCTCGTGTCGGACCAGACCAAGTTCGAGCGCACCGCGCCCGTCCGCATCGGCCATCTGTCGCAGGTCAACACCTTTATCACCGATCGTTGCGACATCCCATCGGT
This sequence comes from Mesorhizobium sp. M0410, assembly GCF_040321435.1. Taxonomy (NCBI): domain Bacteria; kingdom Pseudomonadati; phylum Pseudomonadota; class Alphaproteobacteria; order Hyphomicrobiales; family Phyllobacteriaceae; genus Mesorhizobium; species Mesorhizobium sp. M0410. Next base: position 74,948 of record NZ_JAMYRN010000007.1, read on the forward strand.
GCGTAAGATCTGCCAGGAGGCAGAAGTTCAGCTGATCGAAACGTCGCTCTCCTAGAGATGCCGTTGCGGCATCCTGTCGCCAATCATATATCGTTTGACATTCGTTATCATTTCGAAATAATTCCCGTACGGTTTCGCAAGAACCCAAAAATGCTGCAATGCGAAATCGAGGGAGGATTGTTTGGGCGCATCACCGATCCATGACATTTTCGTCATCGGTGGCGGCATCAATGGCTGCGGCATCGCCCGCGATGCCGTTGGGCGTGGGTTTTCGGTATTTCTTGCCGAGATGAACGATCTGGCCAGCGGAACCTCTTCCGGCTCGACCAAACTGATCCATGGCGGCTTGCGCTATCTCGAATTCTACGAGTTCCGCCTGGTGCGCGAAGCGCTGATGGAACGCGAGGTCCTGTGGAGGAACGCGCCGCATATCATCTGGCCGATGCGCTTCGTGCTGCCATACGCCAAGGGGCTGCGTCCGGCCTGGCTGATTCGTCTCGGGCTTTTCCTCTACGACCATATCGGCGGGCGCAAATTGCTGCCGCCGACGAAAACGCTGGACATGGCCAAGGATCCGGCCGGCAAACCGCTAAAGCCGCTGTTTCGAAAGGCGTTCGAATATTCGGACGGTTGGGTCAACGATGCCCGGCTGGTTGTGTTGAACGCCCGCGACGCTGCCGAACGCGGCGCAACCATTCGAACCCGAACAAAGGTCGTCAGCGCACGCCGCGAAGGCAATCTCTGGACGGTCAGGCTTGAAAACGTGCGGACCGGCGATACCGAGGAGGTCAAGGCGCGGCTGCTGGTCAATGCCGCCGGCCCGTGGGTCGATCAGGTGCTGTCGGCCACCGTCGGCTTGAACGACGTGCACAATGTACGCCTCGTGCAAGGCAGCCACATCGTCGTTGGCAAGAAATTCGACGACCCACGCGCCTATTTCTTTCAGAACAAGGACGGGCGCATCATTTTCGCCATCCCCTATGAAGACGAGTTCACGCTCATCGGCACCACCGACCGGGACTATCCCGGCGATCCGCACGACGTCAGGATCAGTGATGTCGAGATCGACTATCTCTGCGCTGCGGCAAGCGAATATTTCGCGCAGCCGGTCAAGCCGTCGGATATCGTCTGGACCTATTCCGCGGTGCGCCCGCTCTACGACGATGGCGCCTCAAAGGCGCAGGAAGCCACCCGCGACTATGTGCTGAAGGCCGATGGAGGCGAGGGTGCCGCCCCGATCGTCAATGCCTTTGGCGGCAAGATCACCACCTACCGCCGATTGTCGGAATCGATGCTCGAGAAGATCGAGGGTTTTCTCGGCAGGCGCGGCAAGCCATGGACGGCAAACGCGCCGCTGCCGGGCGGTGACTTTCCCGTCACTGGCTTCGATACCGAGCTGGCGAAACTGAAAACGGCGTACCCGTTCCTCGACGCCCGGCTGGCCCGCCGGTTGACCCGGCTCTACGGCACCCGCGCAAGGAAGCTGCTGGGCCTCGCCAAATCGAACGTCGATCTTGGCCGCAACTTCGGCGCCGATCTCTACGAAGCCGAGGTGCGCTACCTCGCCGAAAACGAATGGGCAATGACTGCCGAGGATGTATTGTGGCGCCGGACCAAGCGCGGCCTGCGTCTCAGCCGTGAGCAGGCGGCAGTGCTCGAGGAGTTCATGCGCGGAATAAGCCGGCAGCACGTAGCGGCTGCCGAATAGGAACGGCCGACTGATGCAGAAAGCCTGGGAGGAGGCATCATGCTTGAACTGAGAAACGTGACGAAGACGGTGGGCGCGGCGGAACATATCCGCGATGTCTCGCTGACGCTTCAGCACGGCTCGCTCAACGTCCTGCTCGGGCCGACGCTCTCCGGCAAGACCAGCCTAATGCGGCTGATGGCGGGCCTCGACGTGCCGACCTCGGGCTCAGTCTGGTTCGATGGCAAGGATGTCACCGGCATGCCGGTGCAAAAGCGCAACGTCGCCATGGTCTACCAGCAATTCATCAATTATCCGGCGATGACGGTCTACGAAAACATCGCCTCACCGCTGCGGGTAGCCGGCACGGATCAGGCAACGATCGACAGGGAGGTGCGCAATGCGGCCGCCCTTCTCAAACTCACGCCCTATCTCGACCGGACGCCTCTCAGCCTGTCGGGCGGCCAGCAGCAGCGCACCGCGCTGGCCCGCGCCATCGTCAAGAATGCCAGCCTCGTGCTGCTCGACGAGCCGCTCGCCAATCTCGACTACAAGCTGCGTGAAGAATTACGCGCGGAACTGCCGAAAGTCTTCGCGGCCGCCGGCACAATCTTTGTTTATGCCACGACCGAGCCGCACGAGGCCTTGCTGCTCGGCGGCAACACGGCAACGCTCTCCGAGGGTAGCATCACCCAGTTTGGGCCGACCATCGAAGTGTTCCGCAAACCGGTCGATCTGGTGACGGCGAGGACCTTCGCCGATCCGCCGCTCAACACCATCGTGCTTGCCAAGAAGGGCCTGGATTTCCTGCTCGAGGGCGGCGTGAAATTGCCGGTGCCGGCGGAACTCTTCGGCATTGCCGATGCGATCTATACGATCGGCTTCCAGCCGCATCATCTGTCCCTCGATCGGCCCAACGCCGCCGCAGTGCCGGTGCGCGCAAAGGTGACGATCACTGAGATCACCGGATCGGAAAGCTTCATCCATCTCGATTTTGCCGATGCGCGCTGGGTCATGCTGACCCACGGTATTCGCGACTTCGAGCCGGACGAGGAGGTCGAGGTGTTCATCGACCCGCGCCACATCATGGTCTTCGACGAGCACGGCCGCGCCGTGGCCGCGCCGAAGCTGGCGGCTTAGGAGGAAGCGATGGCGCGCATCGATGTCAATCATATCCGTCACTCCTATCTGCAGAACCCGCGCACGGATGCCGATTTCGCGCTGAAGGAAGTGCACCACACCTTCGAGGATGGCGGCGCTTATGCGCTGCTCGGCCCGTCCGGCTGCGGCAAGACTACGCTGCTCAATATCATTTCGGGATTGCTGCATCCCTCACACGGCCAGTTGCTGTTCAACGGCAGGAACGTGACCAATCTGTCGACCCAAGAGCGCAACATCGCCCAGGTCTTCCAGTTCCCGGTGATCTACGACACGATGACGGTCTACGACAATCTGGCGTTCCCGCTGCGCAATCGCGGCGTGCCGGAGGCCGACGTCGACCGTAAGGTGCGCGAAACGCTGGAGATGACCGGGCTGGCCGATATGGCCAAACGAAAGGCCCGCGGACTGACAGCCGATCAGAAGCAGAAGATCTCGCTCGGGCGCGGGCTGGTGCGCTCCGACGTCAACGCCATCCTGTTCGACGAGCCTTTGACCGTCATCGACCCGCATATGAAATGGGTGCTGCGCTCCCAGTTGAAGCAGCTTCACCGCCGCTTCGGCTACACCATGGTCTATGTCACGCACGACCAGACCGAGGCGTTGACCTTCGCCGACAGGGTGGTCGTCATGTATGACGGCGAAATCGTACAGATCGGCACACCGGCAGAGCTGTTCGAGCGCCCGCGCCACACCTTTGTCGGCTATTTCATCGGCTCGCCCGGCATGAACGTCATGCCGGTGGCGATCGACGGCAAGACTGCGCGGCTGGGCTCGCAGCAGATCGAACTGCCGGGCGTGCCCAAGGCGGGTGAGGGCGCCATCGAGCTCGGCATCCGTCCCGAATATGTGCGCCTGGGCAGACAGGGCATGGCCGTCCGGATCAGCAAGGTCGAGGACGTCGGCCGCCACAAGGTGGTCCGTGCCAATCTCGAAGGGCGCGAGATCGCCGCCGTCATCGGCGAGGACGAGACAGTTCCGGCTGATCCGAAGGTGCGGTTCGACCCAGCCGGCATCAACATCTATGCCGATTCCTGGCGCGTCGAGATGGGAGCCTGAAGTGGAAAAGACCTGGAACAACAGAGCCTGGTTCCTGGTGCTGCCGGTGTTGCTGCTGGTGGCGTTCTCGGCGGTCATACCGCTGATGACGGTCGTCAATTATTCGGTGCAGGACACTTTCGGCAATAACGTCTTCTTCTGGGCCGGCACGGAATGGTTCGAGGAACTGCTTTCCTCGAGCCGCTTCTGGCAGGCGATGATCCGCAACCTTGTCTTCTCCTTTATCATCCTGGCGATCGAAGTGCCGCTCGGCATCTTCATTGCGCTCAATATGCCGAAGAAGGGTTGGGGCGTGCCTGTGTGCCTTGTTTTGATGGCGTTGCCGCTGCTGATCCCGTGGAACGTCGTCGGCACCATCTGGCAGGTGTTCGGGCGCAACGACATTGGCCTGCTCGGCTATTACGTCAACGCGCTCGGCATCGACTATAATTATGTGCAAGACCCATATGACGCCTGGGTCACGGTCATCATCATGGACGTCTGGCATTGGACCAGCCTCGTCGTCCTGCTCTGCTATGCCGGCCTGGTCTCGATCCCGGATGCCTTTTATCAGGCAGCCAAGATCGACGGTGCCTCGCGCTGGGCGGTGTTCCGCTACATCCAGCTGCCGAAGATGAACCGCGTGCTGCTGATCGCCGTGCTGCTGCGCTTCATGGATAGCTTCATGATCTACACGGAGCCGTTCGTGGTCACCGGTGGCGGCCCCGGCAACTCGACGACCTTTCTTTCGATTGATCTCGTCAAGACCGCGCTCGGCCAGTTCGACCTCGGCCCGGCGGCGGCGATGTCGCTGGTCTACTTCCTTATCGTCCTGCTGTTGTCGTGGGTGTTCTACACCGTGATGACCAATTACGACGCGGAGCGTTGAGATGAGCCGCACCGAAGAGAGAGCCGATAGGGTGAGCGAGACGACAGCTTCGGAAGGGCTCGCCAGCACGCTACGACAGGACGAGATCGCACGGCTGATGCGCCGTCGCGGCGAGGAGTCGCGCTGGTGGTGGATCGTGCCGACGCTCTACATCGTCGTTCTGCTTTTGCCGATCTACTGGCTCATCAATATGAGCTTCAAGACCAATGGCGAGATCGTCTCGTCGCTGACTCTCTACCCGCACGCGCCGACATTGGCGAATTACCGCACCATCTTCACCGACGCGTCCTGGTATTCGGGCTACATCAACTCGATCACCTATGTGGTTATGAACATGGTGATTTCGGTGGCTGCGGCACTGCCTGCTGCCTATGCTTTTTCGCGCTATCGCTTCCTCGGCGACAAGCATCTGTTCTTCTGGCTGCTGACCAACCGCATGGCGCCGCCGGCGGTGTTCGCGCTGCCATTCTTCCAGCTTTATTCGGCCTTCGGCCTTATCGACACCCATATCGCCGTGGCTCTGGCGCATTGCCTGTTCAACGTGCCGCTGGCGGTGTGGATCCTCGAAGGCTTCATGTCGGGCGTGCCCAAGGAGATCGACGAGACCGCCTATATCGACGGCTATTCGTTCCCGCGCTTCTTCATCAAGATCTTCATGCCGCTGATTGCGAGCGGCATCGGCGTGGCGTGCTTCTTCTGCTTCATGTTCTCGTGGGTGGAGCTCTTGATCGCCCGCACGCTGACGACCACGGATGCCAAGCCGATCGCCGCGACCATGACCCGCACCGTTTCGGCCGCCGGTATGGATTGGGGGTTGCTTGCCGCCGCCGGCGTGCTGACGCTGATTCCCGGCGCGCTCGTCATCTGGTTTGTGCGCAACTACATCGCCAAGGGCTTTGCCCTGGGGAGGGTATGATGGAGCAGGTCGACAGAAGCCCATGGTGGTGGGCCGTGCTGTTTCTTGCCCTGGTCGTCGTGGCCTGGGTGGCACTTCAAATCGATTTCGTGGCGATAACGGTGGGCTTCAGCGACCCGGCCAATATCCGCCTGTGGGGATTTAACCTCTCGTCCAACCTCGATTTTTCGTGGATGGCCTGGACGTGGCCGACCGCGGCCTTCTTTGGAACCATCTTTCTGCTGCTTTGCGGCATGGCGGTGTGGGAATACGTCTCGCCGGGCGGCAATCCGCGCGTCGGCGTGCTGCGCTTCGAAACGACGCGCGGCGACCGCCTGTTCCTGTCGCTGCTGGGCAGCGCCTTTATCCATCTCGCTTGGCTGGGTCTAGTCGGACCCAATCTGTGGTGGGCTCTCGCTCTCTCCGTGGTCTTCGCCGTCGGCGTGTTCCGCTACGTATAGAGGGGGAAACTGTTGGAACGGCGGCGTGCCGGCCGCCGATCCAGATCGCACTTTGAACTTTAACAGTGGAGGAAATACATGCGACGGCAATTCTTGACATCAACAACTGCGCTTGTCCTGTTGCTCGGGGCCAGCAATGCCTATGCCGGAATGGACGAGGCCAAGGCCTTCCTGGACAAGGAAATTGGCGACCTCTCGACGCTCGACCGCGCCGGCCAGGAAGCCGAAATGCAATGGTTCATCGATGCCGCGAAACCTTTCGCCGGCATGGATATCAAGGTGGTCTCCGAAACCATCGCCACGCATCAGTATGAATCGCAGGTGCTGGCGCCGGCCTTTACGGCCATCACCGGCATCAAGGTCACGCATGACGTCATCCAGGAAGGCGACGTCGTCGAGAAGATCCAGACCCAGATGCAGACCGGCCAGAACCTCTATGACGGCTGGGTCAACGATTCCGATCTGATCGGCACGCACTGGCGCTACCAGCAGGTGCGCAACCTGACTGACTGGATGGCAGGCGACGGCAAGGATGTCACCAACCCGAATCTCGACCTGAAGGATTTCATCGGCACCTCGTTCACCACCGCGCCCGACAAGAAGCTCTACCAGCTTCCCGACCAGCAGTTCGCGAACCTCTACTGGTTCCGTTACGACTGGTTCAATGACGAGAAGAACAAGGCGGACTTCAAGGCCAAATACGGCTACGACCTCGGCGTGCCGGTCAATTGGTCGGCCTATGAGGACATCGCCGAGTTCTTCACCGGCCGCGAGATCGATGGCAAGAAGGTCTACGGCCATATGGATTATGGCAAGAAGGACCCGTCGCTCGGCTGGCGGTTCACCGACGCATGGCTGTCGATGGCCGGCAATGGCGACAAGGGCATTCCGAACGGTCTGCCCGTCGACGAATGGGGCATCAAGGTCGACGAGAATTCGCGTCCGGTGGGTTCCTGCACGGCGCGCGGCGGCGACACCAATGGTCCGGCTTCCGTCTATGCCATCCAGAAGTACCTCGATTGGCTGAAGGCCTATGCACCGGCGGAAGCCCAGGGCATGACCTTCTCCGAGTCAGGGCCGGTGCCGGCGCAGGGCGCGGTTGCCCAGCAGATCTTCTGGTATACCGCGTTCACCGCCAGCATGGTCGACGCCAGCGCCAAGGCGGTGCTGAACGACGACGGCACGCCGAAGTGGCGCATGGCGCCGTCGCCGCATGGCGTCTACTGGAAGGACGGCATGAAGCTTGGCTATCAGGACGTCGGTTCCTGGACGCTGATGAAGTCGACGCCGACCGACCGCGCCAAGGCCGCCTGGCTCTACGCGCAGTTCGTCACCTCGAAGACGGTCGACGTGAAGAAGAGCCATGTCGGCCTGACCTTCATCCGCGAGAGCACGATCCACGACAAGAGCTTCACCGAGCGTGCGCCGAAGCTCGGCGGCTTGATCGAGTTCTACCGCTCGCCGGCACGCGTCCAATGGTCCCCGACCGGCACCAACGTGCCGGATTATCCGAAGCTGGCACAGCTCTGGTGGCAGGCGATCGGCGATGCTTCGTCGGGCGCCAAAAGCGCGCAAGAAGCAATGGACTCGCTCTGCGCCGAGCAGGAAAAGGTGATGAGCCGCATCGAGAAGTCGGGCGTCCAGGGCGATATCGGCCCGAAGATGGCCGAAGAGCATGACCTCGCCTACTGGAACGCCGATGCGGTCAAGAAGGGCAATCTCGCTCCTCAGCTCAAGATCGAGAACGAGAAGGAAAAACCGGTCACCATCAACTATGACGAGCTGGTGAAGAGCTGGCAGCAATAGGGCTGTTTGATGCGGGCGTTCGCGCCCGCATCGCCATACTCAGGGGAGGCGGCATGTTGCCGTCTCCCCTGTTTGCGTGAACGGCTCCGCGCCATCGGGCGTCGAGACATCGTAGCACCTTGAATTCGCTTCGACGGGAGAGAGAATGACCGGATATATCCTCGCAATCGACCAGGGCACGACATCGAGCCGGGCGATCCTGTTCGACGACAAGATGAAGGTCGTCGGCAGCGGGCAAAAGGAATTCACCCAGTATTATCCGGCCTCCGGCTGGGTCGAGCATGATCCCGAGGAAATCTGGTCAAGCGTCGTGGAAACGGTGAGGGCCGCGCTGAAGACAGCCGGCCGCAACGCAGCGGACGTTGCCGCGATCGGTATCACCAACCAGCGCGAAACCGTCGTCATCTGGGACAAGGAGACCGGCGAGCCGATCCACAACGCGATTGTCTGGCAGGACCGCCGCACCGCGCCGCTATGCCAGAAACTGAAGAAGCTGGGGCTGGAGAAGAAATTCACGAAAAAGTCCGGCCTGCTGCTCGATCCCTATTTCTCCGGCACCAAGATCGCCTGGATGCTGGACAAGGTGAAGGGCGCCAGAAAACGCGCCGAGAAGGGCGAACTGCTGGCCGGCACCATCGACAGCTTCCTGATTTGGCGCCTGACTGGCGGCAAGGTCCACGCCACTGACGCCACCAATGCCTCGCGCACGCTGGTCTACAACATCGAACAAAACGCCTGGGATGACGAGTTGCTGGCCATTCTTGGTATACCTGCAAGAATGCTGCCGCAGGTGAAAGACTGTGCCGATGATTTTGGAATGACCGACAAAAGTCTGTTCGGCGCAGAGATCAGAATCCTCGGTGTGGCCGGCGACCAGCATGCGGCGGCGATCGGCCAGGCCTGTTTCGAGCCGGGCATGATGAAATCCACCTACGGAACCGGTTGCTTCGCGTTGCTCAACACCGGCAGCGATCTGGTGCGTTCGAAGAACCGGCTTTTGACCACCATCGCCTACAGGCTGAACGGCAACACCACCTATGCCTTGGAGGGCTCTATCTTTATCGCCGGCGCCGCCGTGCAGTGGCTGCGGGACGGCATCAAGGTGATCGGCAAGGCCGAGCAGAGCGGCAAATTGGCGGCGGAGGCCGATCCGACGCAGAACGTCTATCTGGTGCCGGCTTTCGTCGGGCTCGGCGCACCGCACTGGGATGCCGAGGCGCGGGGCGCCATCTTCGGGCTGACCCGCAATTCGGGGCCGGCGGAATTTGCCCGCGCGGCGCTGGAATCCGTTGCGTTCCAAACGCGCGATCTGCTCGACGCTATGCGCAAGGACTGGAAGGGCGCTTCGGCCAAGACTGTGCTCAGGGTCGATGGCGGCATGGTGGCGTCGGACTGGACCATGCAGCGGCTGGCCGACATTCTCGATGCGCCGGTCGACCGGCCGACAATTCTCGAGACGACCGCGCTTGGTGCGGCATGGCTGGCCGGCTCGAAGGCCGGTGTCTGGCCGAAGGCGCGGGAATTCGCCAGGAGTTGGGCGCTCGAGCGCCGGTTCAAGCCGGAGATGGATGCTTCGACACGTGCCGCCAAGCTGGCAGGTTGGCGCCACGCTGTGCGCAGGACGCTAAGCGTGCAATAAGCAGGGAGGGCACCGGCTTCGCACCCATGAAACCCGCGCCGTTGCGGGCGCGGGCTTACAGTCTCTAATCACGACTCAGTAAGGCGACCGGCACTGCCGGCGCGGACCGTAATTGGGCTGGTAGGTGTTGTCAGAGGCACGATAGCTCCGGTAATGGTCATAGCACCACTGCACATGGGCATCGCCGCGATAGACTCGATTCTGGTTGTTGATGATAGCGCCGGTAATCAGCGCACCGGTGGCGAAAGCGGCCAGCGGGAACCAGTAGTCGCCATGGCGGCGATAGCCGCGACGATATTCGCGATAGCCGCGATGGCCACGCCAATACATGCCGTCGTCACGCGCAAAACTGCGCCGGGAGAAATCGCGACGCGAGAAATCGCGATTGAAATTCCGGTGCCTCCGCCACGGCTCGTACTGAACGGTCTGGACATTCGAGGTGAGCCCTTGGGCAGGGGGCGCATAGCTGGGCTGAGCGTTGACTGGCACGATCTCCGCGGCAGCGAATGAGATCGAAAGGGTGGTCGCCAGCAGGCCCGACATGATTCTATTCATGATCTTCTCCTTGAAACGCGTGTCCCTTGTCGCGGAAAAACGGGCAGGCTGCGCAAATTGTTCCGCTAAGAATCCCAAGTTGCTGATCTGCAAAGGTTCTCTCGATTCGCTGCTTGCGCTTGTCCCGCAAAGCGCGAGCTTCGGACTTGCGCGAGACGGAGGCAATTCCGTCAACGCCGAAGCGCACCGCACGGCATGATGACGCGACAGGAAAGTCCGGTTTGGGAGCCGTCTTTTTCCGGTTGACCGGCAGAGGCACTCTCCCTATGTTCCGCGCAATTTCGAGGGCGGCCTTTCTGAGCCCGCGGGAGCGCGTAGCTCAGCCGGTAGAGCAACTGACTTTTAATCAGTAGGTCATGGGTTCGAATCCCATCGCGCTCACCAAATCCACAGTTTTCAACAGGTTGCGAGAGGTGAGGGCGGGTTTTTGTGTCCGCGGAAGTTGGTGTCCGCACTATGTCCGAACAGATGCGCCAAATGAAAGGCCAGACTATGACGCCCATCAACATTGCCTTGAATGACATAGCGCTAAATCAACTGACCGCTCGACACCGCGAGGTCATGTTGGATGTCATCCTGGTCTGGGCCAAGTTAGACGGCGCAATGGGCCTGATGGTCGCGAAGATACTCAATATGCACCCGGTGGACGGTGCCGACTTTGTTCAGCAGCTCTCTACACCAAAGCGGTTTAATGAGATTTATCGAAAGCTAAGATCACAACCAGGCGGCGAGGCCGCGGCGCGTAGCATGAAGAAACACAAGCGGCAGTATGAATTGCGGTCAAAGGTGCGAAATCGAATCGCTCATTCGAATTGTGCAGGTCACCTTAACAGCAGACCGAACTGGATTGTGTTTCTGCGCTACGAAAGGGAAGGTGACGGCTTGGCCGTTGAAGTCACCTCGATCGAGGAAATGCAAGACGCTATCCGCTGGGGAAGGGCAATGACAGACTTGGCCCTCAAAGCGTCGGAAGTCAGTTCAGAGCCCGTTGTGTAAACGGGTGAGCAAACAGGCTAAGTCAGAAGCCCGCCACCGTGAGGCAGCGGGCCAAATTCGCCAAATCGGGGCAGTAGAGAGGAGGAAACGCACGAAGCTTGCAGTCTGAGTCTATATTAGCAAAATCTTGATTAAGGCACCGGCCGCCCCAGACTCCCGTACATGGCGCGGGGCATTGGCATCGGTGACGTGGTTGCGATCACGGCCACGGTACGCAGGCGGGTCACCGACGACCGTATCAGCGTCTCAATCCCCTCCTACAACTTCCCGCATTCGATCGTGGACAGCAAATCCAAGGTCAAGCGGGGTCAGCAGATCGAGCTGATGGGCGAGGTCACGCGCATAGACGAGGAAGGCGGCAAGGTGACAATCGACCTGGGACCGCTGGTGACGGTCGATCTCGGGAAGGTCAAGCCGGTCGAGAAGTACAGGCCGCCCAAGCGCAAAAAGCCGTTGCGTGACATGGTGGATTAAGGTCACTGCACTGGCCGGCGAGCTTGCGTTTTCCTCAACAAGGGACAAAGCTCGCGCGCTCAATGCGGGGAGATTTGAGATGTGCCGGCTAACGCTTCTACTTTCGGGAATAATCCTGATGATGACCGCTTTGCCAGCCGGAAGCGGCCTCATGGATGAAGGCACGTGTAAACGAGGCGCGACGATGTACGGCTTCGATCTCGCCGATCACATCAATGCCGTAAGCGAGCGCTTGGTGGCCTGCGTCAACTTTATCAACGACCGGGAGGTCGAGAACCACAACAATCAGCAGAAATTGCTCCGGGAACTGGCGCAGCAAATCGCTTCGCTGGAGGCCAGAGTTAGTGAACTGGAACGGCGGTAGACAATGACCGAACTCGATGACCAATTTGCCGACGTGCTGGAAAAAATCCCCCTTATGACAGACACGGAATTAGTTTCGACATACGGCGGCCTTGCGAAGAAATTCCCGGTTCTTTTGGATCCCCCTAATTCTTGGGCTGATAGGGTCCTAGAGACATACCGAGAAGAAATTCGTCGGCGAGGGTTGAATACTCGCTGACCTTGCGTCGTTCTAGAGGTGCTTCGCTTCCTCACGGGCCGCGCCGCACTTCCAGTCAGGGAAAGAGCCGATCGTGTATCGACGAGCGAGTCCGGTAGTTCAGGATGAAGGCACGGGCACCGGCCTTGCTGACGCGGATGCCAAAGCCCTTCACGTCGTCATCATAGGTGATTTTGTGTACGGCCCGGAGACATGGGTAACAGTTTGTACCTACGACATGGGTGACAGCCTCGTGCCGAACGCATGCAGTGGCGTTAGCCGCCCGCGCCATCGTCCATCATCGTGCCGGTGAGCGCCTCATAGGCTCTGCTGCACACCTGAGAACCCGGACAATCCTTCACGATAAGCACTGGCGCCACGGTAAGAACCGCCGCGGCAAGGATTTGCAGGAAAAGAACGACGGCGCTTACCTTCCTGCCGAACGCGCCGGCCAGGAAAAAGTAGAGACCCTGGGCCATGCAGGCTGCCGTCAGAAGGCCCAGAAGCGTGCTGGTCGCTCTTGCAAAGGGCGTGATGTAGCCGTCGGGAAAACCCGACATGCCGAGATCCATCGACCATTGCAGCGCCAGCATGACGCTCAGAGCTGACCAGACAAGGGCCGTCATACGAGTGAACAGCGTCTGCTTTGGTTTGTTGCTCGGATCGGCCATCGGATCACGTCGGAATTGCTTGCCGGGACATGCGCAAGTTCTGGGTCAAATCAGTGAGACGTTGCCGCCGGCATGGCGTTCGAGCCGGGCGGCGAGGTCGAGCTCCAGCAGCACCATGAACACTTGGGCGGGATGCAGGCCGGTGTGGCGGATGATCTCTTCCACTGATACCGGCGTCGGGCCGAGCGCTTCGACGACGCGGTCGCGATCGTCCTCGCGCGGCGGCGGTGTTGCCGAAAAGTCGGGCGGCTCTTCAAGCGGCGATGTCCTTGGCGACCAGCCGCCGACCAGCGGCGCTATGGCACCGGTGATATCGGCGGCCTCGGTCACAAGGGTGGCGCCGTCCTTGAGCAGGCCATTGGCGCCGGCGGCGCGCGGATCGAGCGGTGAACCGGGAACGGCGAAAACCAGCCGCCCCATCTCGCCGGCGAGGCGGGCGCTGATCAGCGAGCCGGAGCGCTGTGCGGCCTCGACCACTACCAATCCCAATGCAGCACCGGCGACGAGCCGGTTGCGGCGCGGAAAGTCCTGTGCGCGCGGCTGCCAGCCAAACGGCATTTCGGAAATGATGGCGCCGCCACCCTCGGCGATCTCGTCGCACAGGCCGGCATTTTCGGGCGGGTAGGGCAAATCGAGGCCGCCGGCGAGCACGCCGATCGTGCCGGTCGAAAGGCTGCCCCGGTGCGCGGCCGTATCGATGCCGCGCGCCAGGCCGGAAACAATGCCATAGCCGTCGCGGCCGAGATCCGCCGCCAGCATCCGCGCCATCTTGATGCCTGCCAGCGATGCGTTGCGAGCGCCGACGATAGCGACCGCTGGCAAGCGGAACACCGCGCTGTTGCCCCTGACCGCGAGCAGCGGCGGCGGATGATCCATGCTTTTCATCAGCGGCGGATAATCCGCCTCGCCGATGCCGACGAAGCGGGCGCCGGCCCGCCGGGCCGTCTCCAGCTCCGCCTCGACCTCGGCAATGGACGGGATGCGGACGATTTTTTTGGCGCCACCCGAAATCATCAGCTCGGGCAGCATCGATAATGCTGCTTCGGCCGAACCGAACCGGTTGATCAGGTCGCGAAAGGAAGCCGGGCCGACATTCGGCGTGCGGATCAGACGAAGCCAGCTCAGCCGCTGCCGGTCGCTGAGGCGCGGCCCGGCGTCGGGCTCGCTCACTCTTTGGCCCCGATCTTACCCTCGGTGCCGGCAAGCAGCCGCGCAATGTTGGCGCGGTGCTTTACGATGACGATGAGGCTCATCGCCGCGAAAAACCCGGCAATCTGCTGGGTGCTCAGGAAATACAGGGCAACGGGCACGACGACCGCTGCCGTCAGTGCCGCAAGCGAGGAGAAGCGGAACAGGAAGGCCACCGCCAGCCAGACGACGGCGAAGATCAGCGCCACTTGCCAGGCAAGGCCGATCAGCACGCCGAGGTAAGTGGCGACACCCTTGCCCCCCTTGAAGCCGAGCCAGACCGGAAAAAGATGACCTAAAAACGCGCCGAATCCGGCCCAAAGTCCGAGTTCGGGCGCAAAGCGGCCTGCGATCAACACCGCCGCAGTGCCCTTCAGCGCATCGAGCAGCAGCGTGGCCGCGGCCAAGCCCTTGTTGCCGGTGCGCAGCACATTGGTGGCGCCGATGTTGCCGGAGCCGATGTTGCGCACGTCGCCGAGGCCGGCGGCACGGGTGATCAGCAGGCCAAACGGGATCGAGCCGAGAAGATAGCCGAACACCAATGCCAATACGGGACTGTAAACCATTGTTCCCCCGAACTTTCCTTGGCTGAGCGAATTTGAAGACGTGACACCCGCTTCGTCCTAGGCCGAAAACACTGTGCGGCCCGCCACCATCGTTTGCAAGACCTTGCCTTGCAGTCGCGCGCCTTCGAAACAGGTGTTTTTCGAGCGTGACCGGATGCCGCTCTCGCTAACGACCCATGGCTCGTCCAGATCGACGAGCGCAAGGTCGGCCAATGCCCCCGGTTTCAGCGTGCCGCCGGGCAGGCTGAACAACCTTGCCGGCGCGGTCGATAGCGTCTCGATCAGCCGCAGCAGCATCACGTCGCCATTGTGATAGAGCCGCAGCGCTGCGCCTAACAGCGTTTCCAGCCCGATGGCGCCGGCCGCAGCATCGGCAAAGGGCAGGCGCTTGGTGTCGACGTCCTGCGGGTCGTGCGAGGAGACGATGAGGTCGATGGTGCCGTCTTTGATCGCTTCGATCATCGCCAGCCGGTCTTCCTCGGCGCGCAGCGGCGGCGTCAGCCGGAAGAAGGTGCGGTACTCGCCGACATCGTTCTCGTTGAGCGACAGATTGTGGATCGACACGCCGGATGTGACATTGGCGCCTTCGGCCTTGGCTCGCGTCACAGCAGCCGCCGCCATCGCCGTCGAGATCTTGGCCGCGTGATAGGCGCCGCCGGTCAGCCGCGCCAGCGCCAGATCGCGCTCCAGCGGGATGGATTCGGCCTCGCGCGGAATACCGGCAAGGCCGAGCCAACTTGCATATAGGCCTTCATTCATCACGCCTGACGAGGCGAGATCGGCATCCTGGGTTTCGTGGGCGATCACGCCACCGAAATCGCGCGCATAGGTCAGCGCCCGGCGCATCACCAGCGCGCTGGATATGGTGTGGCGACCGTCAGTGAAGGCGACCGCGCCGGCTTCGAGGAGCAGGCCGAACTCGGTCATCTCACGGCCTTCGAGACCCTTGGTGATCGCCGCTGCCGGAAAGATGTTGACGATGGCTGTATCCTTGGCGGTGCGCAGCACAAACTCGACCAATGCGACATTGTCGATCACCGGGTCGGTATCGGGCATCATCACAATCGAGGTGACGCCGCCGGCCGCTGCCGCCACGCTGGCCGAAGCGATGGTCTCCCGGTGTTCGCCGCCCGGTTCGCCGATGAAGACACGCGCATCGATCAGGCCGGGGATGATCGCCTTGCCGGCGCACTCGATGATCGTGGCGGCTTCGGGCGCGCCCTGGTTCAAGGCCGCCTTGCCAGCGGCAACAATTTTGCGCCCTTCGACGATGACGGTGCCGATCTCATCGATGCCGCGCGATGGGTCGACGATGCGGGCGCGGCTGAAGACCGTTATGCTCATCGGCCCCGACCCTCGTGGTTTCGACGCGGGTCGAGCAGCGCTTCCATCACCGCCATGCGTACGGCGACGCCCATCTCAACCTGTTCCTGGATGACGCTTTGCGGGCCGTCGGCGATCTCCGAGGCGATCTCGACGCCGCGGTTCATCGGGCCGGGATGCATAACCAGCGCACCGTCCTTGGCCGCCTTCAGCTTCTCGGCGTCGAGGCCGAAATAGCGGAAATATTCGCGCACCGACGGTACGAAAGCGCCTTCCATGCGTTCGCGCTGCAGGCGCAGCATCATTACCACGTCGGCGTCCTTCAGACCCTCGGCCATGGAACGGGTGACGATGACGCCCATCTTCTCGATGCCGGCGGGCAAAAGCGTCGAAGGGGCGACGACCCTGACCTGGGCACCAAGCGCGTTGAGCAGGATGATATTGGAGCGGGCCACGCGCGAATGCAGGATGTCGCCGCAGATCGCCACGATCAGCTTCGACAGCGGACCCTTGGCGCGGCGGATGGTCAGTGCGTCGAGCAGCGCCTGGGTAGGGTGCTCATGGGCGCCGTCGCCGGCATTGACCACCGAGCAGCCGACTTTTTGGGCAAGAAGTGCTGCCGCGCCGGCCGATTGATGGCGGATGATCAATATGTCGGGACGCATGGCATTCAGCGTCATCGCAGTATCGATCAGCGTCTCGCCCTTTTTCACCGAAGAGCTCGCTACGGACATGTTCATGACGTCGGCGCCGAGCCGTTTGCCGGCCAGCTCGAACGACGATTGCGTACGGGTCGAGGCTTCGTAGAACAGATTGATCTGGGTGCGGCCGCGCAGCGTCGATGTCTTCTTGTCCGATTGCCGCGAGATGGCAACGGCCCGGTCCGCCCGGTCGAGCAGAAGCTCTATGTCGGCGGGGGAAAGATCGCGGATGCCCAGAAGATGGCGGTGGGGATAAAGTGGCAGGGACGATGCGTCGGTCATCTCAAGTCGCTGCTATAGGGGGGAGGCTCCGCGGCTGCAAGCATCGGCTTGGGATTGGATCGGTTCTCCCCGGGATTTTCGTCGCGCGCCGCTGGCCATAGGCTATAAACCGCCTTGGCTTTGGATTCGCAGCCTTCAGGTGATAAGGACGAAGCGTGACTGACGACGTGACCAACCAGCCGCCGCCGCTGGCCGGCGGTAACGCCTGGCGGGGCGATCCGTTGCTGATCCAGCTTGCCGAGCGCTTTTCCGATCCGGTGCGTAAAGACCTCGACGGGCTTGGCCGTTTCGTTCTGACCCATGAGGCGCAGGAGCTGGCTCGTCTTGCCAATGTCGAGACGCCGAAGCTCAGGACCCATGATCGCCAGGGCCGGCGCATCGACCAGGTCGAGTTCCATCCCGCCTATCACGCGCTCATGCGCCGCTCTGTTGCCAACGGGTTGCATTCGTCGGTCTGGGAGAATGGCGACGCCGAGATCGGCCGTCGCCACCAGGTGCGCGCTGCGCGCTTTTATCTCACGGCTGAGCTCGAGACCGGGCATCTCTGCCCGATCACCATGACCAGCGCTTCGCTGGCAGCGCTGATGGCCAGCCCGAAGCTGTTTCGCGAATGGGCGCCGCGGGTGACGACGCGCAAGTACGATCAAAGCCAAAAGCCGCCGGTCGAAAAAGCAGGGCTGACACTCGGCATGGGCATGACCGAGAAGCAAGGCGGCACCGATGTCCGCTCCAACGTCACCAAGGCGGAGCGCGCCGGCAGCGGGTTTTATCGCCTGACCGGCCACAAATGGTTCATGTCGGCGCCGATGTCGGATGCCTTCCTGGTGCTCGGACAGGTGCCGGAGGGACTGTCGTGCTTTCTCGTGCCCCGCTTGCTCGGCGACGGATCCGGTAACGGCTTCCGTTTTCAACGGCTGAAGGACAAGCTCGGCAACCGCTCCAATGCCTCGTCGGAGGTGGAATTCGTCAGTGCCATCGGCGAGATGGTCGGCGAGCCCGGCGCCGGCGTGAAGACGATCATGGATATGGTGACCCTGACGCGGCTCGACTGCGCTGTCGCCTCGTCGGCGATCATGCGGGCCGGACTGGCCGAGGCTGTCCACCACACGCGCCACCGCAAGGTGTTTGGAACCAATCTGATCGAGCAGCCGCTGATGCAGCGTGTGTTGGCCGATATGGCGCTCGACGTTGCCGCCGCTACCGCGCTGTCGTTCCGGCTGGCGCGCTCCTTCGACGAGGCGGCCGGCGACCGCGGCGAGGCAGCCTTCGCCCGCGCCATGACGCCTGTCGTCAAATACTGGGTCTGCAAGATTGCGCCGCCGCTGCTCTATGAAGCGATGGAGTGCCTCGGCGGCAATGGCTATGTCGAGGAGGGGCCGCTCGCCCGCTACTATCGCGAAGCTCCGGTCAACGCGATCTGGGAAGGTTCAGGCAACGTCATGGCGCTCGACGTCTTGCGCGTGCTCGGCCGCGCGCCAGGCCTGTTCGACGACGTGCTGGCCGGCATCGACCGCGATCTAGGCGCCGGCGGACGCGGCACCGTCGGCGTGCTCAAGGCGGCAATGCAGGTCGCAGCAACCGACGAGGGCTCGGCGCGGCTGTTGACCGAGCAATTGGCATTGTCGGCGGCGGCGGCAGAGCTTCGCAGGCTGGGGGCAGGGCGGATCGCCGACGCCTTCGTGGAAACGCGCCTCGCCGGCCAGTGGCGCAATACCTATGGTATGATCGATTCGCGCCATGATGCCCGCATGATCATCGATACGCTCTACCCGCCGATCAACTAGGTGCCGTCGCCAAATTCGCTGCCGCTCTCGCGCCCCTGTGGATGGCCGTTAACCTTAACGAATGGTTTCCATTGCGGCGGCCGGTGGCAAAGCCCAATGTTATGGTTAAGGCAAGGACTGTTCAGCTTGAGCGGCTTTGCCCTGCGAAGCGGGAGCGTCATGCGGCATATTCTGAGCTCTTTTCTGGCATTGCATTGGGCGGCCGTTTTCGCCCTGCTGGCGTTCATCTGCATCGACGGGAATCGAGGCGTGGCGACGGCCCTTGGCGTACTGGGCGTTCCCGTCCAGAACACTCGATTTGCCGATCTCGAAAACGCCGTCGTCGTGGCACCCCTCGCCGTGGCACTGCTTGTCGTCGCGGTGTTGTTCTGCTGGGCCTTTGTTGAAGCACTGACCAGCCACGCGACCAACCCGGATCCTGCCGACAGTGTCGTGCGGATCGCCTTCATCTCCGCCTTGGGCGTGCTGTCGCTGATAGTCATCGGCGGCGCCGCGCAAGGCATCAATGGGCTGTTCATGGTTGTCGCGGTGCAATTGGCGGCACTTCTGGCGTCCTATGTCGCGATGCTCGCCGAGAGGCGGTCGGCCGTTGCCGCGGCAGTTCCAGGGACCGGCGACATCCGAGCGGCCGCGCATGTCATGGCCAAGGCAGCGGCGCATAATTCCCCGCTTGCCCGCATTTCCGGCCGGCTGGATTCGAGGGACGACCGCTGATGCGCACCTTGTTCGCGCTTTGGGCGGCTCCGCTCCTCTTGTTTTGGGGCTGGTTCTTTCTGTCGCTCAACGACATCAATTTCGGCTACGTCATGCTGAGCCGTCAATTGCACGATCTCGTCTTCCAGCTCTATGGACAGATGCTCGGCGTCGATCCGGCACTCATTCCGGGCATGGTGGCGAAAGCTTGCGTGTTCGATGGGCTGCTGCTGACGGGGTTCTGGGCATTTCGCCGCCGCAAGGCGATTGGTGGCTGGATCACGGCGATGCGCAACCGCTATTTCGACCAGGCATCGACGCCGAGCACCTGAAGCATATGCATGAGGCTTTGAAAAATATACCCGCTCGAATCCTCGACGTAGCGATTGGGGCGCTAACCCAAGCTAATCAACATGCGGTTTATTACGATCCTGGCATGGATCACTGGACCGATATGTCTGTTCTAAACGCCGCCATGGCCGGCGAATTGTTCATCAAAGCGATCGTAGCAAAGGAGCATCCGCTCCTAATATTTCGCGACCTATTTCAACTCGACGACCCGGTCAATCAAGATTTAAAAATCGAACATATCATCGAGAAGGGAAAGACCTACAATTTTGAACATCTTGCAAAACTGCTCTGGGTAGCTACCGGCGAACGCCTTCCCGACTTGGATAGCTTTGAAAAGTTGCGCAAAGCGCGCAATGCTATCCAGCATTTTTGCTCGCCTGGCGAGAACGTGGACCTTCGTAGGCTCGCGCTAAGTTCTTGTACAAGAATATAAATCCACTCATAAACAAACATTTTGGTCTGTGCGCTGTCGAACATCACGAAGATCACAGTGTTGGCTACGACTATGTCGTTGACTGCGTCATCGGCCACGAACTGCTTTTCTCAATTCCCGATAAATTCGAGGTTACTGAGATCGATCTAGCTGAAGCAATTGACGGCACGAGCCAGGAGTACCGCAAAGTGCTCAAGGCACATTTCGCGGCCAGTGGGCTGAACCTGGAGGAGATAGCTCGACGCTCATGAGCAAAAGGGCACCACTTGATGCTCAAGGCTTTCGCACGATTGTTGCGCAGGAAGAGGACATCAACGCCGAACGAATTCACTATTGCTACCAAATTGGTTCCACGTTCGTGCATCTCTCTCTGATGGAGGATGCCATCATCAATGCGATGTCGATTTGTGGCCGGATTAAGGTGTCGAAGCTCCTCGGAGCCGATAGCGCCGCGTGGGAACTGATCCAGAAGCGAGACCAGCTTCAAAGCTCGACCCTAGGAAATCTTATCACGACCTTGTCGAAGCATGGGGTGGCACATGCAGGTATCGCATACCTCAATGGGTGAAATCGAAACGCGACTTCTTCGTTCACCGCCTCTTCAATGAGGGCGCGTGGCCGGGAGAGCTAGGCTTTCGGGCCCTTCAACGGCAGTGTCGAATGCTCCTTTTTCTAGACTAGAGGCCATTTTCGCACGCGCAAGCCAAAAAATCTGGAAGATTTTTAGCCGTGCGAATCTGATGGAGTATGTCGATCTCGGCCCTGATGGAGCTCTCTTGATACCAACAGATTTGGCCAAGAAGCTTCAAAGCTAGCTTTCTCAGCAAAGAATCCCGGTCGGACGGGGCACGCAGCAACGTGCGACAATACAAACATCGCAATCCGTGTTTCGCGATATGGAATTCTCCAGCATGCCAAGGCGCGCCAAGCGATAGGGGTCACGCATCTCCGCCACTTAGCATTTTCCGTAATTCATGATGTGAATATCATCGTGAAATTCATGAAAATATGTTTGACTTTTGCCGAGCGTCTTGGCTATCTGATATTCATCGGATGTATGCGGAGGAAGATTTGGCAGGAAAAAATGAGAAACGTGAAAATTTTGTAAGACTGGCGGAAGGGCGTACCCAGCTTGCGCTGGACGCTATCAGGAAAATCGGCAATCTTTCGAACAGTCGAGCGTACGAATACACGGATGCTGATGTTAAAACGATCGTCAAAGCCTTGCGTGACGCGACGACGGAAATAGAGCGAAAATTCAGTTCCACCACAGGTGAGACTTTCAACAAGTTCAAGCTCAAGGGGCAACCGCAGTGAAAGCCGAACCGCTTAACATCAACGACAAACGGTTCCTTATTAATCGCCTGATTGAACAGGCGCCTGTCAGCACCCTAATTCGAGAGTTCTTCAAGAACGCAGATGAAAGCGCGGCGCTGGCACCGGTCGGAAATCGGCGCATCGAGATTTATCCTGTCGAGATCGATAGAGTGCGCAAATTAGCCTTCTGGAATACCGGTCCTGGCATGGACGGTGCGGAGCTTAAGAGGGCGACCGACCTATCCTCATCGATCGGCAAGGACATGGCTCTTGATGCCAATTTTGGGATCGGAGCCAAAGTGTCCGGACTGACGATGTCTAAGGCCGGGATCAGATATCGTTCATGCAAGAACGGCTCAGTGTCCGAAATAACCATCGGCTACGACAAGGAAGAAGGCACATATGTCCGCTTCCCTGCGATGCTGCCGGACGGCAGTTACGATACCGTCTATGACGTCACTGCGGCGGCTGTCGCCGAAGGCAGACAAACGCAATACGACTGGACCGAAGTGATTCTTTTCGGTGAAAGCGAGGATCATGACACCGTCGCGGAACCTTTGGGCAGAGGAAAATCTGTCGATCGCAGCTATGTACCAAGTACCATCTTTCGTCGCTTCGCCGCCTTCTCCGAGGGAGTTGAAGTTCGCATCGACGTCGCGATGACCAAAGGAGGCGGCAAAGATGAAACTGGCAAATACCGGCAACTCAGACCACTCGCGGACGTTCTCGATAAGCTGCCCAATAGCCAGCGCGTCCACGACGCTGACACCGGCCTGACTATCCATTACATTCACGACCCGAAGCACCCGATGTCGAGTCATTCGCTCAGTGCTCGAGCCAATCCGGCAACCTCGTCCACCACCTTCTGCGCGGTGGTGCATAAGAGCGAACGCTATGACATCAAAACCAGCAAAGCTTGGTCAGCAGCAGCACCGAAATTCGGTATCCCGTTTGGCTCGAAGGTGCTTACGGTTGAAATCGAAATCCCTGACACGATGGCGCTTTCCAACCAATATCGCGATGGGCTCATGTGGCCCAAAGACCGTGCACCACTGACCGCAGAAGACTTTGTCGACTATGTCCGGGAGTTGATGCCGGATTGGGTGAAAGATGTCATTCGATCCGAGTCACCGGAATCCGATGACAATCTGGATGACATCCAAACCGACCTCCAAAAACTTTTAGATGAGTTTCGCGTGCCTACGGTGGCGTTCAAACCTTCTAGAAACTTTAGCGCGTTGAACATGGAAAGCCACTTTGAGGGTAGCGACGCAAGCGAGCGCGTAGATATCGACCAAGATCTTCCTGGGAACACTGAATTCATCGGCCCCGATGAGCCGACTGGCCGCAGTGGTGCACGTGCTACGCAGGAAAAAGTTCGCAAAGCACCAGCCGGTTCTAAGCCCTCCAAAGCGATGCAGGCGCTGGAGCGCGTGCCCACCATCACGATCCTGTTAGACCCCGATGAGATTTCCGACAAGGGCGTAAAAGGCCGTGCTGGACGATACTACAGCGAATCTCAAACGCTCTTTGTCAATGGCCTGTACCCAATCATAGAACGTATGGCCGCCGATTTGGAACGGGAACTCGTAGGCACGGGGGAGCCCGAGGTTGTGCGATCGGAATGCCTCCGTGCAGCACGCCGATCAGCGGCGTTTCGCGTCGGGAAAGTGACTTGCTACGCCATCAGCAAGCGTCTTTCTGACGACTGGTCGGCCGACGATCTTGAAGGGGCAACATCTCCCGAATCTCTTTCAATGGCGGCGGACGATTACAAGCAAGGTCTACAAACAGCCAAAAAATTGGCGCGCGAAATGATTAAAGCTTCCAAGCTCGAAAGGGTTGATGCAGCGTGACGGGCCACTGATGTGCACGGAGGAGCCTTTTCCCGATTGCGCCAATCGCACCGCGGCAGGTAAGCGATGATGACGGCTTCAGAAGATCAATACAGAGGGCATTTCAAGATTGGCAGGTGCAATCTTCCAGACAAGTTGACAACTTGTCGGCCCTCAGTCGCGTCGAAGTCCTTTCGGAAAAATTCGTTCATATTCGCGACGAACAGATACGGGCCATCCTTGGCGTGTCGAAGGGTGGTGAAAAACTAGCGATCTGCGAAGCAATTGGTCTTGGCGTTAAGGGTTTGCAAGCAGGCTCTGAAGCCGGTCGAGAACACCCTGTAGAATGAAGGCCGCAGCTGCCGAATCGATCTTGCCGGCGCGTTTCTTGCGGGAAAAATCCATCTCGATCAACGTCCGCTCGGCCGCCACCGTCGACAGCCTCTCGTCCCAGAAGACGAAGGGCAGATCGGTCAATCCAGCCATATTGCGCACGAAAGCGCGGGATTTTTGGGCGCGCGCGCCTTCCGAGCCGTCCATATTGATGGGGAGGCCGATCACCACGGCGCCGGCATTTTCCTTCTGTAGCAGAGCGAGCAGCACTGCGGCATCGAGCGAGAATTTCCTGCGCATGATGACAGCGCGCGGGTGGGCGAAGGACAAGCCGCGATCGGAAACCGCCACGCCGATCGTCTTGTCGCCGAGGTCGAGACCGGCCAGGGTCTTGCCGCCGCCGAGCCGGGCCGGCAACTCCTCGATGGTGATGATGCCCAATGGCTTTTCCTTTGACCGCGACGCCGCACGTCCTATACGCGCAAAGCGTGCGCGGCACTTTAATTTCGCCGTCGGCGTTCTATCCTCTACCGAAGCAAAAATCGAGGAAAGCATTGATGAAACTGACCTGGTACGGACATTCGGCATTCCGAATCGACATCGAAGGCGCGAAAATCCTCATCGACCCCTATCTGGTCGGTAATCCGTCGTGGACGGGTGGGTGGGAAGGGCCGGCCGAAGGGGTCACGCACGTGTTGCTCACCCATGGCCACAGCGACCACATCAGCGGCGCCATCGAAGTGCTCAAGAAGAGCGGCGCGATGGTGGTCGCCAATTTCGAGATTTGCATGTACCTGGTCGGCAAGGGCGTCGGTAACAAGCAGATCAATCCCGGCAATATCGGCGGTACGGTCGATTGCGGCGGCTTCACCACCACCTTCGTTCAGGCTCTGCATTCATCGTCGTTTCCGGGCGAGGGCGGCGAGAATACCTATCTCGGCAATCCGGGCGGGCTTGTCCTGCACTTCCCCGAGGACAAGACCCTTTATCACATGGGCGACACCGACATCTTTTCCGACATGGCCCTGATCAACGAGTTGCATGAACCGAAGATCGGCATCGTGCCGATCGGCGATCGCTTCACCATGGGCGGCGCGGTGGCAGCCCTTGCCTGCCAGCGTTTCTTCAAGTTCGAGACGGTCGTTCCCGCTCATTTCGGCACATTTCCGATGATAGATCAGACCGCCGATAAGTTTGTGGCCGGGCTGGACGGATCGGGTGTGAAAGTGGCGTTGCCGAAGATCGGCGAGACGATTACGCTGTAGCGACAGCGAACCGGAATGACGACATGGATCTGAGAAATTCTCTTTGCATTTCCATGCTGGTTGCCGCGTCGCCGGCGCTGGCCGCCGGGGATTTCATCAACGGGGTCTATCTGCAATCGGAGGATCTCTGCGCGCAGACCAAAAAGGATACGCTGCAGACGGTGATCGAGGGCGGCAATATCGTGCTGTCGGCAAATGGGGTGGAAAGCATCGAATATAATTGTGAATTCCTGCAGATCACCAAAGCGACACGCTCACCAAGCTGGGCGGTGACCGCTATATGCCAGGAGCCGGGCTACGTCTTTCCCGATGTTCTCTCACTGACACAGATGAGCCCGAAGCAGATCGACCTGGTATCGGTTCGGCCTGCCGCCGACGAAGGCGAGCAGAGCGGTAACGGCGGCAGTTATTTCCTCTGCGACGGCGTCACGATGCCATAGGGCAGTTGTCGGCACGATGCATGTTGCGCGGCACGCGTTGCGCCGCTATAGCGCTGGTTTTCCCCGAGGCACAAACATGTCCGTTGATATAAAAACCGTGAAGCGCGTCGCGCACCTTGCCCGTATTGCGGTGAGCGAGGAGGATGCAGAGCGTATGACCGGCGAATTGAACGCCATTTTGGGCTTTGTCGAGCAGTTGAATGAGGTCGATGTTTCCGGCGTCGAGCCGATGACCTCGGTCACGCCGATGGCAATGAAAAAGCGCCAGGATGTCGTCACCGACGGCGGCAAGGCAGCTGACATCGTCGCCAACGCGCCAGCGACCGAAGAGAATTTCTTCCTTGTGCCGAAGGTCGTGGAGTAGCAGGCCGATGGCAATCGACATCGCCGCTGAGACGCCGCTGCAGGACGATGTGCGTGGGCTGGTCGAAGAGCTGAACGCCACATTGCTGGAACTGACGCCGCCGGAGCATTGCTATCATTTGACCGTCGAGCAGATGGCGGATCGCGGCACGACCGTTTTCATCGCCCGCGATAACGGCCTTGCCATCGCTTGCGGCGCACTGAAGCGCCACGATGCTGTGGTCGGCGAGGTCAAGCGGATGTATACGCGACCTTCGCATCGCGGCCGCAAGATCGGCGCGAAGATTGTCGAGCGTATCGAGGCGCTGGCGCGCCAAGAAGGGCTTAAGCGTCTGGTGCTGGAGACGGGCGACCGTCATCCCGCCGCCTGGACCGTCTACGAACGCGCCGGCTTTTCGCGCTGCGGCCCGGTACTGGATTATCCCGATTCCGAGTGGTCGGTGTTTTACGAAAAGAGCCTTGCCTGATGACCGACCTGACCCAGCTGACGATTTCGCAGGCCCGCACCAAACTGCGCTCCAGGGAGATCACTGCCACCGAAATCACCGAGGCCTATCTATCGGCGATCGAGCGAGCCAATCCGGCGCTCAATGCCTATGTCGTGGTCACCGACGACAAGGCGCGCGACATGGCCAAGGCCTCCGACGCGAAATTGGCCAAGGGCGAGGGCGGGTCGCTCGAGGGTATCCCGCTCGGCATCAAGGATTTGTTCGGCACCGAAGGCGTCCACACCCAGGCCTGCAGCCATGTGCTAGACGGCTTCATGCCGCGCTACGAATCGACGGTCACGGCCAATCTGTGGGCGGATGGCGCCGTCATGCTCGGCAAGCTCAACATGGACGAGTTCGCCATGGGCTCGTCCAACGAGACCTCGTATTATGGGCCCGTGATCAACCCGTGGCGGCGTTCGCGCCTCGACACGGTGGTGATGCCGACGACACATCAGGGCGAGGGTGGCTTCGTTTCGGCGTGCGGCACCAGGACCGCGCGCACGTTGGACAATGCCCAACTGGTGCCGGGCGGTTCGTCCGGTGGATCGGCATCAGCCGTCTCGGCCTTCCTGTGCGCAGGCGCCACCGCCACCGACACCGGCGGCTCGATCCGCCAGCCCGCCGCCTTCACTGGCACAGTCGGCATCAAGCCGACCTATGGCCGCTGCTCGCGCTGGGGGATCGTAGCGTTCGCCTCGTCGCTCGACCAGGCCGGGCCGATCGCGCGCGACGTCCGCGATGCCGCGATCCTGTTGAAGTCGATGGCTTCGGTCGACCCGAAGGACACGACGTCCGTCGACCTGCCGGTGCCGGACTACGAGGCGGCGATCGGCCGCCCGATCAAGGGCATGAAGGTCGGCATCCCCAAGGAATATAGAGTCGACGGCATGCCCGCGGAGATCGAGGCGCTGTGGCAGAAAGGCATTGCCTGGCTGCGGGATGCCGGCGCCGAGATCGTCGATATCTCGCTGCCGCACACCAAATACGCGCTGCCGGCCTATTACATCGTGGCGCCTGCCGAAGCCTCGTCCAACCTCGCCCGTTACGACGGGGTCCGCTATGGGTTGCGCGTGCCCGGCAAGGACATTGTCGACATGTATGAAAAGACCCGCGCCGCCGGCTTCGGGCGCGAGGTCAAGCGCCGCATCATGATCGGCACCTATGTGCTTTCCGCCGGCTACTACGATGCCTACTATCTACAGGCGCAGAAGGTTCGAACCCTGATCAAGCGCGACTTCGAAAATGTGTTCGCCGCAGGCGTCGACGTCATCCTGACGCCGGCAACGCCTTCCGCCGCCTTCGGCATCGCCGACGAGGACATGGCCGCCGACCCGGTCAAGATGTATCTCAACGACATTTTTACGGTGACAGTGAACATGGCCGGCCTGCCCGGCATAGCGGTTCCGGCTGGGCTCGACGCCAAGGGGCTGCCGCTCGGCCTGCAGCTGATCGGCCGGCCCTTCGACGAGGAAACGCTGTTCCAGACCGCCCATGTCATCGAACAGGCGGCCGGCACATTTCAGCCGGATAAATGGTGGTAGGATCGTTTCTCATCTGAGGGGGTGAGGGATGTTCTTCTATGTCTCCAAGATTCTCTGGTTCTTCGTTCAGCCGTTGAATCTCGCGATCTTCCTGCTGCTGGCGGGGCTGGTCGCGGCGATGTTCGGCCGGCGGCGATTGGCGGCCGTTGGCAGCACTCTTGCCTTCCTCATCCTTGTTGTTGCGACATGGAGCCCGCTCGGCCCCATGATGCTAAATCCGCTGGAGGAGCGCTTCCCCAGGCCGCCGCTGCCGGAAAAGGTCGACGGTATCATAGTGCTTGGCGGCAGTCTGGATGGTGCCGTCAATCTGGTGCGTGGCGGCTATGAAATGAACTCCAGTGGCGACCGGATGGTCGAGGCGGCCGTGCTGGCGCGGCGGTTTCCGACAGCGAAAGTCGTTATCTCCGGTGGCAGCATCGAAATCTTCCGCGGAGGCGAAGGCGATGCAGATACCGCACCGCGTCTTTTTGCCGCTCTCGGCGTGGCGGCCGATCGGCTGATCCTCGAGAGCAAATCCCGCAACACCTACGAGAACGCTGTCTTTACCAGGGAACTGGTGATGCCGAAACCAGGCGAGACCTGGTTGCTGGTGACCTCGGCCTTCCACATGCCACGCGCCAAGGCGCTGTTCGACAAAGCCGGCTTTTCGACCATTCCGTGGCCAGTCGACTATCGCACCTCCGGTAGGGAAGGCATCGCCACGTTCCCCTATCCCGGCGACTGGCTGGAGGTCACCACTGTTGCGATCCGCGAATGGATAGGGCTCACCGCCTACTGGCTGTCGGGCCGCATCGATCGGCCTTTTCCCGGGCCGGGCGGCTGACCGAGCACCGCCTGCCGCGCCGCCGAGAAAAACTGGCGGCGCACCAGCACCGCCAGCAGCAGCAGCGTCGAAAGCACGAAAACGGCGGGATCGACGAACCAGCCAAGATAGCCAATCGAGAAGAACACGCCGCGCAGGCCCGAATTGAAATGCTTCCCGGCCAGCATGTTCATGCGCGCCGCACGCCAGACTGCCGTTTCGGTGACCGGATTGCGCGACGCCTCGCCATGCGGAATCGGCACGGCGCCGATCAGGATCGAGCAATAGTTGAACAGCCGGTAAGCCCAGCCGAACTTGAAGAAGGAAAAGGCCAGGATCAGCACCAGGCCGAACACCTTCGTCTGGAACGCCGCGCGTGAGGACGTGGCGCCAAGCGGCAGGTCACTCAGCACGGTCAGAACCTGGTCGGAGGCGCCGAGCAAAGCAAAACAGCCGCCGATCGCAATCAGCGAACTGGAGGCAAAGAAGGCGGTTCCCTGCTGCAGGCCGCTCATGATGGCGGTGTCGACGATGCGGATCTCGCGCTCGGCCATGGTCCGCATCCAGGCCTCGCGCTGCGCGTTCATCGCCCTCGTCAGCGAGACGCGGCTGACCAGCATTCCGTCCGCGGCGAGCGTATGCAGCACCCACGCGGCAAGGAAGAACCCCAGCGCCGCAAGGTCGGCCATCGATAGATGAAAGGAATCGCTCATGCGTTGCTTTTACCACAGGCGGAGGGGACGCTTCGATGGCCGAAGCTGGAATGTCGCTGCCGGAGCAAACAAGGTCGGCAGGTGCAGCGCCGCAATCTTCAAAACAGCGGACAACACCATGGGAATTCCTATATGTAGACCTCAACAAGGTCCCAGGAGAAAACGCCCACGTGTTCCTTTCGGTTTTCGACCTGTTCAAGATCGGCATCGGCCCATCGAGTTCGCACACGATGGGGCCGATGACGGCTGCACGGCGGTTTCTCGACGAGATTGCGGGAGACGACTGGCCGCGCCCGGCCGGCGCCAAGGTCGACCGGATCGCGGCCAGCCTGCATGGCTCGCTCGCCTATACCGGCATCGGCCATGGCTCCGATCGTGCCGTGGTGCTCGGCCTCGCCGGCCAGACGCCGCAGACGGTGGATCCCGACCAGGCGGACGGCATCGTCGCTCGCATCGCCGCCGAGAAGCGGATCTCGCCGCCCGGCCATCCGTCCTATCGTTTCGACCCGGCAATGGATCTGGTGCTGGATCGCAAGACGCCGCTGCCGGGTCACGCCAATGGCATGGCCTTCTCTGCCTATGACGCCGGCGACCGGTTGCTGCTGAGGCGCGTCTATTATTCGATCGGCGGCGGCTTCGTAGTGTCCGAGGAGGAACTGCAGCGGATGAAAGCAAGGGGCTCGGCGACAACCGAAGGCAAGAAGGTTCCGTATCCGTTCAAGAACGCCGTCGAAATGCTGTCCATGGCAGCGAAAAGCGGGCTTTCCATTGCCGAGATGAAGCGCGTCAACGAGGAGACGCAGAT
Organism: Mesorhizobium sp. M0410; assembly: GCF_040321435.1. Classification (NCBI taxonomy): domain Bacteria; kingdom Pseudomonadati; phylum Pseudomonadota; class Alphaproteobacteria; order Hyphomicrobiales; family Phyllobacteriaceae; genus Mesorhizobium; species Mesorhizobium sp. M0410. The sequence continues at coordinate 104,984 of NZ_JAMYRN010000007.1, forward strand.
GTCGCGCGAGGAGCTCGACGCCGGCCTCGACGGCATCTGGAGCGCCATGAAGGGCTGCATCGAGCGCGGCCTGTCGCAAGGCGGCATCATGCCGGGCGGACTCAAGGTGCGCCGCCGTGCCCGGATGCTGCACGACAAGCTGCAGGAGCAATGGCAGCAGAACCGGCCCAACCCGCTGCTCGCCAACGACTGGCTGTCGATCTATGCGATGGCGGTCAATGAGGAGAACGCCGCCGGCGGCCGTGTCGTCACCGCGCCAACCAATGGGGCGGCCGGCACTCTGCCCGCAGTGCTGCGCTACTGGTTGCATTTCCATCCAGAAGCCGACCAGCCCAGCATACGCGATTTCCTGCTGACGGCGGCGGCCGTCGGCGGCATCATCAAAACCAATGCTTCGATCTCGGGGGCGGAAGTCGGCTGCCAGGGCGAGGTCGGTTCGGCTTCGGCAATGGCTGCGGCGGGATTGTGCGCCGTCATGGGCGGCACGCCCGAGCAGGTCGAGAACGCTGCCGAGATCGCGTTGGAACATCATCTCGGCATGACCTGCGATCCGGTCGGCGGGCTGGTGCAGGTGCCGTGTATCGAGCGCAATGCGCTTGGTGCCGTCAAGGCGGTGACCGCCGCTTCGCTGGCCATCAAGGGCGACGGCGTTCATTTCGTGCCGCTCGATGCCGCGATCGAGACGATGCGCCAGACCGGCCTCGACATGAACGAAAAGTACAAGGAAACCAGCCTTGGCGGATTGGCAGTCAATGTCGTGGAGTGCTGAGAGCCAATCTGGTGGCCTGGACCACCACTGTGGAGAAGTCGATCAGGCCGTTGACGCGTTCGCGTGCTGGACTAAACCTTAAACGATGTCTCTCAATCTCATAAAGCTTTGCGTCGGCTGTGACAGCGTCGAGGATCTGGAAGAGTGGATTGCCTTCCGTCTCGACGAGCGGCGCCGCGCCGGCGAACCGGCCGAGCACTACCACACCACCCGCATGGTGCCGACACGCGGCGTCGAGATTACCGACGGCGGCTCGCTCTACTGGGTGATCAAGGGCAATGTCCAATGCCGCCAGCTGATCACCGAAATCCGCCCCTTCACCGATGACGAGGGCATCGGCCGTTGCCATCTGATCCTCGATCCCGACGTCGTGCGCACTGACTGGCAACCGCGCCGTGCATTCCAGGGATGGCGCTACCTGAAGCAGGCGGACGCGCCGGCCGATCTCGGCAAGGGCAAAGCCGGGCTGATCGAGATGCCGCCGAAGCTCAGGCGAGAGCTTGCCGATCTCGGCCTGCTCTGACGCCGAGAACCGCAACGCCAAGACCGCCAGCCGAAGTGCTTGTCCGCAATTGCATCATCGGTCCTCCAGGTCGCCTCATCTGGGCTTGCAAGCCGGGGAACAACGCCACATCTTGAATGTCATGAGCGACAAGAAGCAGCCCGTGCCTGCAAGGGCCAATCCTGCACCGGTCGAGTCTCAATCGAGCACCGGCGAGATCGACGCGTTTCTCCGTCAGGCAAGGACGCTCGCTGCATCCGCCACCGGGTCAGGCAGGCTGATCCTGTCCCTCGACGCGACGATGAGCCGCCAGCCGACCTGGGATCTCGCCTGTGCGCTGCAGGCCGAGATGTTCGACGCCGTCGGCAAGGCCGGGGCGCTCAAGGTTCAACTTGTCTATTTTCGCGGCCTTGGCGAGTGCCGCTCCTCCGCATTCGTCACCGATACCGAAGCTCTGAAGCAGCTGATGACGCGCATCGACTGCCGCAGCGGCCATACCCAGATCGGCAAGGTGCTCGCCCATGCCCTGAAACAGACGGCGGCGGCCAAGGTCAACGCGCTGGTCTATATCGGCGACGCGATGGAAGAAAACATAGATGATCTGGCCGAAAAGGCCGGCAGCCTCGGTCTGCACGGCGTTCCTGTCTTCGTCTTTCAGGAGGGCGATGATGCCGCCGCGGAAAAGGCGTTCAAGGAGATTGCGCGGCTGTCGAAAGGGGCCTGGTTCCGCTTCGATCGGCGGGCTGCCGCAACCTTGGCCGGCCTGCTTTCGTCCGTCGCCGTGTTTGCGACCGGCGGGCTGAAAGCACTGGAGGCCCGGGGCAGACCGGAAGACCGGCTGATGATCGAGCATATGCGGGGCGGCGGAAACTGATGAGCGCAATTATCGCTTTTGTAGCGTTGCTTCTAGTGCTTCTCGGCATGCTCACCATCTTCCTGCGCGCCGATGCGGCGAAGCTTGCAGGCGGCATGAGAACGCTTGGACCTGTACTGCTCGGGCTGGTCGGCGTCGCCGTGCTGCTGGTCGGGCGCGAGGGCATCGGCGGCTTGATCCTGTCGGTTGCGCTCGCCTGGTACGGCTCCATGCGCATGAATCGGCCGGCGGCAAAACTGGCACAAGGCAAGCGTTCGACAGTTCGTACCGCGGCGCTTGAAATGGAACTCGATCACGATACCGGCGGCCTCGAAGGCCTCGTGCTGGCCGGGCGCCATGAAGGCAAGATGCTTGGCTCGATGGGGCGTGCCGAATTGCAGCAACTCTATCGCGAACTCTCCGGCGATCCGGAGAGCCGCCAATTGCTAGAGACGTATCTTGACGGCAGATTTCCCATCTGGCGCAAAGACGCTGATGCGAATGACGGCGAAGGGCTGGGTGTTGCGCCAGGTTCTGGCGCCATGACTAAGGAGGAGGCCTACAAGATCCTTGGTCTTGAAGCGGGGGCTGCCGCGGCGGATGTCCGCAAGGCGCACCGCCGCCTGATGCAGCGCCTGCACCCCGATATCGGTGGCACGTCTTTCCTGGCGGCGCGGATCAATGAAGCCAAGGACGTCTTGCTCTCCAATCACAACTAGTCTCCTTCGACGCAGAACTTTCGGGAAAGATATCGTTTCGCGCGCCGCTTACTGCTGGACGGCGTAGCACTCGATCTTCTTCTTTTTCAAAGCGTTGCAGGCCTTCCAGGCAGCGGTCTTCGAACCGAAACCACCGAACCGGGCGCGGTAGTAGGTGACGCCGTCCTTGTCGAAGGCGACGGTGAAACCGGAGGCATCGGCCAGAACGGAGGGTGCCTGCTTCGTCGCCTTGTCGAGGAAAGCCTTCGCTTCGGCCTGTTTTGGCGACGAGGCGACCTGTATTGCCCAGCCGGATGGCACCGAGGCCGTGCTGACCGGATCGACCTCTGCCGCCGGTTCGGCATAGGCTGCGGCGACCCGGGCTGTCGCCACGTCGTCCACGGTCGCCGCGGCCGTCGTCTTGACCCTCTTGGCCTGAACGACCGGAGTGGTTTCTTCAACGACGGGCGCATTTTCCTCGACAAGGGAGGCAACGGCATCGTCGTTCGGCTTACTGTCCGGTGTCGGCGCGTCATGGTTCGGTAGAAATACCTTGGCCAAGGCTGAAATCGGATTGCCACCGCCAGCCTTGGCAATCAGCACGCCGCCGCCGCTCGACGAGGCCTTCGGCATGTAGGCATTGATCAACCCGGCCATCTGGCTGTCGCGGCTGCCGCCGGATCTGCCGCCCATGACCACCGCTACGATCCGCCGATCGCCATCCGAGACCGAGGAGACCAGATTGTAACCGGAGGCGCGGGTGTAACCGGTCTTGATGCCGTCGACGCCCTTGATGCGTCCGAGCAGACGGTTATGGCCGTTGATGCGCTGCCGCCCATAAAGAAAGGAGCGCTGCGAGAAATAGCCGTAATATTGCGGAAAATGCTCTCTCAGGGCGATGCCGAGCATCGCCATGTCGCGCGCGGTTGTGAACTGGCCGGGATCAGGCAAGCCGTTGGCGTTGCGGAAAACGGTTCCCCTCATGCCCAGCGCCCGCGCCTTGGCGGTCATCATGCGGGCGAAATTGGCTTCATTGCCGCCGAGCATCTCGCCAAGCGCCGTTGCGGAATCGTTTGCCGATTTGGTCACCATCGACAGGATCGCGGTCTCGACCGTGACCGAGCTGCCGCGCTTGACGCCTAGCTTCGTCGGCGGCTCGGCAGCGGCATTGGCCGAGAACACGACCGGGGAATTCTTGCTGATCCTGCCCTTCGCCAATGCCTCGAACGTCAGATAAAGCGTCATCATCTTGGTAAGCGAAGCCGGATAGCGCCGGCCATCGGCATCCGACGAATAAAGCACCTTGCCGGTCTTGGCATCGATGACGATGGCCGCCGACTTGGCCGCCATGGATGAAGCCGCGTCCGCGACGACGAAGCTCATCGCCATAGCGAGGATCATGATCGTTTTGAGGGGGGACGCGGATTTGGAAACGAAGCCCGACAACGCCTTACGCACTGATAGTTCCTTTGAATTTCCGTTGCCTTGGAGGCGGCAAAGGGGTCCTGCCTCACCTTCGGCCACGCTAACGCGGGCAGCGTTACCAATCCGTTTATGGTAACCGCCGCGTTCACCATTTTCTGCGGGATTGAGCTTCTCTTTATTCGAATCTTAGCGATTGCCGGCAGCTCACGATGCGCATTGCCGCGGGAATCTTGACTTTTGTGCACTGCACAATATATTTACACGCATTGCACAACGCGGCCCGACAAGGCGCGTCTATCGTCCAAGGCAACCGTTCAAGGGAAAGCGTGAAATGACCCAGACCTATGAAGATTTCAGCAAATACGGCAAGGAATTTGCGGACACCGGATTGAAGAGCTTCGCCTCGCTGTCCAAGGGTGCACAGGCTATCGCCGCCGAGGCGGGCGAGTACACCAAGAAAAGCTTCGAAGCCGGTAGCGCCGCTGTCGAGAAGCTCTTTTCCGCCAAGTCGCTGGACAAGGCGATCGAGATCCAGTCCGACTATGCCAAGCAGTCCTATGAGAGCTTCGTCACCGAGGCCACCAAGCTTGGCGATCTCTATGCCGAACTCGCCAAGGAAGCTTACAAGCCGTTCGAATCGATCGTCGCCAAGGCGAAGTAAATTCGACGAACATTCCGAGCCGGCCCCTGGGCTTGCAAAGACAAACCCGGTCGCGAACGCACGGCCGGGTTTTTTCATGCCAGCTCGAAATCGGGGGCCTACGGTCTTCACGATTTGAAAAATCGGGCAAGTTTGGCCACCTAGCCATATTGTCAGCTAAACAGAAGGGCTTAAAATCGTCCATCGAACACCTACATGTCGAGCATGCATGAGGATTCGAAAGAGGCAGGACTACGTGACTACAGGTTTGACTGCCACGAGCTACGTGGTGCGAATGCAGAACGGCAGCAACGGCAATGAGGCCGGTCGCGGCACGGCCGTCATCACGCGCACAAAAACCAAGACCAAGAAGCCCAGTCTGTATCGGGTCCTCATTCTTAACGACGACTACACACCCATGGAATTCGTGGTCCACGTGCTGGAGCGCTTTTTCCAGAAGGACCGCGAAGCCGCCACACGCATAATGCTTCATGTTCACAATCATGGGGTGGGCGAGTGCGGGGTCTATACATTCGAGGTGGCCGAGACCAAAGTGTCTCAGGTCATGGATTTCGCCCGACAGAATCAGCATCCGCTGCAATGCGTGATGGAGAAGAAGTGAGGTAACATGCCGGCTTTCTCCCAAGGCCTGGAAAAGGCGCTTCACCAAGCGCTGACGCTCGCCAATGAGCGGCACCATGAATATGCAACCCTTGAACATTTGCTGCTCGCCCTGATCGACGACACCGAGGCGGCGGCCGTCATGCGTGCCTGCAACGTCGATCTCGACGAGTTGAAGCATACGGTTCTCACCTATATCGACACCGAGCTCGACAATCTCGTCACCGGCTACGATGAAGATTCCAAGCCGACTGCCGGTTTCCAGCGCGTCATCCAGCGCGCGGTGATCCATGTGCAGTCGTCAGGCCGCGAGGAAGTGTCCGGCGCCAACGTGCTCGTCGCCATCTTCGCTGAGCGTGAAAGCCACGCCGCTTACTTCCTGCAGGAACAGCAGATGACCCGCTACGACGCGGTCAACTACATCTCGCATGGCATCGCCAAGCGCCCCGGCGCTTCCGAGACGCGTACCCCGCGCGGCGCCGACGACGAGCAGGGCAGCCAGAGCGGAGCCGAGCCGCAGGAGGAAGGCGGCAAGAAGAAGCAGCAGCAGGACGCGCTGACTGCCTATTGCGTCAACCTGAACAACAAGGCCAAGGCCGGCAAGATCGATCCATTGATCGGTCGCGAGAGCGAGATCAACCGGACCATCCAGGTGCTGTGCCGCCGCTCCAAGAACAACCCGCTCTATGTCGGTGATCCCGGCGTCGGCAAGACGGCTATCGCCGAAGGCCTCGCTAAGCGCATTGTCGAGGGTGACGTTCCCGAAGTGCTGCACAATGCCACCATCTTCGCGCTCGACATGGGCACGCTGCTGGCCGGCACCCGCTATCGCGGCGATTTCGAGGAGCGGCTGAAGCAGGTCGTCAAGGAGCTCGAGGATTATCCCGGCGCCGTGCTGTTCATCGATGAAATCCACACCGTGATCGGGGCAGGGGCCACCTCCGGCGGCGCCATGGATGCATCGAACCTGTTAAAACCCGCACTGTCGTCCGGCGCCATCCGCTGCATCGGCTCGACCACCTACAAGGAATTCCGCCAGTTCTTCGAGAAGGACCGCGCGCTGGTGCGGCGCTTCCAGAAGATCGACGTCAACGAGCCGACGGTCGAGGACGCCATCGAGATCATGAAGGGCCTCAAGCCTTATTTCGAGGAGTTCCACAAGGTCCGCTACACGAGCGAGGCGATCAAGGCTTCGGTCGAACTCTCGGCGCGTTACATCAACGACCGCAAGCTGCCGGACAAGGCGATCGACGTGATCGACGAGACCGGCGCCTCGCAAATGCTGGTGCCGGAAGCCAAGCGCAAGAAGACCATCGGCATCAAGGAGATCGAAGCGACGATCGCCACCATGGCGCGCATCCCGCCGAAGACGGTTTCCGCAGACGACGAGAAGGTGCTGCAAGGCCTCGACATCGAGTTGAAGCGCGTCGTTTACGGCCAGGACACCGCGATCACAGCGCTGACCTCGGCCATCAAGCTGGCGCGGGCCGGCCTGCGGGAACCGGAAAAGCCGATCGGCTCGTACCTGTTCTCGGGCCCGACCGGTGTCGGCAAGACGGAAGTGGCCAAGCAGCTCGCCGCCTCGCTCGGCGTGGAGCTGATCCGCTTCGACATGTCGGAATATATGGAACGCCACACCGTTTCGCGGTTGATCGGCGCGCCTCCCGGCTATGTCGGCTTCGACCAGGGCGGCCTTCTGACCGACGGCGTCGACCAGCATCCGCATTGCGTGCTGTTGCTCGACGAAGTCGAGAAGGCGCATCCGGACCTGTTCAACATCCTGTTGCAGGTCATGGACCACGGCAAGCTGACCGACCATAACGGCAAGCAGATCGACTTCCGCAATGTCATCCTGATCATGACTACCAATGCGGGCGCATCCGATGCGCAGCGCGCGGCGATCGGTTTCGGTTCGACCAAGCGCGAAGGCGACGATGTCGAGGCGATCAACCGGCTGTTCACGCCGGAGTTCCGCAACCGTCTCGATGCGATCATTCCGTTCGGCTCGCTGCCGGTGCCGGTCATCCATCAGGTGGTGCAGAAGTTCGTCATGCAGTTGGAAGCGCAGCTTTCCGAGCGTGGCGTGACCTTCGACTTGTCGCAGGATGCAATCGCATGGCTGGCCGACAAGGGCTATGACGAGCGCATGGGCGCCCGGCCGCTTGGCCGCGTCATCCAGGAGCACATCAAGAAGCCGCTGGCCGACGAGGTGCTGTTCGGCAAGCTCAAAAAGGGCGGCACGGTGCGTGTCACCGTCGAGAAGAAGGAAACCGGCGAGACCGGCCTGAAGCTCGAATCGCTCGCCGACGAGGCGCCGGTGAAGCCGAAGAAGGAAGAGCCGGACGACATGCCGAAGGCCAAGAAGGCGGTGGCGAAGAAGCCCGCTGCAAAAAAGGCGGTGGCGCAGAAGCCGGAGCCCAAAGGTAAGGACGGCGGCAAGCGCAGTCTCGTGCCGCAACTGCCGCGTAAGAACTGACGAACCAGCCAGTAAAAAAGCCCCGGAAACGGGGCTTTTTTTGTGACACCCTCCGGTTAAGCACCCGGCGCCCGCCGGAGCAGTTTGCGCCGGTTCAGCTTGCCAGCGCCATCCTTATCTTGCCGGCGTTCTGGGCCAGGACTTCAGGCTTTTCCATCTGTCCGCTGTGCGGTTTCAGGGGAATCCCCTCGAAGCGCGGAATGACATGGACGTGAAGGTGAAAGACAGTCTGCCCCGAAGCTGGTTCGTTGAACTGCATAACCGTGACGCCATCGGCATCGAAGGCCTTCTTTACGGCCCGCGCAACTTTCTGGACGTGAGCGAAGAGCGGGCCAAGCACCGCCGGATCCGCGTCAAGCAGGTTGCGCGACGGCGCTTTCGGCACCACCAGCGTGTGACCCTGTCCTTGCGGCATCACATCCATGAAGACAATGACCGCTTCATCCTCGTAGACGCGATGCGAAGGGATTTCTCCGCGCAGGATTTTGGCGAAGATGTTGCTGCTGTCGTAGGTTGCTTCGGCCATGGCGCGCGCTCCGGTTCTTGGCTCGCTGTCTCGTGTAGCGAAGCTGTTCCGGGCGGGCAAGATGATCGATCGACATCGGCCGTGCGGGCCCGCGCGGCTGGGCGATTGGGCTCGCTACCCTACTCCGCCATGTCCTTGCGGAACGGGGTGTGCTCTTCCAGATATTCGCTCATTCGCTCGACTTCGCGCCGCTCGCGCTGGAGGTAGTCGGCCACTGCATTGCGCAGACCTGGATGGGCGATATAGTGCGCCGAATGCATCGTCACGGGCCGGTAGCCGCGCGCCAGCTTGTGCTCGCCCTGAGCACCGGCTTCAACCACCTTCAGCTTGCGCGAGATGGCGAAATCGATTGCCTGATGGTAGCAGACTTCGAAATGCAGGAATGGGTGGTCCTCGATGCAGCCCCAGTTGCGGCCGTAGAGCGCGTCTGAGCCGATGAAGTTGATGGCGCCCGCTATGTAGCGTCCGTTGCGTTTGGCCATGACCAGCAGGGTGTCGTCGGCCATGCGCTCGCCGATTAGGGAGAAGAAATCGCGGTTGAGGTAGGGCCGGCCCCACTTCCTGCTGCCGGTATCCATGTAGAACGCGAAAAAGTCGTCCCAGGCCTTTTCGGTCAGATCCTTGCCGGTCAGCCAGTCGATCGAGATGCCGTTGGCGAGCGCCTCGCGCCGCTCTTTCTTAATTGCCTTGCGCTTGCGCGAGGCTAATGTCGCGAGAAAATCGTCATAGCTCGAAAAACCTTCGTTGAAGAAGTGAAACTGCTGGTCGGTGCGATGCAGGAAACCGGCCGCCGCGAATATCTGGACATCGTCCTCCGGCGCGAAGGTGACATGGGCGGAAGACACGCCGAGCTTATCCGTCACCGCCTTCAGGCCGGCCGCAAGACCGGCCTTGACGGTGGGACTGTGCTCGCCCTTGCCGACCAGCAGGCGAGGGCCGGTGACGGGCGTGAACGGCACCGCGCATTGCAGCTTCGGGTAGTAGCGCCCGCCGGCGCGTTCGAATGCGTCCGACCAGCCATGGTCGAATACATATTCGCCCTGGCTGTGCGACTTCAGATAGCAGGGGACCGCCCCGAGCAGCTTGCCTCGGGCGGTTTCCAGCCTCAGGTGATGGCCTTGCCAGCCGGTACGCCGAACAGCGCAGCCGGAATCTTCCAGCGCGCTCAAAAAAGCTAATGAAACAAGTGGGTTGTAGCCGTTTTCGGCATCGCCGCGTGTAGTGCCGCCGAGGTTGTCCCATTCAGCGCTGGTAAAGGCCCCGATGCCCGCCGCGATGCGGATCGACAGCTCCGCGTTCGCCGTTTGTCTTTCGCAGTCGTCCCCTTGATCCATGAGGCTTACTTAAGCTCGCTGCTGACCCATACAAGCCCGCTCAAGCAAGCCGTACCAGATCTGGCTCGAATCCTTCGAACGTCATCTGGTCGGCATATTTGAAGGTCAGGTCGACGGCAGGCCGGTCGTGCACGGTCCAGGTGATCACCGGCATGCCGAGTTTTTCTCGCACGAAGGAGACGAACCGGTTCGGCAGATCGCCGGCGGCGTAGGAGGTGAAGGCGATGTCATGCGCCAGCATGGCGAAATGCGCCTCGATCAGGTGGTTGTCGTTGCCGTAGGCGGTCAACCCGCCGGGTATGCCGGGAGCATATTTCGGGAACTCTCGGATCAGCCAATGGTCGAACGACATGATCGCAGTCTTGCCCTTGTATTGCTTGAGCATCTTACCGACGCTTTCGACCAGGCCGTCGTCGTGCCCGGCAGCTCCTTTCAGTTCGACAACCATCGGCACACGGCCGTCGACCAGATCAAGCGCCTGCTGCAGCGTCGGCAAATGGTCGGCGGTGCCGCCGACCTTCAGCGCGGTGATTTCGGCAGCCGTACGCTGCCAGACGAAGCCGTTTTCGCCGGTCAGCCGCCGCAGATCGCCATCGTGGATGATGACGGGGACGCCGTCGGAAGACAGGTGCACGTCGCATTCAATCGCGTAGCCACGCTCGGCCGCCGCGGCGAAGGCGGAAAGGGTGTTCTCCCAGCGCGTCTTGTTCATGTCGTGGAGGCCGCGATGGGCGACGGGCCGGGCGGTCAGCCAGGAAAGATCGGTCATGGTTGCAGTCCCGGTCATTCGACTTCGAAGATCGCTTCGATTTCCACTGCGGCATTAAGCGGCAGGGAGGCGGTGCCGACGGCGGAGCGAGCGTGCGTGCCGCGATCGCCGAGCACCGCGGCGAGAAAATCCGAGGCACCGTTGGCAACCAGATGCTGTTCGACAAAGTCCGGTGCCGAGGCGACGAAGACGGTGATCTTCACCAAGCGACGGATTTTCTCGAGATCGCCAAGTGCTGCCTGGGCTTGCGCCAATATGTTGATCGCACAGTATTTTGCGGCTTCCTTGCCGGTCGCGGTGTCGACATCGCTGCCAAGCAGTCCGCTCGCCTGGAGCTTGCCGTCCTTGAGCGGCAACTGCCCGGCGGTGAACAGCAGATTGCCGGTCCTGCAATAGGGCACGTAATTGGCGGCGGGCGCGGCGGCGGCCGGCAGCGTCACGCCGAGATCGCTTAGCCGCTTTTCGATTGTTTCGCTCATGCTATTTCCCTATTGCTTGAAGGTGCCGCGCAGGCCGGGCCGAAATTGCTATTTTTGCCTCGCTTCCGCCACGACTTTTTTTAAGCTGGACCATCTTTCCATGCGGCCTGCCATTAGCCGCGATGATCGGAGCACCCCATGCGCGCAACGCGCCTCGCATTCAACGCCGTTCTCTTGACAGCGGCTTCCTGGGCGGCTCCCGCTTTTGCGGTGCCGGCGCTGCAGGCGCATCGCGCGGTTTACGACATTTCACTCGACAAAGCCTCCGACCGCTCCGGCATCACCGGCATCACTGGCCGCATGGTCTACGAGTTCAACGGCTCCCCTTGCGAGGGCTATACGGTAAAGTTCCGTTTGGTGACCCAGATCGTAACCAGCGACAACACCAGGCTGACAGACCAGCAGATGACCACCTTTGAGGACGCCGAGGGCAAGACCTTCTCCTTCGTGAACAAATCCTTTGTTGACCAGAACCTCGACAAGGAGGTCAAGGGTACCGCAACGAAGGAGGCCAACGGTCTCAAGGTCGATATCGACAAGCCCGAGAAGAACAGCCTGGAACTCGCGCCGACCCAGTTCCCGACCCAGCAAATGGTCGAAATGATCGGCAAGGCGGAAAAGGGCGAGCGCTTCTACGAAACCAACCTGTTCGACGGCTCTGAGGATGCCAACAAGGTGGTGACCACCACCGTCGTCGTCGGCAAGCAAGCCGATGCCGACAACGCCGATCCGGAAGCGCCGGCGCTGGCCAAGCTCGCCACCGACAAATACTGGCCGGTCGACATCGCCTATTTCGATGATGCCGACAAAGGCGGCGAGGAGGTGCCGGAATACCGGATCAGCTTCAAGCTGCACAAGAACGGCATCACGCGCGATCTCGTCATGGACTATGGCGAGTTCTCGATGACCGGCAAACTGGTCAATCTGTCGCTGTTCGATCAGCCAAAGACCTGCCCGTCGAAATAGGCTCGAACCAACGACAAGCCGCCGGCCGCTATCCGGGATAGTAGCGCTTGATCTTGCGGGCGTGTCGTATCGACTTGAGCATGCCGCAATTGCCCATCATCGCCTAACGACGGTAAGCGCCGTGGGGGAGCAGGTTGAGCAGGATCGACGTTTTTGTGGCGCCGCGGCCCAATGCGACGCTGATCAAGGCCATGACGTTCGTCAACCGAATTGTCATGCTGCACGGCATTCCAGGCTTTCGCGACCTGTTGCCGTTCAACCGTCTGGCCGGTTTGCGCGGCGTCGCCAATGTCCGCCACATCTATTTTCCAGAGGATGACCGGCAAAGGCTGAAGGCTTGTTGCGGTGCGGGCAAGGCGACGTTCATCACGCCCAACCATCCCGAATTCTTTACCGACTGGATGATCGACAAGGAGGTCGTCTCGCGGGTAAGCCCGCTGACGGCATCCTGGGCCACGCACGGCGTCGTCAACGGGCTTGGCCGGCTAATGCAGAAATTCTGGTTGGCCAACAATCTGATCGCGCAAATCCCGGGCAACAGCGCGGCCGCCAAGGAACATTCGGTGGCCTGGGCGCTGAAGGGGCACGGCGTGCTCCTGCATCCCGAAGGCGGTGTCGGCTGGCATGCCAACATCGTTGCCCCGCTGCTGCCAGGTGCGGTCGAAATGCGGTTCGAGGCGCTGAAGCGCGGCCGCCTGACGGATCCGGATTTCAAGGTTTGGATCGCGCCCGTGATCTGGAAGCTTGCTTTCACGGGGAATGTCGAGGCACCGCTGGCAAAGGAATGTGCCTATGTCGAGCACAGCCTGAAGATCGAACGCCGTGCCGCCGATTCGCTGCCGGAGCGCATCCATCATATCTATGCGACGTTGCTGTCGCGCGATGAGGCTGCATATGGCCTGCGGTCCGATGAGCGGGTTTCGTATGACGCACGTCAAAAAGACCTGCTCGCGGAACTCGGCCGTCGCCTTGCTGAACTTGTCTCGGTCGACGCCGACACGCTCGACACTGCCGAGCTTTTGCGGCGCTCGCGGCGCTGGCTGCGGGAGAACATAGACGGCGCCGAAAACCAGGCGCAGGTCCGAACGCTGGCAGATACGATCCAGCGACTGCAGCGTGTCGGGCCGTGGGCCTCAGCCAATCCGCGCATCACGCAGGAGGAGATCGCCGAACATTTGAAGCGGATCCGCAACGACTATTGCAAAGGTACGCTGCGCGATACGATCAACCGTTTCGTGCCGCAGCCGGCAGGCCCACGCCGCGCCTATGTCCGGGTACCGGAGCCGCTTGGCTTGCACGCCTATCAAGGCTCCGTAGAGGAGGCACTCGCCGAACTGCACGACCGGATGCAGGAGACCGTCACCAGGACGATGACGCAACTCGAGGCCGGCGGCGCCTTCATTTTCTGTGCCAATCCCTTCTATCATCGTTAGCGGCGTGTTGGTCGGCGCAAGATGAAGGAGTGCGGCAAACCTCATGGCGGTCTATGTCGATGCGGCGATCTGGAAATGGGTCGGCCACCGCTGGTGTCATCTGCTGGCAGACGATACCGACGAGCTGCATCGCTTCGCCGCGCAGCTCGGCGTCAAGCGCTCGTCCTATCAAGGGCCACCCAAGACATCGGCGCCGCATTATGACATAACCGGGCTGGAGCGTGACCGCGCAGTGCGGTTAGGCGCCATCGAATGCACCCGCGAGGAGATCGTCGCTGTTTTCCGGCGTGTGCGGGTGCCGAAGGGGAAGATGCGACAATGACACCGGTGCGCTGATCGCCGCACGCTGAGCCGCAAGACGCCACACCGCTTGCGTTTGTCGCGCTTCCCCTCTATATGCGCGCTCATTCCACACACGGACTTTGGTGTCTGCCCGGGAGAAATCCGGCTGAAACCTCCGGTGGCGTTTGAGGACAAAGTCCAAAAATGCCTGTGTCCGTGGAGGCTAACCGGAAAGGAAATAAGAATGGCTCTGCCTGATTTCAGCATGCGCCAGCTATTGGAAGCTGGCATTCACTTCGGCCACCAGACCCACCGCTGGAATCCGAAAATGGCGCCCTATATCTACGGCGCCCGCAACAACATCCACATCATCGACCTCTCGCAGACGGTGCCCCTGCTGCACCAGGCGCTGAAGCAGGTTTCCGACACTGTTGCCAAGGGCGGCCGCGTGCTGTTCGTCGGCACCAAGCGCCAGGCCTCCGACATTGTCGCCGATGCCGCGCAGCGCTCGGCCCAGTACTATGTCAATTCGCGCTGGCTCGGCGGCATGCTGACCAACTGGAAGACGATCTCGAATTCCATCCAGCGCCTGCGCAAGCTCGACGAGATGCTGGCCGGCGAGGCTCAGGGCCTGACCAAGAAGGAGCGCCTCAACCTCGATCGCGAGCGTGAAAAGCTCGACAAGGCGCTGGGCGGCATCAAGGATATGGGTTCGACGCCCGATTTGATGTTCGTGATCGACACCAACAAGGAAGCGATCGCCATTCTCGAGGCCAAGCGTCTCGGCATCCCGGTCGTTGCCATCATCGATTCCAACTGCGACCCGGACAAGATCGACTTCCCGATCCCCGGCAATGACGACGCGGCCCGCGCCATCCAGCTGTATTGCGATCTGATCGCCAAGGCAGCTATCGACGGCATCGCCCGTCAGCAGGGCGCGCTCGGTGTCGATATCGGCGCATCGGTCGAGGCTCCGGTCGAGCCGGCGCTCGAGCAGACCCCGGCCGCCGAGAGCCCGGCAGCCCAGACCCCGGAAGCATAGTAGCGAAGGCCGGCTGCGGCCTTCATCTTTCCAATATGTTGGCGCGGTAAGCGCTACCGGCACCAGGCGCATCATCGAAAATCGATGGTGCGTCAGTGCATTTAGACAAAGAGGCGACAATGAGCATTTCGGCTGCACAGGTCAAAGAACTCCGCGACTTGACCGGCGCGGGCATGATGGACTGCAAGGCGGCGTTGAACGAGACCAACGGCAATATGGAAGAAGCCATCGACTGGCTGCGCAAGAAGGGCATTTCCAAGGCCGACAAGAAGGCTGGCCGTACCGCTGCCGAAGGCCTGATCGGCGTCGATTCGGGCGTCCGCGAGGCAGCGATCGTCGAGGTCAATTCCGAGACGGACTTCGTTGCCCGCAATGCTGCGTTCCAAGAGATCGTCGCCAATGTCGCGAAGGTCGCGCTTGCCTATGGCGGCAAGACCGAAGCCGTTGCCGCCGCTCCCTATCCGGGCTCGGGCAAGTCGGTCGCCGAGACCATCAAGGACGCCGTCGGCACCATCGGCGAGAATCTGGGCTTCCGCCGCTCGGCCAAGCTCACCGTCGAGCACGGCGCTGTCGCAACCTACGTTCACAATGCGGTCGCCGACGGCCTTGGCAAGCTCGGCGTGCTGGTGGCCATCGAGACGACAGGCAACGCGCATGCCGCGAACGCCTTCGCCCGTCAGGTTGCCATGCATGTCGCTGCCACCAATCCGATGGCCTTGACCACTGAAGAGCTCGATCCGGCCGCGGTGGAGCGCGAGAAGGCGATCTTCGCCGACCAGGCACGCCAGTCCGGCAAGCCAGAAGCGATTATCGAGAAGATGGTCGAGGGCCGTTTGCGCAAGTTCTACGAAGAGGTCGTGCTGCTCAAGCAGGCTTTCGTGCTCAATCCCGACATCACCGTCGAGAAGGCGCTGAAGGATGCCGAAAGCGAGATCGGCGCGCCAGCCAAAATCGCTGCCTACCTGCGCTTCGCGCTCGGTGAGGGCATCGAGAAGGAAGAGACCGATTTCGCGGCGGAAGTCGCGGCAGCGGTCAAGAAGTAAACTATTCGTTTAAAAGTCTTTTTCGGCCGGGTGTCCGCGAGGATGCCCGGCCGATTCTTGCGCGGCGTAGGATCAACTCAAGGACGACCTCGGCGCGCTCGATTTCGACATTGCGCAGGACCTTCGGGCACGGCTCGATGCGGTGAGCCGGTCTTTCACACCCTTTTTCGTATTCGTTCTTCGGCTCGGAAATACAGGATGGCCTTACCGGAGGTCAGACAGTCGGTGACAAGCCGGCTGGCAACATGCCGAACCCGTTCATGCAAGGTGCTTTTGCCGTGTAAGCTGAAGCTGGAAGAGAGTTTTCGGGCTCGGGCGCCGCGTGACATCGTGGCGCCCTTCGTGTATCGGAACGCCCAGTGTTTCGGGGCGCACCGAAACGCGTCACACGCACGATGACGAGGACCAGATGACGGTGAAGCCCCTCTACCGACGTGTCTTGCTGAAAGCATCGGGCGAAGCGTTAATGGGCGAGCAGCATTTCGGCATCGACGTATCGGTGGTCGACCGCATCGCCGCCGACATCGCCGAGGCCCGCGCATTGGGCATCGAAGTCGGTGTCGTCATAGGGGGCGGCAACATCTTCCGTGGCGTCGCAGTCGCGTCAAAAGGCGGAGACCGCGTCACCGGCGACCATATGGGCATGCTTGCCACCGTCATCAATTCGCTGGCGCTGCGCACCTCGCTCAACAAGATCGGCGTCGACGCCGTGGTGCTGTCGGCGATCGCCATGCCCGAGCTTTGCGAAAGTTTTTCGCAGCGTCAGGCGACCGCCTACATGAACCAGGGCAAGGTCGTTATCTTCGCCGGCGGCACCGGCAATCCGTTCTTCACCACCGATTCGGCTGCAGCCCTTCGCGCCGCCGAGATCGGAGCCGATGCTCTGTTCAAGGGCACCCAGGTCGATGGTGTCTATTCGGCTGATCCCAAGAAGGACCCGCACGCGACACGTTTCGAGCGGATCAGCCATGACGAAGTCATCAAACGCGGGCTTTCGATCATGGATACGGCGGCGATTGCACTTGCGCGCGAAAACAACATTCCGATAATCGTCTATTCGATCCACGAGAAGGGTGGTTTCGGCGATATCCTGAGGGGTGGCGGCCGTTGCACGGTCGTCGCAGACGATTGACCGGACCATGAACCCGAAAGGGATCGGTTGCGGATGAGGCTCGAACAGGGCTTACCCTAAGCAGTGAACCCGGGTTAACGGGTCGAGGAGACGATGATGAATGGCGAATACGACGATCTCAAACGGCGCATGGACGGGGCGATCGCCGCGTTCAAGCATGATCTGGCTTCGCTGCGCACCGGCCGCGCGTCGAGCAACCTGCTCGATGCCGTCCAGGTGCAGGCCTATGGCACCACCATGCCGATCAACCAGGTGGCAACAGTGTCGGTTCCGGAACCGCGCATGATTTCGGTTTCGGTCTGGGACAAGTCGATGGTCAGCGCGGTCGACCGTGCCATCCGTGAAGCCAATCTCGGGTTCAATCCTATCGTCGACGGTACCAATCTCAGGATTCCGCTGCCCGAGCTCAACGAACAGCGCCGCAAGGAGCTGGTGAAGATCTCGCACGGTTATGCCGAGAATGCCCGTGTCGCCGCACGACACGTTCGCCGGGACGGCATGGACTTTCTGAAAAAGGCGGAAAAGGACGGCGACATCAGTGAGGACGACCATCGCAAACGGGCCGACCAGGTTCAGAAACTGACCGACGAGACAATCAGCACCATCGACCACCTGCTTTCCGACAAGGAAGCGGAAATCATGCAGGTCTAGGGTCTGGCCACGGCTGGCCCGGAAGTGAGAACATGGCAACGCCCGCGCATGTCGCGATCATCATGGACGGAAACGGACGCTGGGCCAAGGCGCGCGGCTTGCCTCGGCTGGCTGGTCACCGCGCCGGCGTTGAGGCGCTGCGCAAGACAGTGCGCGCCGCCCCCGGCCTCGGCATCTCCTTCCTGACCGTCTACGCTTTTTCGTCGGAAAACTGGTCACGACCGAAATCTGAAGTCAGCGACCTCATGGGCCTGCTGAAGCTTTTCATCCGACGTGACCTCGCCGAGCTGCACCAGAGTGGGGTGCGGATCAGGGTCATCGGTGACAGGGCAGGGCTGCAGCCCGACATAAGGGGCCTGCTTGAGGAAGCCGAAACGCTCACTCTCCGCAACGAAGCGCTGACGCTGGTCATTGCCTTCAATTACGGCGGGCGCGACGAGATCGTGCGCACCGCGCGCAAGCTCGCAGCTGCGGTGGCGCGCGGTGAGATCGACAGCGAGGCGATCACGGCCGAGTCCTTTGCCAGCTCGCTCGATACAGAGGGCATTCCGGATCCGGAACTGGTCATCCGCACCAGCGGCGAGCTTCGGTTGTCGAATTTCCTGTTATGGCAGGCTGCCTATAGTGAACTCGTTTTTCTGCCTTGCTATTGGCCCGACTTCAGTCGCGAGCACCTGTCCGATGCACTGCGCGATTTCGCCGGCCGCGAGCGCCGCTTCGGCGGACTTGCCGCCCAAGATGTCGCCTCAGGCTGAGGAATGAGCAACCTCCAACTCCGGGTCATTTCGGCCGTCGTGCTTGCCATCGTGACGCTTGGCCTGACCTGGCTCGGCGGACTGCCCTTCCGGTTGCTTTGCGCTGCCATGGCGGCGGTGATCTTCTACGAGTGGACGCGGATGAGCCGCCCCGTTGCCCCGGCAGGTGCTAGTCCTATGGCAGGTCTCGGCTTTCTGCCCGAGGCGCTGATCGTGGTCTTTATTGGTGCCCTCGTCGCCGGCCTGCCTGCGTCTTTGCTGCTGCCGCTCGTGGCGGCTCTGGTTGCTGTCACTGCCATCGCGGCGTCGATGCGAAAGGCAGGACCGTGGGAAGCATCCGGCCTTGCCTATGCGGCCGTATCGGGCTTATCGCTGGCCTTCTTGCGTGATGGCGACCATTCAGGGCTGCTGGCCATTCTGTTCCTATTCGCCGTGGTTTGGGCGACCGATATTTTTGCTTATTTCGTCGGCCGCTCCGTCGGTGGCCCAAGGCTGGCGCCGTCGATCTCGCCGGGCAAGACGCGGAGCGGGGCGCTCGGTGGGGTGGTCGGCGGCGTAGTGGCCGGTCTGCTTCTGGCCGCAGTAGCCGGAACGGGCAACCTCGCCGTGCTTGGCGTGGTCGCACTGGTGCTTTCGATCGTCGCGCAGGCCGGCGACCTGTTCGAATCATGGGTCAAGCGACGCCACGGCCGTAAAGATTCCGGCACGCTGATACCCGGCCATGGCGGCATCATGGATCGGGTCGATGGGCTTGTCGCGGCGGCTTTCGCCCTATACGTCATCGGCTGGATTTCCGCGACCGCCGACCATCCGGCACAGGGGCTGTTTCCGGTTTGAACGGCATCGTCGGTGGGCCGGCGCGGGGCTGCGTCATGGATTCGCCTGGATTGATGTCACAGTCGCGGCGTGATCTGCGCCGTGGATGAATTTGAGGGCATGAATTGAACGAGATTCTTCACGCGGTTTTCAGCACGGACGGCCTTGTCCTCGGTACGCTGGTGCCTTTCCTGTTCGTGCTGACCGTGGTCGTGTTCGTCCACGAAATGGGCCATTACCTCGTCGGCCGCTGGTGCGGTATCGGCGCAAAAGCCTTTTCGATCGGTTTCGGCCCAGAGATCATCGGCTTCAACGACAGCCGCGGCACCCGCTGGAAGCTTTGCGCCATACCGCTCGGCGGCTACGTCAAGTTCGTCGGCGATATGAACGCGACGTCGAGCCAGCCCAGCTCGGAGGAGGTCGAGGCGCTGAGCGACGACGAACGCAAGGTTGCCTTCCACACGCAGCCGATCTGGAAGCGGGCGGCGACCGTCGTGGCGGGGCCGCTGTTCAACTTCCTGCTGACGATCGCCGTCTTTGCCGTGCTGTTTTCCATATATGGTCGGCCGGTATACGAGCCGATGGTGGCTGAAGTCACCGAAGGCAGTCCGGCAGCGGCGGCCGGCATCATGCCCGGTGACCGATTCGTCAGCGTCGACGGCAGCAAGGTCGAGACCTTTGCCGACGTCCAGCGTCTGGTTTCGGGCCGCGCCGGCGACAGCATCACCTTCGTTATGTTACGCGGCGGCAAGGAAATCACCGTCACGGCGACGCCGCGTTTGATGGAACAACAAGACGCATTGGGCAACAAAGCCCAGGTGGCCGTGATCGGCGTCATCAACAACAAGGAACTCGGCCAGCCGCGGCTGATCACCTACAGCCCGGCCGGGGCAGTCGGGGCGGCCATCCAGGAAACCGGCCACGTCATCCAGCGCACCGGCCAGTTCCTGCAGCGTTTCGTTGTTGGCCGCGAGGACAAGTGCCAGCTGGGCGGGCCCATCAAGATCGCCAAGATGTCGGGCCAGGCGGCAAAGCTCGGCTTCGAATTGCTCGTCCAGCTTGTTGCATATCTGTCAGTCGGGATAGGAATTCTCAATCTTCTGCCGATTCCCCCCCTCGACGGAGGGCATCTTCTGTTCTACGGCGTGGAAGCTGTCATCCGACGGCCGGTGTCCGAACGGATGATGGAAATGGCTTATCGGAGCGGCCTCATCCTGGTGCTCGGCTTCATGGGTTTTGTTTTCTGGAACGATCTGTTTGGGTGCTGAAATCATGAAGAAATTTGGCTTCAGCGCGACCAATGTTGAGACGCCGTTTACCATGCGTGGGGATATGCGTGACGCGAAAGCCACGCCACAGGGTTAAGTAAATACAAATTAACCAGAAGCCTTGCGTGTAGGGAAAATCCGGTTAATACGGTAGGGGAAATTACCGCACGTCCGGTTTTCTCGCCGTGGGGACTTCGAGAAAAGGTACAAAAGCCCGATGAAGGCAGCATCCAAGTTTCTGAGCGCCGCGTCCGCGGTGGCTATGTCCGCTGCTCTGGTTGTACCAGGCGCGCTCGCAGTGCAGTTCGTTGCCACATCGGCCGCCGAGGCGGCTGTCGTCTCCAGAGTCGAAGTCACCGGCAATCAGCGTGTCGACGCGGACACCATCCGCAATTACGTGACAATCAAGCCCGGCAAGGCGTTTTCCAGCTCCGACATCGACGATGCGGTCAAGGCGCTGTTTGGCACCGGGCTGTTTTCGGACGTGCAGATCAACCAGGTCGGATCGACGCTGGTCATCAAGGTTTCCGAATACCAGGTCGTCAACCAGGTGCTGTTCCAGGGCAACAAGAAGCTCAAGGACAACGCGCTTGCAGCCGCGGTGCAATTGAAGCCGCGCGGCACCTTCTCGCAACAACAGCTCGACGCCGATGTCGAGGCGGTCAAGGCCGCCTACCGGCGTATCGGCCGCGACGATGCCGCCGTGACCACCCAGATCATGGATCTCGGCGACAACCGGGTAAACGTGGTCTTCAACATCAACGAAGGCGGCCGCACCCAGATTGCGGCGATCAATTTCGTCGGCAACAGCGCCTATTCGAGCCGCCGTCTGTCGGACATCATCTCCACCAAGCGCTCGTCCTTCCTGTCGTTCGTGCTGCGCGACGATGTTTATGACGAGGACAAGCTGCGCGCCGACCAGGAGCTGCTGCGCCGCTTCTATTATAATCACGGCTATGCCGACTTCCAGGTCGTCTCGGCTGTCGGCGAACTCGACGACACAACCAACAAATACACCGTTACCATCACGGTGCAGGAGGGCGAGCGGTATACGTTCGGGGACGTCAGCGTCGAAAGCACGATCCCCGAGGTCGACAGCAAGTCGCTTGAATCGGTGGTCGAGACCCACAAGGGCGATGTCTATAACGCCAAGGATGTCGAGGACACGATCATCGCGCTGACCGAAAAGGTCGCCGGTTCTGGTTATGCCTTTGCCCAGGTGACGCCGCGCGGTGACCGCAACTTCGAAAACCACACCATCTCTGTCGTTTATACGATCGACCAGGGCACCAAGGCCTATATCGAGCGCATCGAGATCCGCGGCAACGATCGGACGCGCGACTACGTCATTCGCCGCGAGTTCGATGTCAGCGAAGGCGACGCTTTCAATCAGGTTCTCATCCAGCGCGCGAAGAGGCGGCTGGAAGCACTCGATTATTTTGAGAAAGTCGAGATTTCCACCGTTCCGGGCTCTGAGCCTGATCAAGTCGTGCTGGTGGTCGACGTGGTCGAGAAATCGAC
This sequence comes from Mesorhizobium sp. M0410, assembly GCF_040321435.1. NCBI lineage: Bacteria > Pseudomonadati > Pseudomonadota > Alphaproteobacteria > Hyphomicrobiales > Phyllobacteriaceae > Mesorhizobium > Mesorhizobium sp. M0410. The sequence goes on from NZ_JAMYRN010000007.1 coordinate 126,985, forward strand.
CGGTGAGTTCTCGGTCGGTGCCGGTTATTCGACTGGTGGCGAGACGGCTGGTCCGTCCGTAGAAGGTTCAATCAGTGAGCGGAACTTCCTCGGCCGCGGCCAATTCATCAAGGTGGCGGCTGGCGGCGGCAAGAACTCGCGCGATTACAGCTTCTCGTTTACCGAACCGTACTTCCTTGGTCGCCGTATCGCTGCCGGATTCGACATCTACAAGCAGACTCGAAACTATGACCATTACGATAGCGACACGACGGGCGCGACAGTGCGCTTCGGCCTGCCGATTACCGACAACATCTCGACGCAGCTCGCGTATAATATCGCTCAGGAGAAGTATGAGTTCGACGAGGACTGCGACCCTGCCACCTGCGATGTCTCCCAGGCGATTATAAACGGTGTCGAAGAGAGTCCGTGGCTCAAATCGTCGGTTAGTCTCGGCCTAGTTTACAATACCATTGACGACATGAAGAATCCCCATGAAGGCATTTTTGCCAACGTCGGCACGGAAGTGGCTGGCGTGGGCGGCGACGCCAAGTTCATCAAGGTGACAGCGCGCGGCAGCATTTATCAGACGTTGTCCGAACAATTGGATCTGGTAGGCCTCATTTCTGGCGGTGCCGGCCATGTCCAGGGATATGGCAGCGGCGACCTGCGTGTCTTCGACCATTTCCAGAGCAGCGATCGAATGATCCGCGGTTTCGAATATGGCGGCATCGGTCCGGTTGCCTCGGACAACAGCAATGACCATCTCGGCGGCACCACTTACTTCAATGCCTCGGCGGAAGCGCAGTTCCCGCTGCCGGTCATCCCGGAAAGCTTCGGTTTGCGCGGCGCGGTATTCGCCGATGCGGCAACGCTCTACGGCAGCAAGATTGCCTCCAACCTCGTCAATCAGTCGACGACCGGCATGGAATGGCGCGCTTCTGTCGGCGTCGGTCTGATGTGGGCATCGCCTTTCGGCCCCATCCGCATCGACTATGCGATCCCGGTCAAGAAGGAAAAGACCGACGACGTGCAGGAATTCAACTTCGGCATATCGACCCGCTTCTAATGTGCGGGTAACGATGCTTCCGGCTCGTTTGGATCCGGATGTCAGTGATCCGACACTACAGCGCAGTGCGTCCTATCGGACGCTCAAAGAACGTTGTAGCAATTTGATTTTGCGCATGATCCTTTCCGAGGATCGATTTCCGATTTCGGGGTCATGCGCTAGCTGGATATTGCTTCTGGAATGACCGATCCGGTGTTCTTCGCGCCCTCACGCCGGTATACGGCCGGCGAAGTCGCGAATCTGACCGGCTCGATGCTTGTCGATTCCGCTCTCTCCGATGTTTCGATCGACGTTCTGGCTCCCGCCAACGAAGGCGGCGAGAACGCCCTTGTCTTCGTCGATGGCAGGCGCAATTTCGCCCTGATGCAGTCACTGCGGGCGGCAGCGGTTCTCTGCCCTGCCGAATTTGCCGCCAAGGCGCCAGCGGGCATCGCGGTTCTGGTGCATCCGCGCCCGCAGCAGGCTTTCGCAATGGTCGGGCGCCTGCTTTTCCCGGCGGCTGCGACGCCTGGACCGATGACCGGCGAAACCGGTATCTCGCCGCACGCCCATATCGATGCGACCGCCCATGTCGAGCCCGGTGCGATCATCGAAGCGGGCGCGGTCATCGGACCGCGCGCTGCCATCGGCAGCGGAACCGTCATTGCCCCTCATGCGGTTATCGGTCCTTCCTCGCAGATTGGCCGCGACGGCTATGTCGGTCCAGGTGCCAGCGTGCAATATGCATTGATCGGCAATCGCGTTATCATTCATGGCGGCGCCAGGATCGGCCAGGATGGCTTCGGCTTTGTGGCCGGCGCAAAGGGTCCTGAGCGGGTTCCGCAGATCGGCCGCGTCATCATCCAGGACGACGTCGAGATCGGGTCGAATACGACCGTCGATCGCGGCGCCATGTCCGACACGATCATCGGCCAGGGCACCAAGATCGACAATCTGGTGCAGATCGCGCACAACGTTCGCATCGGCCGCAATTGCATAATAGCCGGGCTTTCGGGTATTTCCGGTTCAGTGACGATAGGCGACAACGTCACCATGGGTGGCGGCGTCGGCCTTGCGGATCATTTGACCATCGGGTCCGGCGCCAAGCTTGCGGCAAGAAGCGGGTTTATGAGCAATGTGCCTGCCGGTGAGATTTGGGGAGGATATCCGGCGCAGCCGATGGCGGAAGCCATGCGCGAGATAGCGGCCTTGCGCAGACTTGCACGGACGCGCAGACAGGGTGAGGGGGGAAATGGCTGACATCGCAGCGGCGACGCTCGAAGCGGTTGACATAATGCGGCTGATGAAGCTCCTGCCGCACCGCTATCCGTTCTTGATGATCGACCGTATCGTCGACATAGATGGCGACGAATCCGCAATCGGCATCAAGAACGTCACCATAAACGAGCCGCATTTCCAAGGTCATTTCCCTGACCAGCCGGTCATGCCCGGCGTGCTGATCATCGAGGCGATGGCGCAGACGGCCGGCGCCATCTGCATCCGCAGCCTTGGTACGGAAAAGCCGTCGCTGGTTTATTTCCTGACCATCGACAATGCCAAGTTCCGCAAGCCGGTCGTTCCAGGCGACCAGTTGAAAATTCATGTGAAGAAAATCAAGAAACGCGGCAATCTTCTCAAATTCGCTTGCGAGGCCCTCGTCGATGGCGCCAAGGCGGCGGAAGCCGAGATCTCGGCGATGATGGTCGCAAGCGGCTGACAAACGAATGCTAATGAAAATCCAGACAGTCATCCATCCATCGTCGGTCATCGAGGCAGGCGCCCAAATCGGCGAAGGCGCCCGCATCGGGCCCTTCTGTCACGTCGGCCCCGATGCCGTGATCGGCGACCGCGTCGAGCTGGTCAGCCATGTCTCGGTGATTGGCGCGACCACCATCGGTGCATCGACCAAGGTTTATCCGATGGCGATACTGGGCGGACCACCGCAGAACACCAAGCACAAGGGCGGCCGTACCACGCTGGTGATCGGCGAGAACTGCACGATCCGCGAAGGCGTCACCATGCATGTCGGCACCGATTCCAGCCGCGGCGAGACGACGATCGGCGACAACGGCAATTTCCTTGCCTATGCCCACATTGCCCATGACTGCGTGGTCGGCAAGAACGCCACCTTCGCCAATCAAGCGACGTTAGGCGGGCATTGCGAAGTCGGTGACAATGTCTACATCGGCGGCCTGACCGCGGTTCATCAGTTTGTCCGCATCGGCGATAACGCGTTTCTCGGCGGCTGCTCGGCGATCGTCGGCGACGTCATTCCCTACGCCATCGCCGTTGGCAACCGTGCCAGCCTTCGCGGCCTCAACATCATTGGGCTGAAGCGCGCCGGCCTGCCACGTTCGGAGATCCATTTGCTGCGCAAAGCCTATAAGACGATCTTCGATCGCTCCCGGACCGTCGGCGAAAACATCGAATTCGCCAAGGCGGAGTTCGCCTCGTCGCCGACTGCCATGAAGATTGTCGATTTCATCGCCGGTCGCGGCAAGCGGCACTATGCCGTGCCGTCGCTCAAGGGTGGCGACGGCGACGATACCGATGATGAAGACTGAGAGCAGATGACGAAGATTGAGGCTGCCGGAAAGGGCCTTGATCTCGCGCCAGATGCCAAGGTCGGCATCATCGCCGGCGGCGGCAGCCTCCCGGTCGAAATTGCCCGAGCGCTCGCCCGGCAAGGCAAATTGCCCTTCATCGTGATGGCGGCGGGCGAGGTCGATCGCATAGCCGATTTCGAGCCATATGAGCAGGTGGTCTTGAGGCTGGAAGACGTCGGCTCGCTGGTGCCGATCCTCAAGCGGCATCACGTTACGCATCTGGTGACCGCGGGTCATATCACGCGCCGCCCCAGGCTGAGCGCCATGCGCCTCAATTTGGGCCTGCTCGCCTGGCTGCCCAGCCTCTTCGTCGGTGTAACCCGGGGAGACGATACGGTGCTGAAATTGTTCGTGCGCAGGATCGAGCGCAGCGGCATCAAAGTCGTCGGCGCTCACGAGATCGTGCCGGAGCTGGTCGCAGCCGAAGGCCTGCTGACCAAGGCGGCGCCACGCAAAGCCGACTGGCGCGACATCGAGGCAGCGCACGCGGCGGCAAAAGCCATCGGCGCGCTGGATATCGGCCAAGCGGCTGTTGCGGTCGGCGGCCGCGCCATTGCGCTGGAAGGCGTCGAAGGGACTGACGGGCTGCTCGAGCGGACAAGGGAATTGCGCGGGCACGGCAGGCTGGCTGGCCGGACGCGCGGTGTCCTGGTCAAATGCGCCAAGCCCGGTCAGGAACTGCGTGCCGATCTGCCCTCCATTGGCCCGCTGACCGTCGAGGCGGCGCATGCCGCCGGACTGGCCGGCATTGCCGTAGAAGCCGGCCGCTCGCTGGTGCTCGAAGGTCCCGCCACCATCGGGCGTGCCAATGCGCTCGGCCTGTTCGTGATCGGGCTGCCTGCTGCGGAGCCGGCGCATGGCGAATGAGCGGCCGTTGAAGATAGCCGTCGTCGCCGGCGAGGAGTCCGGCGACCTGCTTGGTGCCGATCTTGTGCAGGCGTTAAAACGCATGACCGGGCGCGACGTTCGGCTTGTCGGCATCGGCGGCCGCCATTTGCAGGCACTCGGCCTGGCGCCATTGTTCGACGGCAGCGAGATCGCGCTGATGGGGCTTAGCGCTATCCTGCGCGACCTGCCGCGCCTGATGCGGCGGATCGGCCAGACGGCAAGCGCGATTGCCGGTGAAAAGCCCGATTGCCTTATCACCATCGACAGTCCGGATTTCTCGCTGCGCGTCGCCAAAAAGGTGCGTGCCGCCGATCCGACTATCCCGATCGTTCACTATGTCTGCCCGAGCGTGTGGGCTTGGCGGCCGGGCAGGGCGGCGGCGATGAAACCGTATGTCGATCACATTCTTTGCATCCTGCCGTTCGAGGTGAAGGAACTCGCTCGCCTGGGCGGGCCGCCCGGGACCTATGTCGGGCATCGCCTTGCACACGATCCGGGCATAGTCGGTGCCGCCAGGGCGCAGGCGCAGCCACGTGACCTGTCCGCAGATCACGTCAAAACGTTGCTTGTATTGCCCGGTTCGCGTCGCGGCGAGGTGCGACGCCTGGTCGGGCCGTTCGGCGAGACGGTGTCGATCCTGCGGGCGCGCGGGCACCGCTTGCGCCTGCTGTTGCCGACGGTCCCGCACGTCGCCGATCTGGTCAGGACCTCGGTTGCGAGCTGGGACGAGAAGCCGGAGATCATCCTTGATGCCGAACGCAAATGGCAGGCCTTCGGCAAGGCGGATGCGGCGCTGATCGCGTCGGGGACGGTATCGCTGGAACTTGCACTGGCAGGTGTGCCGATGATCTCCTGCTACCGGCTCGATCCGGTCATGCGCATGGCGCAGCCGCTGATCAAAGTATGGAGCGCAGCCTTGCCCAATCTCATTGCCGACCGGCCGATTGTGCCGGAACACTACAATCAATATGTGCGGCCGCATTATCTGGCGCGGCAACTGGAAGCGCTGTTCTCCGATACCGCCTACCGCACCTGGCAGAAGCACGGTTTTGCCGACATTGCCGGGCGTATGGCAACCGCCACGCCGTCAGGCGAGATTGCTGCGGGGGTGGTGACGGGGATGGTGAGGAAGTGGTGAATGGTGAATAGCGAGTAGGAAATGGTGCTGGCGGTAACGGCCAAGCTGCTTCAGCTACTACTCGCTACTCGCTACTCGCTACTCGCTACCTTCACCGCTTCGCGATCGGCACGTAATCCCGTTCCGGCGCGCCGGTATAGAGCTGGCGCGGGCGACCGATCTTCTGGTGCGGATCCTCGATCATCTCCTTCCACTGCGCGATCCAGCCGACGGTGCGGGCGACCGCGAACAGTACGGTGAACATGGTGGTGGGGAAGCCCAGCGCCTTAAGGGTGATGCCGGAATAAAAATCGACGTTGGGGTAGAGCTTCTTCTCGATGAAATAGGAATCGGTCAGTGCGATCTTTTCCAGCTCCATGGCGATGTCGAGCAGCGGATCGTCCTTGATGCCGAGCTCGCCCAGGACTTCGTGCGCGGTTTTCTGCATAATCTTGGCGCGCGGATCGTAGTTCTTGTAAACGCGGTGGCCAAAGCCCATCAATCGGAACGGATCGTTCTTATCCTTGGCGCGCGCAATGAATTCCGGGATGTGATCGACATGGCCGATCTCGCCCAGCATGTTCAGGGCTGCCTCGTTGGCGCCGCCATGTGCAGGACCCCACAGGCAGGCGATGCCGGCAGCGATACAGGCAAAGGGATTGGCGCCCGACGAGCCGGCCAGGCGGACGGTCGAAGTCGAGGCGTTCTGTTCGTGATCGGCGTGCAGGATGAAGATGCGCTCCATCGCACGCGCCAGCACCGGATTGATCTTGTATTCCTCGCAAGGCACGGCGAAGCACATATGCAGGAAGTTGGCTGCGAAATTCAGCTCGTTCTTCGGATAGATGAACGGCTGGCCGATGTGGTATTTGTACGCCATCGCCGCGATTGTCGGCATCTTGGCGATCAGCCGCATTGAGGCGACCATGCGTTGATAAGGATCCGAGATGTCGGTGGAATCGTGATAGAAGGCCGACAGTGCGCCGACCACGCCGCACATCACCGCCATCGGATGCGCATCACGGCGGAAGCCGGTGAAAAAGCGCGACATCTGCTCATGCACCATGGTGTGGCGCGTCACCCGGTAGTCGAAATCGTCCTTCTGCGCCTTGGTCGGCAGTTCACCATAGAGCAAGAGATAGCAGACTTCGAGGAAGTCGCCGTGCTCGGCCAGTTGGTCGATCGGGTAGCCGCGGTGCAAAAGAATGCCGGCATCGCCATCGATGAAGGTGATTTCCGATTCGCAGCTCGCCGTCGACGTAAAGCCGGGATCGTAGGTAAAGATGCCGGCGGTGTTGTAGAGCGAACCGATGTCGATGACGTCAGGTCCTACCGAACCACTTCGTATCTTGAATTCATGGGTTTTGCCGCCGAGTTCCAGCTTGGCCGTCGATGCCTGGGTTTTGCCGCCAAATTCCATTTTTGTCGCAGGTTCGGTCATAGCAAACTCCTTTTTGTTTCCTCAGGCCGGCAAAGGCAAAATATCTGAACCCAACACGTCAAAAGCATCGGAATACGCACATTTGCGCCCGCAATTGAATCTGCGCGGCAGATTAGGCCAAGACCCAATGTTGCACTGCGAAACACACCTTTCAATGCCAATCTTCTTAGGCCAGTTTGCTAATCGATTTGATCAGCGATCCGCGCCAGGCTTTCCTCGCGGCCAAGCACGGCAAGCACATCAAAGACACCTGGCGAGGTACTTTTGCCGGTGACCGCGGCGCGCAAAGGTTGGGCCACGGCGCCGAGTTTATGGCCGGCGGCCTGCGCATAGTCGCGGATCGCGGCTTCGGCTGAGGCGGCAGACCACTCCGAAACCGTGGCTAGTGCCGCATGAGCGCCCCGCAGGATCGCGCGCGCCTCACCGCTGAGCAGCGCCGCCGCCTTCTCGTCGACCGGCAGCGGCCGCTCGACGAAAAGGAATGCAGCCCCTTCAACAAGTTCGACCAGCGTCTTGGCGCGCTCCTTCAGGCCCGGCAAAGCGGCAAGCAGTTGCGCCCTGCGTCTGTCGTCGAGGCGCGCGGCGATTGCCGGGCCGCCTTCAAGATAGGGCAGAGTGGCGATGAAGATGTCGAGCAGCGCCGCGTCGTTCATCCGGCGCATATGCACGCCGTTAAGCGCCTCGAGCTTGGCGAAGTCGAAACGGGCGGCGCCCTTGTTGACGTCGCCAATGTCGAACCATGCAATCATGTCGGCGATCGACATGATCTCATCGTCGCCGTGGCTCCAGCCAAGCCTCGCCAGATAGTTGAGCAGCGCCTCCGGCAGGTAGCCCATAGCGCGATAGGCTTCGACGCCAAGCGCACCGTGCCGCTTCGACAGCTTGGCGCCGTCGGCACCGTGGATCAGCGGGATATGCGACATCGACGGCACCTCCCAGCCCATGGCCTGATAGATTACGGTCTGGCGTGCCGCGTTGGTCAAATGATCGTCGCCGCGGATGATGTGGGTGATGCCCATGTCGTGATCGTCGACGACGACGGCATGCATGTAGGTGGGATTGCCATCCGAGCGCAGAATAATGAAATCGTCGAGATCCTTGTTGGGAAAGCGCACGTCGCCCTGGACGCGGTCATGCACCACCGTCTCGCCGTCTGTCGACGCCTTGATGCGGATCGCCCCCTTGGCGCCGGGCGGCGCCTCCGACGGGTCGCGGTCGCGCCAGCGTCCATCATAGCGGGGCGGAAGCCCCTTGGCTCGCGCTGCCTCGCGCATCGCCTCCAGCTCCGCCGGCGTCGCGTAGCAGTAATAGGCCTTGCCCACGCGCACCAGCTCCTCGGCCACCTCGCGATGGCGCGGCGCGCGCTCGAACTGCGAGACAGGCGCGCCGTCCCAGGTGAGTCCGAGCCAGGAAAGTCCGTCGAGAATGGCTGCCGTCGCCGCATCCGTCGACCGCTCACGGTCGGTATCCTCTATACGCAGCAGCATCGTGCCGCCCGTATGCTTGGCGTACAGCCAGTTGAACAGCGCCGTGCGCGCGCCGCCAATGTGCAGATAGCCGGTGGGCGAGGGGGCAAAACGGGTGACGACCTTATCGGGCATGGAACTCTCAGGCGGGCGAAGGAAGTGGGTTTGCGGACTTTCGCGCGTTGCGCGTTCATGTAGCATAGGAGGTCGAGGGCGCAAGGGGCAGACCCGATGGCTGTGCGAGGCCGTGGTGCGGGCGAGGGCGAGGACGCTGGCAGCGGCGTCAGCGAACGCTTGCTGTTTGCCGCATCGGTTCCCGTCCTGCCGTGTAGCGCGCAATCGTTTGGCACCTCCGGGCAACTTCACTTGGCAGCAGATCGGAGTTAGCTCATTATCGTCAAAGGCGGGAATTTTCGGTGTTTGAGCTCCGTTTTGGCGTACCGTCAGACCGCCGCCAGCTTCACCGCACGATAGCAGCCTCGCGCCGACTATGCGCGAGGCGGCGCGTGTCAGCGAAAGGCGGAAAACCAGGATTTCAAAGGCCAGATGAACGACAAAGCTGAAGAGAAAGCGAAAGAAGATGAGGTCTTTGGGGACCTCAATCGCCTTAATCAAATCATGGGCACGCTTGACGAGCGTGGATTGGTTCTCGCGCTCGCAGCTTTCGCAGAAGAAGCGCTCGGCGATCTTATAGCGGCATTTCTAATTGAGGGCGCGCCAGCATCGACACTCCTTGAAGGGTTCAACGCCCCTCTTGGAACGCTGTCAGCACGAATCAAAATGGCCTACTCTCTGGGATTGGTGACAAAGCCCCAGTACGACGATCTGGAGAGGCTTCGGCGGATTAGGAACGAATTTGCACACAGCTGGGAGCCAGTTTCGTTCTCTGACCAGAAGATCGCCGGGCACATCTCCGCGCTGCACTTCAATAGCCTGCATGAAGAATTTCCAGAGACGCCTCAAGAGAAAGTGCAGACGTCCTTGGGAGTGCTCTTGATGGAATTACGCTCGACGACCAACCAAATGAAAAAACACGGACGCCGTGCTTGTCTTATCGGACAGCACCTAATTTCTGGGGTGGTTGGCGACCTCGATATGCAATTGAACAAATGCCGAATGCGTTTGACGAACCTCGCGGAAGAATTGCAGTCCGCAACTGGGGATCGACGACGGTTCCTGTTGGCTATTCGGCATGGATGGCAAGGGAAACTTGAGATTGTGCGTCTCCAGGCCCCACCGGAACGAAAGCACGAGATTAGCAGCCTGCAAGCCGAATTAAAAACGTGGAATATCCCGCCCGAGGACTAAAGGCACCATCTAGCCGGCAAACCAACTGCGATTCAGTTAGCGTGCGCTGAATAGCTGCCAGAGTGTTTAGAGGCGATCATTTAACTTTAAGTTCTTGGGGTAATCCACGCACTGGGCGAGAAGGTAATCCGCAGCGGCCACAGCGGTAGCGAAGTTGGCTTCCTTGAGCTTGGCTTTCATGGTTGGCGATGAGCGGTCCATCATCTCCGCAATTTCATTGAGCGCATCTCCGAGTGGCTGAAAGTGTGGCTTAGAAAAATAAGCTACTTTGTCAGGAGATTTATTTTTGGCGCGGCGAAGTTGTGAGGCGATCACCCGGACATCTGTGGCCGCCCCGACGAAATTCAGGGGATCTGAAGATTGAACCCCTATTTGGATCATCTGCCTGTCCTCGTCGTCAGCTTCGCCAACCATTATCGTACGTCCACCCACTTTGCGATACCGGCGAATAAAGGCGGCTTGGTGCGTATCGATCAACCGATCTACCTCGGCGCCTTCCAGGAGTTGTGTCTGTTTGCCTATGAATGCGGCTTGGGCGCGGGCCTCTTCTGCCTGTTGTTTTAAAATGTCTCGATTGAGTTCGAACTCCCTCCTCGTCAGCCGCAGTTCCTGCCGTTGCAGAGCAAGCTCTTGTGACTGGACCATGGTGGCCACGAACAACCAAAGAAAGGCAAGTGGAGCGCAGATCCCTGCGACAAAATCGCCGAATGTGTTTAGCGCGAGGCTGGCCTTGTTGATTGGCAAAAGGCTATCCGGCCCGCTATTGCCTAGGATCGAGCCCAATGCCGTGAAATAAACTGCGGTTGCCGCAAACCCGAATACCACCCACCCAGATCGTGCCGATTTCTCGGTCTCTTCCTTTTCGGTCATCCGCTCCCTCTCTAATATCGACTGCCGCTTATAATCAAATCTCGCGCGGCTGTCCCCTTGCCGCCAGCCAGGCTGTAGAGCAGTTGAACCTCTTCGATGCTGTTGGCCCGGAAGGCCGCGCGGATCTCCGGCACGTCGTTGATTGACAGACAGTCTGGTCGCGATTGCCTCGAACTGGTCACCGCCGAAAAGCTCCTTGGCGTAGTCGCCGTCGCTGCCGAAATAGGGCGGGTCAAGCTAGAACAGGGTTTCGGCCGGTCGTAGCAGTCGATGAAGGCGGACCAGCCAAGCTGCTCGACTAAGACGCCAGCGAGCCGGTCACGGAGGTCAGCTAAGAGGGCTGTCGTCAGGTTGAAACCGGCCGATGAAGTCGGGCCGAGAGCCCGGCGGGCTACCCTGCCGAACGCGAGGCGCGGTGAAGATAAAGGAAGCGACCCAGGCGGGCGTAGGAAGCGAATGTTGTTGCGCGGACTTTCGCGCGTTGCGCGTTCATGTAGCATAGGAGGTCGAGGGCGCAAGGGGCAGACCCGATGGCTGTGCGAGGCCGTGGTGCGGGCGAGGGCGAGGACGTTGGCAGCGGCGTCAGCGAACGCTTGCTGTTTGCCGCTCCCCCGCCTGTCCTGCCGGCACCGGCATTGCTACCCGCTCCGCGCTTCGATGCTCCGTCGCTGCCGGCCAGCGACCCAGCAACGGTTCTCGTGCCCGCGGGCGAGCCCATCGTACGCCTGCCCAGGCGTTTCCGCCTCTCGTCACCGTCCCGTATCCGCAACAGCGTAACCTCGGCGGCCGGCCTGGAACTCGACCGTGGCATCGCCTTCCTGCTGGTGCCGGTGTTCCTCGCATGCGGGGTGGTCGTGTATTTCGCGATGGCGGTGGAGCCGGCCTTTCCACAGCCGATCGCACTCGTGCTCCTCGCGGCCCTTTGTGCCGTCGTCTCGCGCTCTTGGCCCAGAGCCCGCCTGTGCTTCATGGTGGCGTTGTTCTGCGTGCTTGGCGTGCTTGCCGCCAAGTTCGAGACCTGGCGTGTCGGGACGCATGTGCTCGGTTCTGAAATCTCGACGCGGCTGACGGGTCGCGTCGTATCGTACGAACCCATGGCTAGCGGCCGCATCCGGCTGACAATCGATGTGATCTCAACCGCCAGGCCGACGCTGCGCTACATGCCGGAACGGGTCCGCGTTTCGGCGATGAAGATACCGGATGAGCTGGCCGCCGGTTCCGAGATCACCGGCTATGTGCGGCTGCTGCCGCCGACCGGCCCGGTGCGGCCCGACAGCTATGATTTCTCCTTCGACAGCTATTTCGCCGGTATCGGCGGCAGCGGCTTTTTTCTCGGCAATCCGAAAGTCGTGTCGTCGAGCAGCATGCCGCTTGCCGCGCGGCTTTCTTCCGCGATCGAAGACGCGCGCGAATCCATCGCCGACCATATCCGCAGCCGCATCGGCGGCGCCGAGGGCGAGATTGCTGCTGCGCTGATCGTCGGCGTGCGCGCAGGCATTCCCGAGGAGATCAACGAAGCGATGCGGCGTACAGGCATTTATCACATCATCTCTATCTCGGGGCTGCATATGGCGTTGGTCGCCGGCACCATCATGGCGCTGCTACGCGGCGCCTTTGCGCTGTTTCCCGATTTCTCATCGCGACGGCCGGTCAAGAAATATGCCGCGGCCGCCGCGCTTTTTTCGATTGCGGCCTACCTCGTCTTTTCCGGCATTGTGGTAGCGGCCGAACGCAGCTTCATCATGCTGGCGGTGATGCTTATCGCCGTGCTGTTCGACCGGGCCGCGCTCACCATGCGCAACCTGGCGATCTCGGCCATCGCGGTCATTCTGGTGTCGCCACACGAGGTGGTCGGTCCGAGCTTCCAGATGTCCTTCGCCGCGACGGCGGCCCTTGTCGGCGCCTATGCCGGCTGGTCCGACTACCGCGCCGGCAGGGCCACCACGCCGCCGCCGCGGCGGTCGCCGCTACGCCTCGCCACGCGAAAGGTCCTGCTGGGCATGGGCGGCCTGGCGATGACCTCGATCATTGCAGGGAGCGCCACGGCGCTTTTCGCCATATGGCATTTCCAGCGCGTGGCGCCGCTCAGCCTGTTCGCCAATCTGGCCATCATGCCCATCGTCTCACTGGTCGTCATGCCCTTCGCCGTCCTCAGTGCGCTGGCGATGCCGTTCGGCGCGGATGGGCCTTTCCTATACGTGATGGGCAAGGGGCTGACGGCGATGATCGCCCTGTCCGGGTGGATCTCGGAGCGCTCGCCGATCGATGCGGTCGGGCTGATTTCGCTGAGATCCGTCCTTCTGGTGACGATCGCCCTCGTCATTGCCAGCATGGCGACGACCTGGTTGCGGCTGGCGGCACTTCCTTTTGCGCTCGCCGGCTTGCTGACGACAACGCAGACACGCGTACCCGACGTATTGATCTCGGAGGACGCACGGCTGGTCGCGCTGCCGATCGGCAGCGGTGAGCTCGCGGTCAACCGGGCACGCCCGAATGAGTTCACCATCGACAACTGGAAACGCGCGCTCACATCAGAGGCTATCGTCGCGCCGGAAACACCTGGAAAGAACGATCCGCAATTCGACATTGCCGATCCGGCCGACCTACCGCCGGGCATGCCGTTCATTTGCACGGACGGTCTCTGCCTCGCCAGGCATCCATCCGGCGCGATCATTGCGCAAGCCAAGGATCGCGATACCGCACGGCCAGCCTGCGCCTTCGCCAGCTTGATCGTCATCGACGACGCCACCGCCCATAATCCCTGCTACTACGACCGGCTGGTCCTCGTCGTCACAAAACGGCAACTGGCGCGCGCAGGAAGTGCGGCCGTCTATTTCGATCCACAAGCGGCAACACGCGCCGAAATCCGCTTCGCCGTCGAAAAATCATACCGGCCCTGGCACGTGCAGCGGAAATTTTCACGCGCGGCGCGCGGCCTGCCGCCATACCGGGCCGACAATCCAAAAGCCGGCACCAAGGGCGCAACTCAGTAGCGGCGGATCAGCCCAACGAGCTTGCCCTGCACCTTGACCCTGTCTGGTCCAAAGATGCGCGTCTCGTAGGCCGGATTGGCGGCCTCCAGGGCGATCGAGGCGCCCTTGCGGCGGAACCGCTTCAGTGTCGCTTCCTCCTCGTCGACCAGGGCCACCACGATCTCACCGGGGCTCGCCGTATCGGCATTGCGGATGATCACCGTGTCGCCGTCGAAAATGCCAGCCTCGATCATCGAATCGCCTTTGACCTCGAGCGCATAATGCTCGCCGCCCATGATCATATCCGGCGGCACCGAAATCGAATGCGTCTGGTGCTGGATAGCATCGATCGGCACACCGGCGGCGATGCGGCCCATCACCGGGATCGAAACGGCGGCGACGACATCGTCGTCATTGCCGGCTGCAGGGACGCGCGACGATGTCGGCTTGCCCTGCCGAGGGGCACCTTGCCCAAGACTGCCCTGGATGACACTCGGCGAGAACTTGCGTGCCGCATTGAGGCCGGGGGCGATCGAGTCAGGCAGGCGTAGCACCTCCAGTGCACGGGCCCGGTTGGGCAAACGGCGAATGAAGCCGCGCTCCTCCAGCGCCGTAATCAGTCGGTGGATTCCGGATTTGGAAGCCAGGTCGAGCGCTTCCTTCATCTCGTCGAAGGACGGTGGGATACCGCTTTCCTTCAACCTTTCGTGGATGAACATAAGCAGTTCGTGTTGTTTGCGTGTCAGCATAGCGACCCCCAACAGAATCAGAAAACAAACCCAGAACAGACACTATCTGTTCCAGTTGTGTTCCGCAACTGTTTAAAGTTTAATGAATGCGTTAAGGCTCGGGAAACAAACGACGTCCCCTACCGGCGTACCGTATTTTCGCCGCCGCGAGCCTCATCGCATTGATTCTGCTTTCATTTGCGCCGTTCTGGCCTCCTAGAAGGCGGTACTGGCATCGGCCGTCGGTCGGCAAAGGGCACGGAAGTGAACCCCTATCGACTGTGCGGTTTGGTCAATGCGCCGTGAACGAAACGAACTCAAAACGCCAACCTCGGGCTAACTCCAGGTTTCCACCGCCTGGTCAGGCTGCTTCTCGCCGGTGGAGCCTTGCACGCGCAACCAGGTAATGGAAGAACAGAAGAACAGTTGATGCGTGTCCGGCGTTGCGTTGGATTTTTTGGGGGAGCAGGCAAATCATGACGGGAATTCCCGATCTCGTGGCCGTAAAGGCGATGGATGCCGCGGATCCGCTGGGCGCGATGCGCGACCGCTTTGTCTTGCCGCAAGGAGTGATCTATCTCGACGGCAATTCGCTAGGAGCTGCTTCACGTGCCGCTTTCGATGAATTGTACAAGGCCGCGACCGAAGAATGGTCGCATGATGTCATCCGCGCATGGAACACGGCCGGCTGGTTCAACATGCCGCTTGAACTTGGCGACCAGCTAGGGCGCCTGATCGGTGCCGCGGTCGGCCAGACGGTGGTCTGCGATACGACGTCGGTCAACATCTACAAGCTGCTGCACGCCGCCATGGCCATGCGACCGGAGCGGCAGGTCATCGTCGCCGAGGGCGATAGTTTTCCGACAGACCTCTACATGGCTGAGGGTGTGGTTTCGACGCGAAAAGATGCGCTGCTGCGCCTCTCGGCGGTCGACGCGCCGACCATCGAGGAGCTGATCGACGATCGCACCGCCGTGGTGCTGGTCAACCACGTCAACTACAAATCGGGCGAACTGCGCGACATGCCGGCGCTGACGCGCAGGGCCCAGGAAGCCGGGGCGATGATCGTCTGGGATCTCTGCCACACCGCCGGCGCGATGCCAGTCGAGCTCGACAAAGCCAACGCCGATTTTGCCGTTGGCTGCACCTATAAATATCTGAATGGCGGCCCGGGCGCGCCTGCCTTCATCTATGCGGCTGAGCGGCATCTTGCCGACATTCAGCAGCCGCTCACCGGCTGGTGGGGCCATGCACGGCCCTTCTCCTTCGAGCCAGGCTATGCGGCCGGCACCGGCATCCGCCGGTTTCTGTGCGGCACCCAGCCGATCCTTTCGATGCGCACGCTGAAGGGCGCGCTCGACATCTGGGACGATGTCGACATGACGGCGGTGCGCAAGAAGAGCATCGCACTGGCCGATCTGTTCATCGAGCTTGTCGAGGCAAAGTGCGGCACTTACGGCCTCACGCTCGAAAGCACGCGCGATGGGGAAAAACGCGGCAGCCAGATTTCATTCATGCATGAGCATGGCTACCAGATCATGCGCGCGCTGATCGAACGTGGCGTGATCGGCGATTTTCGCGCGCCATCGACCATGCGCTTCGGCTTCACCCCGCTCTATGTCGGCTATGCCGATGTCTGGCAGGCCGTCGAAGTGCTTGAGGACATCCTGCGCACCGGTGCGTGGAAGGATGCGCGCTTCGCCATCAAGGCGGCTGTCACTTGAGATCGATGCGAGAGCTGGAATCGTGAGGCTGGCGACGACGCGCCGCGCGATGCTCGCGGCCAGGTTGCAAGGCCATATTGCCAGGGAGGGCGCAGGGTGTTCGAACGTCACATTGCCGATTGGGACAACGCCTATGCCAACGGCGCCAACATAGCCGGCAGCGATCGCTGGCCGGCGGCCTGGGTCGAGCCCGCGCAGGTTTTCCGCGACGCGCTTTTGACCGAGGGCAGGGCGCGGCTCGACCTGGCCTATGGCGACAACCCACGCAACCGGCTCGATCTTTTCCTGCCGGCCACCAAGCCGAAGGGGGTCGTGGTGTTCGTCCATGGCGGCTACTGGATGGCATTCGACAAGAGTTTCTGGTCACATCTTGCCGCGGGCGCTGTTGATCGCGGCTATGCAGTTGCCATGCCGTCCTACACGCTCTGTCCGCAGATACGCATTGGCAGCATCGTCAAGGAAGTCGGCGCGGCGATAGGCAAGGCGGCGGCGATGGTCGCAGGGCCGCTGATGCTGACCGGGCACTCGGCCGGCGGCCATCTTGTTAGCCGGATGGTTACGAGGACGACGCCGCTGGCGCCCGAAGTGGTCCGGCGCGTTCGTCACGTGGTGTCGATCTCGGGGGTGCATGATTTGCGCCCGATCATGCGCACCGGCATGAACGAGACGCTGGCGATCGATGAGGCCGAGGCGCAGGCCGAAAGTCCGGTGCTGCTGCGCCCGATGGAAAAGGCCCGCCTGACCTGCTGGGCCGGCGGCGGCGAGCGCGCCGAATTCCTGCGCCAGAGCGCGTTGCTGGCCAACATCTGGATCGGCCTGGGTGCCGCGACCAGCTCCGTAGTCGAGCCCGACCGGCATCATTTCAACATCATCGACGGTTTGGCCGATCCAGACCATCCGCTGACCCGGACCTTGACCTCGGAGTGAGGCAGGTTCAGCGTAGCATCAGCACGTCGCAGGGGGAGCCCGCCGCCGCAGCAGGCGCGAACGGCGCGCGGACGATCAGCCCGTTGGCATCGGCCAGCATTTTCAGCATCGAGGAATCCTGGATGCCGAACGGCGTCGCCACCAGCGCACCGGCGTCGTCTGTGACAACAGCCCGCACATAATCTTGCCTGAGATCGTTGGCCGGCATGGCAGCACCGAGCCGTGCCCGACGGATATCCTGCTGAAAGGCGCGGCCGCCGAGGCGCGCCAGCAGCGGCTTCAGGAAGAGCTGAGCGCAGACCAGGCTCGCCACGGGGTTGCCGGGCAAGCCGATGCAGCGAATGTCGCCCAGCCACCCGAACATCAGCGGCTTGCCCGGTCGCATGGCGATCTTCCAGAAATCGAGCGTCATGCCTTGCCCGGTCAGCACGTCATGGACGAAGTCGTGGTCGCCGACCGAGGCACCGCCCAGTGTGACGATGACGTTCGCGCCAGCCTTCACGGCCTTTTCAACCAATGCCGCGATCGCCTCCCTGCGGTCCGGCGCGATACCGAGGTCGAGCGCCCGCGCACCGACCGACTGTGCGGCGGCAGCGACACCATAGGCGTTAGAGGAGATGATCTGGTCGGGGCCAAGCTCGCTGCCCGGCGGCAGCAATTCGTCGCCGGTGGCGATGATGGCGACCAGCGGCCGTTTGACCACGCCGACCTCGGGGTGATTGGCCGATGCCGCCAGCGACAAGGCGGCCGAATCGAGCAGGCGGCCTTTGGGCAGCAGGACATCGCCCTTGGCGAAATCGAGCCCAAGGCGGCGGATGTTGCGCCCCTGCACCGTCGGCTCTGTCACTTCGACGCTGCCGCCGCCGAGGTCGCGGACGTTCTCCTGGATAACGATAGTGTCGGTGCCTTCGGGAAGCGGCGCGCCGGTAAAGATGCGCACGGCCTGCCGCTGCTGCACCGTTCCGGCAAAGCCGCGTCCGGCCGGCGCCATGCCGATCACCGAAAGCCTTGCCGGTAGGGACGCGATGTCGGCCGCCCGCACGGCATAGCCGTCCATGGCGGAGGCGTTGAACGGCGGCTGGGTGCGGAGCGCCACAACCGGCTCCGCCAGCACGCGGTCGGCGGCATCCAGCAGCGCGACGCGTTCGCCCGGCAGTGCAACTGCTCCGTCCAGCAGGCGCTCGAGCGCCTCGGCAACTGGGACCAGCGCCATTAGCGGCCTGCCTCGGTGGCCCCGGTGATCTTGTAGTCGCCGGATTTGCCGCCGGTCTTTTCAACCAGCCTGATGCCGGAGATGACCATTGCGCGGTCGACCGCCTTGGCCATGTCGTAGATGGTCAGGCAAGCGACCGAGACGGCGCTCAGGGCCTCCATCTCAACGCCGGTTTTGCCGGTGACGCGGGTCAATGCCGTCACCTTCAGGCCGGGCAGTGCGACGTCCGGCTCGATGTCGACAGATATCCTGGTCAGCAGCAGCGGATGGCAGAGCGGGATCAGTTCATGCGTCTTCTTGGCCGCCATGATGCCGGCAATGCGCGCGGTGCCCAGCACGTCGCCCTTCTTGGCGTCGCCGGCGAGGATCATGTCCAGCGTCTCGGGCCGCATCGCGACAAAACCTTCCGCGACTGCCGTGCGCACCGTCTCAGCCTTGTCGCCGACATCGACCATGTTGGCTTCGCCCTGCGCGCCAAGATGGGTGAGGGCGGCCGCCATCTCAGATCGCCTCTGCCGGCGCCTTGCCCGTCAACAGCAGGCGCGTTGCCGCGGCCACGTCCTGTTGACGCATCAGGCTCTCGCCGACCAGGAAAGTAGCGATGCCGCTCCGCTCCAGCCGGCGGCAATCGTCATGCGAAAAGATCCCGCTCTCACTGACTAGAAGGCGGCCGCTCGGTACCATCGCTACCAGCCGTTCCGAGGTCTCGAGGCTGGTTTCGAAGGTCCGGAGATTGCGGTTGTTGATGCCGATCAGCCGCGACGACAGCCGCAGCGCACGTTCCATTTCCGCCTCGTCATGCACTTCGACCAGCGCGTCCATGCCGAGCCCGAAAGCTATCGCTTCGAGTTCTCTTGCCAACGCGTCGTCGACGCTGGCCATAATGATCAGGATGGCATCGGCGCCCCATGCCCTGGCCTCGTAGACCTGATAGGGGTCGAACAGGAAATCCTTGCGTAAGGTAGGCAACTCGACGGCAGCGCGCGCAGCGGTGAGGAATTCGGGCGCGCCTTGGAAAGAGGGTGTGTCGGTCAGCACCGAAAGGCAGGCGGCACCGCCTTTCGCATAGGCCTTGGCCAGCGCCGGCGGATCGAAATCGGCGCGGATCAGGCCTTTGGATGGGCTAGCTTTCTTGATTTCGGCAATCAGCGCGAACCCGCCGGATTTGCGCCTAGTCTCAAGGGCGGAAAGAAAGCCGCGCGGCGCGTCGGCATCCGTCGCCCGTGCCTTGATCTCGGCCAATGGCACGCGTGCCTTGGCCGCCGCGATCTCGTCGCGCTTGTAAGCCTCGATCTTGCGCAGGATGTCGGACATGGTTTTAACCGTTCGAAATCTCGACCAGCCTGTCGAGCACTTTCAGCGCGCGGCCGCTGTCGATGGCCTGCGCCGCCGTTACCATGCCGTCGGCAAGCGTCGTCGCCTTGCCGGCCACCACCAGCCCGGCGCCGGCATTCATCAGCACCGTATCGCGAAAGGCGCCAGCGGCGCCGCCCAGCATGTCGCGCAGTGCCTGGGCGTTGTGGGCGGCGTCGCCGCCGCGCAACTCGTCCTTGGTGTGACGCGTCAGCCCGACTGCTTCCGGGGTCAGCACAAAGCTGCGTATCTCGCCGCCGGCCAATTCGGCGACCTGCGTTTCGCCGGTGGTGGTGATCTCGTCATAGCCGTCGCCATGGACGACCCAGGCGTGGTCGGCGCCAAGCTCCTTCAACGTTTCTGCCACCGGCATGATCCATTCGGGCAGGAACACGCCGACCATTTGCCGTCTGACACTGGCCGGATTGGAAAGCGGGCCCAGCAGGTTGAAGATGGTCCGGGTGCCGAGCTCGACCCGGGTCGGGCCGACATGCTTCATCGCCGGGTGATGCGCCGGCGCGAACATGAAGCCAACGCCGGCCTCGTGAATGCAGCGGCCGATCGTCTCCGGAGGGATGTCGATTTTGACGCCCAATGCGATCAGCACATCGGCGGCGCCGGTCAGCGAGGACAGTCCGCGATTGCCGTGCTTGGCGACGGGCACGCCGCTGCCGGCGATGACGAAGGCGGATGCGGTCGAAATGTTGACGCTGTGCGAATTGTCGCCGCCGGTGCCGACAATGTCGATGGCGCCCTCGGGGGCTTCGACGCGCAGCATCTTGGCGCGCATGGTGGCGACGGCGCCGGCGATCTCGCTGACGGTCTCGCCGCGCACGCGCAATGCCATCAGGAAGCCGCCTATCTGGCCCGGAGTAGCATCGCCCGACATGATAATGTCGAAGGCCTCGCGCGCCTCCTCGAAAGAAAGAGCGCTGCCGGCGGCGACCTTGGCGATGTGGATCTTCAGTGCGCTCATCTGGCCAGGGCTTGGGTTACGGCCGTCTGATCGATGCGGACGTCATATTGCGTCTGCAACTGCGCTACCAACTGGTCGAGCAGGTCGTCGGACATGCCGGATGTGAAGGATTTCTGTGCGTCCTGGGGTACTGAGCTGGCGTCGGCCCCGGCGGGCTCGAATACCTCGGCAACCTTGAACAAGATCTGTCCGTCGCCCGTGGGCGAGGGGATCAGCCCGGTGCCGCCTTCGCCGACGCCGAACATCGCGGCGGCCCCTTCCTTGCCGAAATCGACGTCGTCAGCATCGCGCTTGACGCCGCGCTTGGTCTGTTTTTCGAGCTTGAGCTCACCGGCGATCACCTCGAGCGTCGCGCCGGCCTTGAGACGCTTCTCGAGCTCTTGCGCTTTTGCGGTGAGCCGTTTGGTGGTCTCCGCCGCGGTCCAGTCGGCCACGACCTTCTGGCGGACTTCGTCCAATGTGCGGTCACGGGCCGGCGTGATCGCGCTCACGTCGTAGAAGACGAAGCCGTTATCGGCGGTGGTGAGACCTTCATTGTCGGTTCCGGGTTCGGATTCGAACACCGCCTTGATGAGCGCCGGCGATTCCGGCAGGTCTTTGACGATGCTTCCATCCGGCCGTTGGCCGGTGCGGTCGATGGCGTCGATGGTGACGACCTTCAGCTTCAATTTGGCGGCTGCCTCGGCGAGCGAACTGCCCGAGGCGCGCGTATCCTCGTAATTGTCGTGCACGTCCAGCAAGATGCGGCTTGCCTCGCCCAGTGCCAGGTCCTTGCGTATCTGCTCGGATACTTCGGCCAGCGGCTTCACCACTTCCGGCTTGATCTCGGTGACGCGCAGCAGAACGGGACCAAATGCGCCTTGTACGACCGGGCTGACCTCATTGACGTTGAGCTTGAAGACGGCGTCGGCGACCGCCTTGTCGGCGATCTTGTCCTTGGCCAGCGTGCCGAGCAGCGTGTCGGCCGGGGTCTTGCCCTCGGCGGCGACGATCTTGTCGAAAGTCGCGCCGGTCCTGAGCGAATCGAGCGCCGCCTTTGCGGCATCAGGCGTCTTGAATACAAGCTGCTCGATGGTGCGCATCTCCGGCGTGGTGTAGCGCGCCTTGTTCTTGTTGTAGTCGTCGCTGACCTGTTGGTCGGTCACCGCGCTCAAATCCATGATGTCTTCCGGCTCGAGCCTGACATAGGAGAACTTGCGGTATTCGGGCGCGGCGTAGGTTTTCTTGTTGTCCTCGAAATAGGCCGAAAGCACGCTGTCGGACGGCGCTTCTATCGGCTCGACAAGCGATTTCGGCAAGGTCAGGTAGTCGATGGTGCGATCTTCGCCGCGATAGAGCGCGACCGCCTTGAAGAATGTATCAGGGGCCTTGAGGCCGTCCGAAACCGCCTCGACGATCTGCTGGCGGACCGCGACCTGGGCGCGGTTCTTCAAATAGTCTTCCGGCCGCATGCCGATCTGCCGAAGCAGGTACTCGAACGTTCTCCTGTCGAAGGTTCCGGCAGGCCCTTTGAACGCCGGGTCTTCACGCGTCAGTTCGGCGAGCCGGTCCTTGGACAGGCCGAGGCCGAGCTTGCGGGCCTGCTCGTCGAGGACGGCACCCGATACGAGTTGCGCCAGCACCTGGTTGTCGATGCCGAGCGCCGTCGCCTGCTCACGGCTGATGCGCTGGCCGAATTGCTGCGACATGACGCTGAGCTGGCGATCATAGGCGAGGCGGTATTCGTTGATAGAGACCTTGGTGACTCCGGCCGTGATCACGGCGTCATGGCCGGCAAGACCGCCCATCAGCCGTCCCGAGATACCCCAGACGGCGAAGCTCAACACCAACAATGACAGCAGCAGTTTCGCGACCCAGGTCCCTGCCGCACTTCTCAACATACCAAGCATGAGTACTTCCGATTTTTGCGCATTTCGCATGCGCCGAGTCTGAAACAAGCGCAATAGCGCCCTTCCTGCTCACTGTCGATTGCTTTGTGGCCTGATTTTGATAGTGAGGGCCAGCTGGAAATTGCCCGGAGAAACAATCCCATGACGCCTGGAATCCGCCCGCTCGTCGCCGGCAACTGGAAAATGAACGGTACCAGCGCCTCGCTCAACGAGCTCAGGATGATCGGCAACGGCTTCATGAGCGGGCTCGACGCCGAGACCGAAGCGGTGCTCTGCGTGCCGGCGACCTTACTTGCGCACGCCGCCGAGATTCTGTCGCGCACACCGGTGCGGGCCGGCGGAGAGGATTGCCACACCGAGGAAAGCGGCGCCTATACCGGCTGCATTTCGGCCGAGATGCTGAAGGATGCAGGAGCCAGCCATGTCATTGTCGGCCATTCCGAATGCCGCGCCGATCGCAAGGAGGACGATGCCTTAGTGCAGGCCAAGGCCTCCGCCGCATGGCGTGCCGGGCTGGTGGCCATCATCTGCATTGGTGAGACAAGAGCCGAACGCGAAGCAGGAGCCACGCTCGACGTGCTGTCGCGCCAGGTCGCTGGCTCGGTCCCGCCAAACGCCACGGCTTCCAACACCGTCATTGCCTATGAGCCGGTATGGGCGATCGGCACCGGCTTGACCCCGACCGCCGCCGACGTCGCCGAGGCACATGCGCATATCCGCGAAGAACTGGCCCGGAAGCTCGGCAATACGGCGGCCAAGATGCGCATTCTCTACGGCGGCTCGGTCAAGCCGTCCAACGCCGTCGAGTTGCTAGGCGTCAGGAATGTCGATGGCGCGCTGGTCGGCGGCGCCAGCCTAAAGGCGGCGGACTTCCTCGGCATCGCGGAAGCCTATCGAAACATCGCTTGATACAAGGCTGCTTGCTGCATTTGAGCGGACGGCCGGCGCCGAAATCGTTGCAAAGGACGCATTGCTTCCCATATTCCGGCCACGGGCTTGGAAATGCCGTCAAAGCATTGTATTGAGCCGCCTCCAAATCAGCGGCCGCACCAGGCCTTGCCAGGATAAATTATGGAAACCGTACTGATCGTCGTCCACCTCATGGTCGTGCTCGCGCTTGTCGGCGTGGTGCTGCTGCAGCGCTCCGAAGGCGGCGGCCTCGGCATCGGCGGCGGATCGGGCTTCATGACCGCGCGTGGCGCCGCCAATGCGCTGACGCGGGCGACGGCGATCCTGGCCGCAGCTTTCTTCGTCACTTCGCTGACACTGTCGATCGTAGCGCGCTATGGCGAAAAGCCGATCGACATTCTCGATCGCGTGCCGGCGACCTCGGACGGGGCAGGCAAGGGCGTACTCAACCAATTGCCCGGAACCACGACGCCGACGCCGCCTTCGGGCACCACGGCGCCGACCCCGCCGTCCGGCAATGGCGCGGCAACGACGCCGCCGGCAACCGCTCCGGCGACGCCGCCAGCGACAAACGGCGCCACCGCGCCGGCCACGCCGCAGGTCCCCAACCAGTAATCGGGCATCTTATGCCGCGATCTGTTGTCGTTTGAACACAGTCGCGGCAAATGCCGCACGATCACGAAGATTCGACCGCACCGCGCGCTTGAGGCGCTTCCGGCTAATCGATTATAGGTTGCACGCGGCATTCTCGGCGTCCTTGGGGGGCGCCGGGCGATGCCGTGGGCAACAAGCATTGAACGATCGGATCTTCCCCATGCAGCTTCGCAGCTTCATTTTTGCCGGCCTTTGTGCCGTGCTCAGCCTAGGTGCGCCCGCTTACGCGGCCATGCCGACGGCAAACTCGGCCCATAAAGCCGCAGCAACAACCGACGTCGTCAACGTCGCTGCCAAAAGCGATGCGGCGCAATTGAAGCTTCTCAAGAAGAAGAAAGATCCGACGCCGGACGACCTTGCGCAGATCCGCAAGATCGAAGCCAAGATCGCAGCCGACAAGGAAGCCGCTCGCGCCAAAGCACTCGAAGCCAGGAAGCTGGCGATGCGGGAGGCGGCGAAAGCCAAAGCCGATGCGGAACGGCAGGCATTCCTTGCCAAGAAGAGCCAGCCGCTCGCGGCGGCGAAGGTGGCTGACGCTACGCCAGCCAAGAAGAAGAAGACCCTCAACATCATCGAACCGATTGCGCCGATCCAGTCGGCCGAGCCGATCCCGGCCGAGGCCATGAACGTTGCCCTGACCGGCAACAATGGCGAGTTGCGCAGCGAACCGGTGGGGCAGAAGCCGCAGAGCGTCGGGCTGTTCGCGGGACTGTTCGGCGGCACAACTTCGTCGTCAATGTCGCTGCTTCCGGAAACACGCGCGCTCGACGCCGCACTCGAAAGGAAGCAGGCCAAGCGGCAGTTCAAGGTCAAGCCGGAATTCGTGCCGCAGGAGGTCGAATTCACTGGCTACAACCCGGGCACCATCGTCATCGATACCAGCGCTCGCCGTCTCTACCTCGTCGAATCATCGTCAACCGCCCGCCGTTATGCCATCGCGGTCGGCCGGGAAGGCCTGCAGTTCAAGGGTACGGTTGCCGTCGGCGACAAGCAGGAATGGCCGCGCTGGATTCCGACGCTGGATATGCAAAAGCGCGAACCCAAGCACTATGGCCAATACAAGGACGGTATGCCCGGCGGCGGCGACAATCCGCTCGGTGCGCGCGCCATCTATCTTTACGACGGCAAGAAGGATACCCACCTGCGCATTCACGGCACCATCGCGCCGCAGTCGATCGGAACCAGCGCCTCCAATGGCTGCTTCCGCATGATCAACGAGCACGTCATGGACCTTTACCGCCGGGTGAAAGTAGGCACCAAAGTCGTCATCATCTGACGCTTTGACAGATCGTGCCAAAAGGGCCGGCCTCGCCGGCCCTTTTGTTTTGATACGCCAACGACCAGAGCGCCTTCTTGGGAAAAAGCCTTCGCGGCGGTTTTTTCTCTGGCGGAATCAATTCGGCCGCGTTAAGCGATGACTCCCATGGCGCGATATGTATTCATCACAGGCGGCGTGGTTTCCTCACTTGGAAAAGGCATTGCTGCGGCGGCCCTTGGGGCTCTCTTGCAGGCGCGGGGCTATCGCGCACGCATCAAAAAGCTCGATCCCTATCTCAATGTCGATCCCGGCACGATGTCGCCCTATCAGCACGGCGAAGTCTTTGTGACCGATGACGGGGCCGAGACCGATCTCGATCTTGGCCATTATGAGCGCTTCACCGGCCGCTCGGCCAACCAGCAAGACAACATCACCACCGGCCGCATCTATAAGAACATCATCGAGCGCGAGCGGCGTGGCGACTATCTCGGCGCCACCGTGCAGGTCATTCCGCACGTCACCGACGAGATCAAGAACTTCGTCCTCAACGGCAATGACGATTACGATTTCGTGCTGTGCGAGATCGGCGGCACCGTCGGCGACATCGAAGCGATGCCGTTCCTGGAGGCGATCCGCCAACTCGGCAACGACCTGCCGCGCAACAACGCCGTCTACGTCCACCTGACCTTAATGCCTTACATTCCGACCGCGGGCGAACTGAAGACCAAGCCGACGCAGCATTCAGTCAAGGAGTTGCGCGGCATCGGTATTGCACCCGACATACTGCTGGTCCGCGCCGACCGGCCGATCCCCAAGGAAGAGCGCAGAAAGCTGTCGTTGTTCTGCAATGTCCGCGAAAGCGCCGTCATCCAGGCGCTCGACGTCCCGCACATCTACG
Organism: Mesorhizobium sp. M0410; assembly: GCF_040321435.1. Taxonomy (NCBI): domain Bacteria; kingdom Pseudomonadati; phylum Pseudomonadota; class Alphaproteobacteria; order Hyphomicrobiales; family Phyllobacteriaceae; genus Mesorhizobium; species Mesorhizobium sp. M0410. Next base: position 153,209 of record NZ_JAMYRN010000007.1, read on the forward strand.
ACGTGCCGATGGCCTATCACAATGAAGGGCTGGATTCGGAAGTGCTGGCCGCCTTCGGCATCGATCCGGCGCCGAAGCCGCGCATGGAACGGTGGCAAGCGGTGTCCAACCGCATCCACAATCCGGAAGGCGAAGTGACCATTGCCGTCGTCGGCAAATATACCGGCCTCAAAGACGCCTACAAATCGCTGATCGAGGCGCTGTCGCATGGTGGCCTCGCCAACCGGGTGAAGGTCAAGCTCGACTGGATCGAAAGCGAGATATTCGAGAAGGAAGACCCGGCGCCATGGCTGGAGAAGGTCCATGGCATTCTCGTCCCCGGCGGTTTTGGCGAGCGCGGCTCGGAGGGCAAGATCCTGGCGGCGAAGTTCGCGCGCGAGCGCAAGGTGCCGTATTTCGGCATCTGCTTCGGCATGCAGATGGCCTGCATCGAGGCGGCGCGCTCGCTGGCCGGCGTCGAGCACGCATCATCGACCGAGTTCGGCCCGACCGAGGAGCCGGTCGTCGGCTTGATGACCGAATGGCTGAAGGGCAACATGCTGGAAAAGCGCAGGGAAACCGGCGACCTTGGCGGTACCATGCGGCTTGGTGCCTACCAGGCCGACCTCGCCAAGGGATCGAAGATCGCTGCGATCTATGGCGATACCCAGATTTCCGAACGCCATCGTCACCGCTACGAGGTCAATGTCGACTACAAGGAGCGGCTCGAGAATTGCGGCCTGGTGTTTGCCGGCATGTCGCCGGACGGCGTGCTGCCGGAAACGGTCGAATATCCAGACCACCCCTGGTTCATCGGCGTGCAGTACCATCCCGAGCTGAAAAGCCGGCCGCTCGATCCACACCCGCTGTTTGCCAGCTTCATCGAAGCGGCGGTAGAGCAGTCGCGTCTGGTCTAAACAGCCGCCCATGCAAACTTACGTCGCGCTGCTCTATAGCATTGTTCTGGGCGAGGGGCGGCGGGTCGTCATGTCCGATCTGAAGGCGATGGCCGAAGGCCTGGGCCTGAATAACCCGCGCACGCTGGTGGCGACCGGCAATCTTGTTTTCGAGGCGCAAGAAACAGAACTTGCGGCGTTGGAGCAGCGGCTGGAGGCGGCGTTCGTAAAGACTTTCGGCCGCCACGTGGACATCATCGTGCGCCGCGCCGACTGCTGGCTGGGGCTGGCGGCCGGCAATCCGTTCCCAGCCGAATCGGCTGAGGCCGCGGACCAGGTGGCGGTGCGCGTGATGCGGGCGCCCGTTCGCGACGAGGCCGCCGCGGCGCTTGAGGCCTATGCCGGCAAGGGCGAGAAGCTGCGGATTGTCGGCGGCGACATCTGGATCGTCTTTTCGCGCGAGACGCCGAGTTCGCGGCTGCTTGCAGCGGTCAGTCACAAACGCCTGGGCATCGGCACCTCGCGCAACTGGAACACCGTACGCCGCCTGGCCGAGATGGTCGCAGAATGAACGGGGCGGCTTGCGCCGCCCCGAATCGCTCAAGCTTTGGCTATCCTGGCTCCGGCACCGAGTGCCATCGTGCGCAGCACGTAATAGATGACGCCGGCAATTGCCACGCCGAAGAACCAGCCATAGACGCCCCACCATGACGGCAGCAGGCTGGTGAAGTTGGGCAGGATCGAGGAGAAGACCGCGCCGATACCGGCGGCGATGAAGGCATTGACATGCCAGCCGCCCTGGAAGCGGAATTCGCCATTCTCCCTGTAGAGCGCCTCGACGTCGACCTCGCCCTTCCGGATCAGGTAATAGTCGACCATCATCACGCCGAAGATCGGCCCCATCGTCGCGCCGATGATGTTGACGAACGAGGCAGCACTGCCTTCCCAGGGCGCGAAAGGATAAAGCACAAGCGCTATCAACGCCGCGATGTAACCGCCCTTCTTGAAGTCGATCTGGCGTGGAAAAACGTTGGAGAAGTCAAAGGCCGGCGACACGAAGTTCGCCACCACATTGATGCCGAGCGTCGCCACCGCAAAAGTCAGCGCTGCGAGCGCCGCCAGGAACCAGCTGTCGAACTTCGCCGAGATCTGGTCGGGATGCAGCAGCACTTCGCCATAAACGTCGAAGGCGGCGATCGTGGTGACGCCGGCGACAAGCGAGAACAGGATGAGATTGACCGGCAGGCCCCAGATGTTGCCCTTGCGCAGCGATGCCTTGTCCGGCGCATAGCGGGCGAAATCGCAGAAGTTGAGATAGAGGGCGGAGAAATAGGTCACCCAGATAGCCGCCACCGCAAACAGCGAGGTCCAGGAGCCCGGCGTGCCCGGCACGCCCGCGTCCTTCGTCTTTTCCAGCAGCACATCCATCGGGATGTCGCTGGTGAAGGCGAAGGTGCCTGCCTTGATGCAAAGATAGATGGCCAGGATCAGCATCATCACCCACACCGCCGGTCCGGCCCAATCCTGGAAGCGGCGCACCGTTTCCATGCCCTTCTGGATGATCAGGAGCTGCAGCGCCCAGATGACGGCGAAGCAGATCACCTCGAGCCCGGAGTGGCCGAGGAAATGTGTGCTCTGGTTGAAGTCGGCGAACCACTGCGAGCGGATCAGCAGAGCTACGATCGCGCCTGAGGCAGCCGCCGTCTGCGCGCCGTACCAAAAGCAGGCGACTATGGCGCGCACCAGCGCCGGTATGTTGGCGCCCCAGATGCCGAAGGAGGCACGCGCCAGGACAGGGTAGGGCACCCCGGTCTTCACGCCGGCATAGCCGACCATGTTCATCAATGCATAGATGATCAGCGAACCGATACCGATGGCGATGATGAAGTTGACGAAGCCGCCGCAAAACAGGAACAGGCTGGCCGCCAGATAGTAGCCCCACAGGCTGTGGACATCCGACGTCCAGACGTTGAAGATCGAGAACGGTCCCCAGTTTCGAACCTTCGCCGGGGCGAGATCGTCATTGTACAGGTCCGGTGATGCGCCTTGTATGGTCATTGCTATGTCCTCCCCTCGTTATGGCACGCGCCTCCACGCATGGGAGCAGGTTAAGCCTGACGCAGGGGAACCGGCAAGCAGACGATTTGCCGGCTTTGGCCTTAAAGACATTCAATGAGAACCGCGCTTATCGGCCGGACGATGCCGTGGCTGCGATGTTGATCTTCGCCCTTGATTCGGTCTCTGCCTGCTTGTCGGCCGGTAGAGCACCGGAGACCGCCGATGTCTCGAAACTGGCCTTGAGCCAGGCTATTGCGCCGGTCACGTCGTCGAGGGCATAGTTTGCGGCCGTCGGCCCGTTCGGCTTCACACGGATGGAGATGCCGCCAATTTCATTGATCGCCTCGAAACCGTGTTCGTCCGATGTATCGTCTCCGAGGAATATCGGCCGCCGGCCGACAAAGGGCGGAATGTCCATAAAACGCCGGATGGCTGCACCTTTGACGGCTTCCAGGGGCATGAGCTCGACGCCGGCGTTTCCCGGAAGCACCCGATAACCCTTCGGAAGCCGGGCCAATGCCTGTTCGACGAGCTGGATTGCGGGCGCAAGCAGTTGCGGTGCTGCTCTTGTATGAACGGCAAGGACCGGCCCCTTGCGCTCGACATAGACCTTGCCGCTGCCCAGTTCGGCCTCGATCTCGTCGGCAAGGGCGGCGATGTCGGCCGGCGCGTCGGCGGCATCGATGGGACCCGTCGGCGTCAGCCGGTGCTCCAGCCCATATAGTCCGGCGATCCGCAGCTTCAGCGGATGGAACAGCTTGTCCACGGCGGGGATCGATCGGCCGGTGATGAAAGCGACCGCACCATCCAGCCGCCGCTCGATGCGTCCAAGCAGATTGCGCAATTCCTCGCCGACGAACACCGCGTCGGGATGGGCAGCGTGTTCCAGCAAGGTTCCGTCGATGTCGAGGAAGAGCGCCCATTGCCCTTCCGACAGGTTCAACGCCGGCGGTTGTTCAAAGCTTTTCACGATGCTGCCTTCCGTGCCCGCTCGAACATCGAGATGACGTTGTTGGTGTTCGATGGCGGGCGCTCGCCGGTTCCGGTCACCCTGTCGAGATCGCCGCGTTTGCGCAGGCGCGCGGCGTCCAGCAGCATGCTGCCGGCCCAGCGGTAGACGTTGTTGTCGCGGACCATCTCACGCATCGGCCGCAAACGTTCGCGCTGCTCTTCCGGCGTCATCGTCAGCGCCTGCAACAGCGCCTCGCTCATCATGGCCGCATCGTAGGGGTTAACGATCAGTGCTTCCAGCAGCTCGCGCGACGCACCGGCGAAGGTGCTGAGCAAAAGCACGCCCTGTTCGTCGTCGCGCGCTGCGACGAATTCCTTGGCGACAAGGTTCATGCCGTCATGCAGGCTGGTGACCATGCAGATGTCGGCGGCGCGATAGACCTCGTAGACCTGCTCCTGCCGATGATGTTCGGCGACCATCAGGATAGGACTGTATGTCTCGCTGCCATAGCGCCGGTTGAGCTCGTCGGCATAGCGGCGGCATTCGTCGTGGAGTTGCTGGTAGGCGGGCAATGTCCCCCGGCTCGGCGCCGCGATCTGCAGGAAAACCACCTTGCCTATCCATTCGGGATATTTCGTGAACAATTCGTCCAAGGCATGGAAGCGATCGAGAATGCCTTTCGTGTAGTCGAGGCGCTCGACTCCGATGCACAGTTTGGTATCCGCTGACAGGCCGAATCTGTCGCGGACACGGGCGCGGCACTCCTCGACAGACGGCAGTTTTGCCAGCAATTGGGCCGGCCATTCTATGGAAATGGGATAGGCGTGGACCAATGTGGTCTGCCCACCATAGGAGATTGCCGCGTCTGCCCGTTCGATCCGGCTCTCCAGAAAGCGGTCGACACTTTCGGTGAAGTTGTTGGCATGGAATTGGGTATGAAAGCCGATGATCGAACTGCCGAGCAGTCCCTCCAGGATCCGCTCACGCCACGGACAGATGCTGAACACTTCCGAATTGGGCCAGGGGATATGCCAGAAGGTGATGACTATCGCGTCCGGCAGGCGCTGGCGAATCATGCGCGGCAGCAGCGCAAAATGGTAGTCCTGCACTAGCACGATCGGCCGTTCGTTGCGGGCTTCGGCAACCACCGTATCGGCGAATTTGCGGTTGACGGCCTCGTAGGCGTCCCAGTCCGAGGCGCGAAACACGGGGCGGGTGAAGGCGATATGGCAAAGCGGCCATAGCCCCTCATTGGCGAAACCCAGATAATAGCCTTGATATTCCTCCTCCGTCAGCCAGACCCTGCGCAGCGTGTAGGACGGATTGCCTGGCGGCACCTGCACCCGGTCGTCCTTGTCGACTGTGAGGCGGTCTGCCGTGCCGCCGCCATAGGCGATCCAGGTGCCGGCACAGGCGCGGGTGATGGGCTCGAGTGCCGAAACCAGCCCGCTGGCCGGCACTAAAAGTTGCACGCCGTCATCCTTGATGTTGTGGATGTAGGGTTCGCGGTTGGACACGACGATGACCTGTGCGTCCGGCAGGTCATCGGCCAGGATCTTGCGCAAGGTGTCGGGCGACCACGTGACGAGTGCCGCATCGGCCGATTGGCCGTTCTTTTCGAACTCGCGCAGCACCTTGCGTGCCGCTTCCGACGCGACATCCTCGCTCGGCGTGTATGCGGCCGCCGTTGCGCGGCCGCGGCGCTGGCGGGATATCGATAGGAGAATGGCAAAAGCGGAAAAGCCAAAACTTGCAATCAGCAAAACCCAGAGCAGGTTTACAGTATAATCTGACATCGAATGTGATCTCGCCTCCGGCCGGCCGATAGCCGTTTCTGTTTGTTTTTCTGGTTCGCTGCCGTGTGACGACGACAGCATCCCCCGCTGCCCATTTTGCAACGCACAAAGAGGCTATCGGTTCCGGACGATTGCAATGCCGGGCATCATTTCGATGCGTCGCAGCGCGGCGGCATCAAGTGCGCACGATGAGCGGCACCATCCCCTCATACCGATCGGCGAGAAAGGCGACGACCCGGTCGCCGACACGCTGGAATGTGAGGTCGACCACCGTCGAGCCGACACCCAGATGCCGCAATGTCAGCGTGTCGATGCCGATCGGCAGCCTTGGGCGGGTGACCCGGATTTCGCTCTTCCAGCCGTCGATTTCGAGGCCAAGGCAGGCCTGCATCAGCATGAAGGCCGATCCCGCCGACCAGGCCTGCGGCAGGCACGCGACGGGATAGGCGATCGGCGCTTCGCCCGGCGACCGGGTAAAGCCGCAGAACAGTTCCGGCAGCCGCATGTTGAAATGGACAGCCGATTCGAACGTGCCGCTCATCAGCCGGACCACGCTGTCGCGCACGCCGTAACGTGCCAGGCCGGCACCGCACATGGCGGTGTCGTGCGGCCAGATCGAGCCATTGTGGTAGGACATCGGATTGAAGAATATCGCATCGTCGGCCAGCGTCCTCACTCCCCAACCAGAGTGGAACGACGCGGAGAGCAGCTGATCGGCGACCATCTGCGCCCGTTCCGGCTCGGGCAGCCCGACATAGAGAAGATGGCCGGCATTCGACGTCCGTACCTTGCAGAGCTCGCCTGCACCATCGATCGCCAGTGCATAGAAATTGAGATCGTCCATCCAGAAATGGCGTTCCACCGCGGCGCGCATGGTTTCGGCGCGTTCCTCCCAATGATCGGCCTTGTCGTCCTCGCCGCGGCGGCGGGCGAGCGCCGCCAGCCCACGGAACGCAGCAAAGACGTAGCCTTGCACCTCGACCAGGGCGATCGGCCCCTTGGGCATGCGGCCATCGGCATGGAAGACGGAATCGAAACTGTCCTTCCAGCCCTGGTTGGCGAGGCCGGTCTCGGCGCCGCGCTGGTAGGTAACGAAGCCGGTCGCGCGGCTTGTCTCTTCCGTCCATTCGGCCGCTGCACAGAGCGATGGCCACAGGCTGTCGACGAACGCCATGTCGCCGGTACGATCCGCATAGGCGCAAGCGAGATGAATGTAGAGCGGCGTGGTATCGACACCGCCGTAATAGCGGCCGAACGGGAGCTCCCGCAGCGCCGCCATCTCGCCCTTGCGGGTCTCGTGCATGATCTTGCCCGGCTGCGAATCGCTGAACGGCGACGTTTCGGTTGCCTGATGCTGGGCGAGAAAGGCAAGTACGCCGCGCGCCAGCCCAGGATTCAACCACAGCATCTGCAGTGCGGAAATCACCCCGTCACGGCCAAACGCCGTCGAGAACCAGGGTATGCCGGCATAGGGGTAAGGTCCGGTTGCAAGCTCGGTGGTCAGCAACGCCACGTCTGCGCGCGCGCGTTCGATCCAGTCGTTGAAGACGCGGCCGGAGCTGTGCACCGTCGCGCCGTGGCGGCGTTTGGCGCGCATGCCGAAGCGAGCGCGGGCGGCGGCAGCCCGAAAACGGTCGCGGTCGGGTGTCTCCGCCACCTCCGGGCCGACCTCGATATAGAGGACCTCGCTACTGCGCTTCGTCACCGCAACCAGGAAATCCGCACGGCTGGCGGTCAAATTGTCCGGCGCCTGCGAGAACGAGATCGCCGACAGGCGTACGAGCTGGTCCAGCCCGTCATATCGAAGCACCACGGATGTCGGACTGGTCTCGGCGGCGTGGGCTATTCCGCGCTTGAGCCGGGTCGAACCGCGCACCTCGAACATGTCGCGGAAATCTGCTGCGAAATGCAAGGAAACCCGAATGGCCGACGATTCCTGGCTGTAGTTCGAAAGGGTGATGCGCTCGAACAGCCGGTCCTGCCAAAGCAGCCTGACGCGTTCTATGTGGATCGCGCCCTGCGGAATGTCGCGGCCACCGACACTCTGGATCGGCAGATTGGTCAGGTTCGAGGTGAAAAGCACATTGTCCTGGCTGAGCGATGCGCCCAGCAGCGACATTTGCCGGCCACCGATCGTCAGCCGGAATTCCGAAAGCACACGCGTGTCGTCTCGGAAAAAGCCGTCGCCGGCGCCGCGGATGTCGCCATAAGCGTCGGCCACCGCGAAGCAGTCGCCTTGCTTGAGGGCGAACAGTCGGTGCGGCTCCCGGGGCGCAACCTCGTCGAGCGAGGCAAGGGCTACAGCGGGATCAAGCTTACGCTCGTCGAGTTGATTCATACGTCACAAGCTCTGTCGTTTCGTTTCCAACGTCCACAATGACGCCGATCAGGACGCTCTCGCTTCACCGGGAGTGCCGATCAGGCGCGCATAGGCAGTCACATAGTCGTGGGCCATTCTCGTGGCAGAAAAACGGTTTTCGAATACGGCTCTCACCTGTCGCCTGTCGAGGCGCAGCAATTCCGGTATCGAGGCGACAGCAGCATCGACTGAATCGACAAGGAAACCGGTCACGCCGTGGTCGATGATCTCCGGCAGGGCACCGCATTTCCAGGCGATCACCGGCGTGCCGCAGGCCATAGCCTCTATCGCGGCAAGACCGAACGGCTCCGGCCAATCGATCGGAAACAGCAGGCCGGCCGCCTTGCCGAGGAATTCCGCTTTTCTGTCCTCTTCGATCTCGCCGATGTAGTCGACACGGTCGCCGTCGATCAGCGGCTCGACCGTGTCGTGAAAAAAAGCGCGGTCGTCGTCGCCGATCTTTGCCGCAACCTTCAGTTTCAGCCCGGAGCGCAAGGCGATCTCAATGGCACGGTCCGGCCGCTTGTCGCGCGACAGCCGGCCCAGAAAGGCCAGATACGGCTCGTCCGCATCCGTCTCGAAAGTCGGCTCGTAGATATTGATCGGCAGCCCGTGATGGATGGTCGCCAGCCAATTGGCCGTGGGTAGCCCGGTTCTCTGGCTGCGCGAAATCGAGATCATCGGAAAGCGCGGAAAACGTTCGTAGGCCGGGGCCAGGTCGACATAGTCGAGCCTGCCATGCGGTGTCGTCACCGTGCGGTCAGGTATGTGTTCGAAGAAAGGAAAATGCAGGAAGTGGCTGAGATGGAAATGGATGATGTCGAACTGTTGCGCCCGGTTCCTCACCTCGGCGAGCATCGCGAGATGCGCCGCGGTTTCGGATTTGTGCGGGCGCGGATCGAGACGGAGCGCGCGCTCGCGACACGCCACCAATTTCGCCGATGTCTTGGTATCGCCGCTGGCGAACAGGGTCACGTCATGGCCAAGCTCGACCAATCCCTCGGTCAGATAGGAGACGATGCGCTCCGTCCCTCCATAGAACCGGGGTGGCACGGATTCATGGAGCGGCGCCACATGGGCTATTCTCATGTTTTGGCATTTCCCTCAAACAAGACTGTTCGTGGCATCGAAATGCATCAGCCGCGCTAACGTTCCCGTACCATAGCAAGATGTCATCCAATTGGGGCAAGATGTCATCCGATAGGGGCTGCCGGGCGTTTCCACCGCTGCTCGTCTGGTCCGGCCAACATTTTCCAAGCCAAGCCCTCTTTGCCGGGAACCAAAGCCCGGTTCGCGAGTTTAGTGGGGTTCGATCGCACGCAACCGGTCGACGGGGAGGAACGATGGACCGTTTGCAATTCTTTTCACCTGTGCGGATTTTGCGCGGACAGGGACAGCCCGTGGAGGAGATCGACAGCGTTGCCGAAGCAATGGCATTCTTGCGAAAATGGCCGGCCGGGCGGCGCGGGCCAGTTTACCAGTGCGCCGTGAATTGCTGCGCTGCTGCCATGGCCGGCCGGATGTCGGCCGAGGAAGCGCGAAAGGCTTTTACCGGCTTCGCACGGATCACCCGCCTGCTCGAGGGCGATCGGCCGTTGCCGATGAGCGGCGAGGAGCGGCATCGCGATCACGCGCTGAGGCGATAGGCGCGCCAACTGCCGCAGACCGTCAGATCACGGGTGGCATTCAGCCGGAGCGCCCGATCGGCGACCGACGCGCTTTTGCGAACAGACGCGTTCATGGCCTGCAAATGCACAGGCCAGCTTCTGTCGACGAGCATCGCGACAGCCAGCGCAAGACCAAGCAATCCTGCGGGGCCGGTGAGGGGCGCGGTCGCCGATTTCGGTTGGAGCGTCAAGCTACTACTCCCGTTGTTATGAGGATTGATTGCCGTTGGCGGCCGCCAGGTCGCCGGCATGGGTCAAGTAGAGTGGCCACCGCCGCTGGTACCGCCTGTTCCGCTGGTCGATCCGCCGCCGTCGATCCGCTGCTGCCGCCGCTCGAACCGCTGGAGCCGCTTGCGGCGCTGCTGCTTGTCCCATCGTTGCCGCTGCTGGACCCGCTACTGCCGTCATTGCCGCCGCTCGAAGCACCGCTGCCGCTTGATCCGCTGCTGCCGCTCGAGCCGCTGCGGCCACTCGAACTGCTTGTCCGCTCGAACCGCTGCTGCTTGAGCTGCCGATGGGCCCCTTGTTGACATTGTGCGGGGAGGGACGGTTGTTAGCGCCCTCGCTTACATTTTCGCAGGTGGATTTACGCTGATTTTTGGTGCCGAAGGCACTGGGTTCATTGCTCGCCTTCTGGCAGACCAACCTATGGCAAATCAAAGTCGCTTCGGTTGTCTTAGGCGTAAGGCCCGTGATGACTATTGCGGTTGTCGTGGCCGCCATGGCCATGATCGAGAACCGGAGTAAATTCCGAAAATTTTGCATAGATACCTCGCTTTCTGACGCCTCGCTTCTCGGGCTCGCGCCCAAAGCTTCCTCGCTGTCGAGTGGGTGTTTGCAACAGGGCCGCATACGGATCGCTTACGCCTCAGCGGTCGGGCTCAGGGGCGGGCATAGAAAGTTGGACGAAGCGCAGACAATGGTGCCGCATTGCGGTATTTCGACCGGAAGGGCCAAAGATGCATTTTTTGGGGGAATGGATAATGTCGAAACGGCTTAGACTGGTCCTGGGAACTGCCGGCGCAATCGCCGTCGCCATCGTCTGGGGGATCGTCGCGACGTTGATGGGGGTGCCATCGATTCTGATCACCGTAGGAGCGGTCGCGATCGGCGCAGGCATCTACAGCTATCAAAGCCGGAGCTGATCCGGTATCCGGCGACTGCAGCTTGGCCGAAAAATCGCACAGTCGCCGACTGCCTGCGGCAATGTTCAGTGTACGAATATTACCAACGACAGCGTTCTGTGGAACGAGTGGCCTCTCGAAGCTATTGTGTGACGGTCCGAGACCCCCGCCTCGGGCCATTGGGTCACCCAGCCGAGTGGTCCGCTGCTACCCAATGGCAGCGGACCTTTCACCCGGAAGACGGACATTGTGCCGAATCGAGGGAGAACGATGGTCGTTGACGAGATTGCAGCGCGGCGCCTGAAAATTCTGATCGAGCAATATATCGAGACCAGGAAGAGGCGCCACGATGAGGTTTCCACCGCAGCGGCTGAGATGGCGATCACGGCTGTCATGCCGAATTGCCCGGTCTCCGGAAAAGCCCTGGACGAAATGATTGCGGCATGTGCGTTCGAGCATGGGCTGGGGGTGCTGTTCGATCGACCTGACGCATGAAGGCCTGAATGCCATGAATCCCGATGTCAAAATCGTACAGTGCTGTCCTGTACGAATCCAACGCTGTTCCTGAGACCGCTCGCGACGACATAAACCAACCAGCCGGAGCAGGCATGCCGAGATATTTTTTCATTTCTGAAACAATGAGGTAGTGTCTCAGTTTGAATTCATTTTTTATCGGGCGGAAGATTGCCCGGCTTCATCTCGAAGGCATCACTGGCTGGCAGCCGCTCCGGCGGCTCCCGCGCCGCCTTGGATACCCAAACTTCGCTTGGGGTAGAATGACCGATCCATTTGCGCCAATGCGAGGCAAGCCAAATTGGCGATATTGCCATTGCGCCCTTTGCCCTCGCTTCCTTCGGCAAATAGACGAGACGTGGCCCGCGCCATAGCCGCTGCACCGGACAAGCCCTAGACCGGATGCTTCGAAGGTTTCAAACAGCATATATTCTCGGATCTCTTCGATTGGTGTTACTGCACGGAAGCGAAACACCGCGCCACGGTAGAGGAGATCGTTTTCATTTAATGAGCTCAGCGTGGTCCAAGTGAGCATCTTTTCTTTGCCTTCGCCGTTGTTCTTCTTGGAGGGGCCGAAGCCGGGCAAGCGTGGGCCGTACAAAAACGCGGCATCTAGCCGTCATCTTCGATAGTGCCGCCGACTTCATTTCGGAGCAATCGCAGCAGGCGCAATACGACTTGATCCTTCGGGTGGTGCCGACCGCTAACATCGACTTGGACATCCCCGTTGGCTTCCAAACTGACGTAGGCGATAGCATCGCCTCCACCGAGTCTGGGTAGCACCCAAGGGTGCCGTTGGCCGGGGAGTTGTCGGTCCAACTCCGCTTCAGTTTGGGCCTTCCCTATTGTCCCAACCAAGAAATATGACTTCATGCATTCTGATAGGCTGACCGGTCTCAAATTTCAAACTGAGACACTACCAACAATGACGGCCGCTTGACGGAAGATTTCGAGGGGCAGGACCTGGATGGCCTGTCTGCCGCCCAGGACAACGCCATGGCTTCGGCCAAGGAAATCCTGGCCGAGGGTCTGCTCAGCGGCAGCCCAGTCCTGACAGACCTTTCCTTCGAAATCTGCGACGAGAACCGGAAGCTGCTTTTCCGATTTCCCTTCTCGGAAGCTGCCGAAAAGGCCGGCGCTCGACCTTGTTGGCCAAAAAGCCCGGCAATGCGGGCGAGCTTTGATCGAGCCTGGCTGAAAAACCGCATCTCGCGGCAAGACGGTCGTTGGTGCAAATCAGCACCATAGGCAAATTAGTAGCATAGCTGCCGGCACAAAGCAAGAACAAACATGGCTTGCCTTGCCGAAAGGGCGTACGTTTCAGGAACTCGAGGGCAGGCCCGGGTAGGGGGCGCCAAGCGACATTGCGGTTTCCAACCGATGTGTCGATCTGTTGGGCTGATGTTCGTCAGCTTCCCGAAACGTCTTCGCAGGATGCTGTGATCAGGAGTTCCTTTCTCCCGCGGTTACGTTTACAGGACATTCTGGACAGTGTCGTTTGCGCGCCAGCAACTGGTCCGGGGCCAAGGCCCAGCGCACAGTCGTCCTCCGTCAAGGAAACCAGTCCGGCGCCGCTTTTGGAGAACAATGATTTGTGGTGGTCAAATAAGCAAAAGAGATTCAAGGGAACGTGGGACGACCGACTGGACGGCCTATTCTCAGCAGAGGTCGACTACGCCGGGAAGTCCATTCTCGATGTTGGCTGCAACATGGGTGTTGTCGCCTATGAGATATCCAAGCTAGGACCGAGTTCGATCCATGGGATCGACATTCTCAAGCCGCATATCGAGACGGCCAGGATGATCTTCCTGGGTTGTCCGGTTCAAAGCCGGTTCGATTGTCTCGATCTTGGCAGCCGGAAGCTGCAAAATGTTCTCCAACCGCAGTATGACATCGTCATGCTGCTGGCGGTCTACCATCACATGCAGTGGAGCCTCGGCGCGGACAAGGCGCGACGCGTGCTGTGCGATATCGCCAGGCGTGCTCAAACGATCGTTGCCCGCGTTCCTCCTGGCAAGGATAGAGAGATGATCGCGGTGCTTTCGGATGTGGGCTTTTCAATCAAAAGCAATCACACCTCGCCTCTTGGAAGCCATCTCATGGTCCTCGCGAAACACTGACCGGGCATAGCGCGGCCGACAGCGAATGGCGCAAGAGCCGCGTGGCTGGGTCCGCTATGCTCGTATGCGAGGAACCGACGGTCGTAAGCCGATGACGTGCAAGGGTCCGGTTCGGCATTGACTGCGGTCGGGAACGAAGCCACAGACAGGTGATCGAAACCGTTTCGCGCTTCAAGACAACACAAAGACCGGACGGGATCGCAACGGGCGGCGACGAGATGATTGCAAAGAAACGAGTGTCAACGGCCCCAGCATATCCGCTGATCAAGCGTCTGATTGGCGAAAATCTGCCGCCGCACAAGATGCTGTATGTGACAGGTTTGCTGTGCTCGATCGCTGCTGCTGCGGCGACCGGGGCAGCGGCCTGGATCATGAAAGTCATGATCAACACCATCTATGTCGAGCGAGACGCTGCCGCTGTATCGGGTATCAGCGTCGTCATTATCGGCATTTTCCTGGTCAAGGGCATAGCTGCCTACTGCCAGACCATCACCACGGGGAAGATTCGCCGGGCTATCGTTTCAGACCTTCAAAACCGTCAATTTTCCCGAATGGTGTATTTCGACATCAGCCGTTTCGCGAACCAGCATCCGGCAAAATTTATCTCCAAGATCATGTTCAACGCGCGCGCCGGGGCGACCGTTATTCTCACCCTCACGAGCAGCGCCGTCTCTGATCTGCTGACCCTGATTGCCTTGGCCAGCGTCATGGTCAAGCAGGACCCGGTAATGTCGCTAATATCCGTGGCGGTTCTGCCGATGCTGTTCCTGTCAGTCGGCGCGATAACCAGGAAGCTCAAGGCGCTGGCGAGGGGCGAGACGGAATTGGCCGCACAGGTCCAGTCGATCGGCACGGAAGCCGTCGAAGGCATCCGCACCATCAAGTCCTTCCAGCTCGAGGACAAGGCGGTTGCCAGCTTTGCAAAGGCCGTCCGCAAGATGGAAAGACGTGGCATCCAGATCAACCGGACGTCAGCATTGATGAGCCCATTGATGGAGACCGGCGGCGGCGTGATCATCGGGCTTTTCGTTATGTACGCCAGCTGGCAGACCCTCGGCAACGGCAAGACGCCCGGCGAATTCATGGCCTTCATTACCGCGTTCCTGCTTGCCTATGAGCCTGCCAAGCGGTTGGCCCGGGTCAATGTCGACATCCAGAAGCAAATGGTCGCCGTCGAACAGATGTATGATTTGATCGACACGCCCGAGCAGCGGCGACTTGCAATCGCGGGCGAGCGCCTGGCCGACGTCGATGGTGGTATCCGCTTTGAAGATGTGGCCTTTTCCTATGACGGCAACAGCCCGGCGCTCGAGGGTGTTTCCTTCGACGTGCGACCTCGTGAGAAGCTGGCGATCGTCGGCCGCTCCGGCGCCGGCAAGACCACCATCGTCAATCTGATCCTGCGCCTGATGGAGCCGGACAAGGGCAGGATCCTGATCGACGGAAAGGACATTTCGAAGATCAGCCTGGCCGACGTTCGCGATAATATCGCACTGGTGTCACAGGACGTCTTCCTGTTCGAAGGCTCGATCCGCGACAACATTCGCGACGGCCGCCCGAACGCCACGGATCAGGAAATCGAGTCCGCTGCGAACCTCGCCCGGGTCACCAGCTTCGCTTCGGCGCTCGAAAACGGGCTCGACACGCTTGTCGGGCCGAGCGGCACCAATCTGTCGGGCGGGCAGAAACAACGCGTCGCCATCGCACGCGCCCTGCTCAAGAATGCTGCGGTAATCGTCTATGATGAAGCGACATCGGCGCTTGACGGTGAAAACGAACGGGCAGTCATGGAGGCAGCCTTCGACAACACATTTCAGCGCACAGTGATCTGCATTGCGCACAGGCTGTCTACAATCAAGGCGGCCGATCGTATTCTCGTATTTGACGCCGGACAGCTTGTCGATGCTGGAACGCATGACCAGCTTGCCAAGCACAGCGAGATATATCGTTCGATATTCCACCTGGAGACGCCCGATCCGATGGTCGAAAGCGGCAAAAAGCTGCGGCAGAGCGTATTGCGCTGAAGGCCGATGACCAGCTTTTATCACGGTTCCTATGTTCGGTATGTGATTGGTGGACTGGGCCTTCAGGTGCGCCGGTACAAAAAGGCGGTGCGCAGGTTGTTTTCCGGCCCCAAGCAGCCGCGGTCCATTCTTGAGCTGCAAGCCAGGGTTGAGGCCCTGATCGTTCGCAGGGACTGGAAAGGCCTTGAAGCCGGTACCAATGAGATAGCTGTCGCGGCCGATCATAATCGCGACCCGGAGCTGATGCAGAAGGCGGGCCAGGCATTCGAACGGCTTGGCAACTTTGCGCGGGCAGCTGAGCTTCGGCTTTCCGCTCGCCGGCTGCGGAAAGGGAAAAGCGCGAACGAGTGGACCGGCGAGAATCTCGGATCGGATACACTGCTGATCGACCTTGTGGAGGATGACCCGCGCAGCCTTGGCCGGGTTATCCGCCACGCGCGACTGGCCGGCGCTGCCGCTGCCTATGCGCAAAGCGCAACAATCCGGGTCGAGCCGCGCCTGGTACCAATTCTGCAGCGAACGTTCCCGAAGGCGACCGTGGTCCCGGCGCAGCGGAATGTGGTCGCCAACAAACGTGCGACTTTCGAAGATCTCGCCTGGGTGTTCGGACGCGATGCCGAAAAGCTTGCTGCCGACTTCGTGCCGCTGCGGGCAGATCCTGAACACGTCGAGACATTCCGCAAGCGCTATCGGGCGATGACGGATCTGCCGCTGGTCGGCCTCTCCTGGGGCAGCAAATCCCACACCAAGGACGTGCCTGATTTTCCTGAATGGGCACGGTTCATCGCCCAGACACAAGCGACCTTCGTTTCGCTCCAGTACGGACAGATCAAGCCGGCGTTGCGGCGCCTTCGCAACGGCAATGAAGCGCGTCTGATCTTTGACGACGGCGTCGACCAGATGGTCGACATGGACGGTTTCGCGGCACAGGTCGCCGCACTCGATGCTGTCGTGACGATCAGCAATACGGCGGCCCATCTTGCCGGAGCCCTTGGCGTGCCGACTGTTTTCCTCATCGACGATAATTTTCAGACGGCATGGCCGGTGACCGGCGACCGGACACCCTGGTATCCGAAGGGCATTGTCATTCGCAAGGAGGGGCGCACTTGGTCGCTGGTGCTCGACGAGGCCGGCCGGCGGCTCTCATCGATCCTGACGGCGCTTTCCGACGCTCCCCGAGGACGATAGAACATCGCCGTGCAGAACAGACGAACCATCCTTCAGAAAGCAAAAACCGCCGATCTGCGCCCGCAAGGCGCCGCCGGCAAGCGGCTGCAGAAGGTTCTCGAGCGGGCAAAGGAACTTCTTAGACGTCCCTCGCGCCACGCCGACGAAAGTGCCGAAAGGCATATGAGGCTGATGGAGGAAAGCGTGCAGCGTGGTGACTGGCAAACTGCTCGCGACCATGCACTGGCGCTTGGCGCGCTTGGTGAGCAGCTTGGCGATCTCGGCCTGATCAAGAAAGCGGGGCGCGGACTGAGGCGTCTCGACGGCGGAAATCGCATCTGGCAGTTGATGGCGGCGAGCAAGCAGCGCGGCAGACCCGATTGGGATGGCAGTGATCTTGCGGGTCGCACGCTTCTCGTCGATCGTCGCGAAGGCGACCTGGCGATCTTTTTCCAGTTCGCGTCGCTGCTTGGTCCAGTCGTCGCGGCTGCCGGTCGATGCATCGTCTTCGTCGAGCCGCGACTGGCACCGCTTTATCGCAGAACATATCCTGCGCTCGATGTTAGGATTGAAGGGGAAGAGGACATGGCGGCAGTGGACGCCGATGTCGTTGCCGGTTTCGAGACACTCGCAAAGCATTTCTGGCCGGACGACCCGGCGGCACGCGCGCCCTTCGTTCCGCTGGAGCCGGACCGCCGACTGGTTGCCGAGCTGCGCGGCACCTATCTCGATGGCGGCCCAGGTCCGCTGATCGGATTTGCCTGGGGAAGCCTGAACAAGAGCAAGGATCTGCCGGCTCTGGACGATTGGCGGACGCTGTTCGGCAGCCTGCCGGGGCGCCTCGTCAGCTTGCAATATGGCGATGTCGGGCCGGCTCTCTCCGAGTTCGAGCGCCACGCGCCGGGCCGCATCATCCATGACGCTTCCGTCGACCAGTTGACGGACATGGACCGCTTTGCCGCCCAAATCGCGGCGCTCGACGCAGTGGTGACGGTCAGCAATACCGGCGCCAACCTGGCCGGAGCGCTCGGCGTGCCGACGGTTGTCATGCTCGACGACGGGTTTCGACTGTCCTGGCCTGCCTTCGGCGAGACCGTCGCCGCATATCCGAGCGTTCGACTGGTCCGAAAAGGCGGCCGAACCTGGGCGTCGGCAGTGCAGGAAGCAGGCGGACGGGTCATGCAAATCATCGGCGGAGCTGGCGATGGAAGGTAGCCTACTTCTCGGCCGGTTGCGCCGCGCTGTCGCGCTTGCAGGCTACAAATACAAGGTCTGGTTCCGACGTCACCGGCGGCAGCTCTTCCTTCGCTGGCGTGACGGCGACATTGCCGATCAGATGGCGGATTATCGGCGAAGCGTCGAGTCCCGCGATTGGCCGGCGGCACTGCCGAAAGCCCTGGCTCTTGGATCCATTGCGAAATCGAGGGGCGAGGTCCACCTGATCGACGAGCTCAGCAAGGCGCTGATGCGGATGGGCGCCTATGGCGCAGCCGCCGAACTCAGGATTGCACGACGCCACATCGTCAACGGCCGCGTCGATGGCGAGTGGCTGGGCCAGGATATTTCTGGCCAGACACTGCTGATCGATCTGATGGAAACCGAAAAGCAGGGTCTGGCCACCGCGATCCATCATGCCAGCTCCGTCGGCTGTGCCCTGGCGCGCGCCGCCCGTTCGATCGTCCTCGTCGAGCGCCGCCTGGTACCGCTCTTTCAGCGCACTTTTCCAACTGCCGATGTGCGGCCGGTCGGTGCTGGCGGCAAGGCCGTCTATGCCGAGGCGCAGGCCTTCGCCGGCGTCCAGCATCTGACTGCCGTTTTCGAGACCGACGAGGCGACGATCCGCGAGCATTTCGTGCCCCTTAAGCCGGATCCGGCCCGGGTCGCTGAACTTCGCGCCCGCTACCGGAAGGAAGGGCGGCCGTTGGTCGGTGTCGCATGGGGCAGCTCCAATCCCGGCAAAGACCTGCCGCCGCTTGCCGCCTGGCGAAACCTGATCGGCCGCCGGGACCTCCGGTTCGTCTCGCTGCAGTACGGCCAGATCGAGACCGATCTGAAGATCCTGACCGACGGTGAGCCGGAGCGCATTCTTTATGACAGATCGGTCGATCAGCTCGTCGACATGGACCTTTTCGCCGCGCAGGTTGCCGCGATGGACGCCGTGGTGACCATCAGCAATACCGGAGCGCATCTGGCGGGCGCGCTCGGCATCCCCTCGGTTTTCATTCTGGGCGACGGCTTCAAGCGCTCCTGGCCGGTCGAGGGCGACCGCACGCCCTACTATCCATCGGCCGTGCTGGTCTCGAAACGGGAACGCCCCTGGTCCGTGGTGATGAGCGAGGCCGAGGCCATCCTGGCGCCATGGATCACAAAAGTGAGTGGCTAATGCATGTCGTCCGAAAGCGCGTCACTGAATACGCATCGACGCGATCCGCATTAAGCGTTCGGCCGACGGATCGCGGAATGGAGCGCCCGTGTCGAACACTCGTCGCAACAGGCCAAAAAACATAAGGCATTCCGAACCGGGATATAGTAAAGGCCAATTCGCCCCGCAGAGGATCGCAATTCTTGCCGGCATTTCTGCCTTGTGTTCGAATCAGCCGTAGGCTTAGGCGCCCAGTAATGGGGTTGGTCTGGCCTGCAGCGGTTCGGGCGCCAGCTCTGATAATCTAAAGGAGGTCTCTCCCATGTCCTTTCTAAAATTTTTCCAGGCCAAAGCGCCGCCTCTTCCTCTTATCGTATCCTTTCCAAAATCAGGGCGCACGTGGCTGCGTGTCATGCTGGACGATCTCGGAGTTGAAGTTCAATACATTCACGACGGAACCGACCACAAGTTACTTCGACCAAAATCGAGCCTCAAGGAGAATAAATCTCGATACAAGAAGAGAAGAACAATAATGCTTGTTCGCGATCCAAGAGATACGGTGGTCTCAGGGTACTTTCAGGTTCAGAAGCGCCACATGCTTCCAGCCGGATCGTTCAGTGATTTTATCAGAAGCGACAATCATGGGATTGAAAAGATCATCAGATTCAATCTGCATTGGTTCGCGGCCATGCCCCGGATGCGCGAAATCCGGTATCTTCAATATGAAGATATGCATCGGGATACGGCTGGTGTCCTTCGCGCGATCCTTGGATTCCTGAACCAGCAGGCTGACGATCAGACGCTTGTCGACGTGGCGAACAACCGAACCTTCGACAAGATGAAAGTGAGTGAATCGACCGGTGATCTGTCCGATCGATACGGCAAGATATTACAGCCGCGCGATGCGAATGATCCCGAAAGCTTCAAGGTGCGCAAGGGTAAGATAGGCGGTTACGGCGAATATCTTTCCGAGAACGACGTGGCCTATTGTGACGAGCAGTTAGCCAAGTTCGAATATTGGGAGAAGCTGGACAAGGTCTTTAGCACGAACGGCTTGTGCTACGCTCGCGTCGATAACCGCGCCCGGGTCGCCTTGGGTTAGGGGGCATTGCCGACATGGTGATGCGGACCGGATTCATTTGCGGCTGCGGCCATAGCGGGACGACGTTGATTGCGACGATCCTTGCGTCGCATCCTGACGTCTACCTGCCGCTTCAGGAAACCAACATTTTCTTCAAGTGGACGCCACTGGCCATGTTCCGCTTCTGGAAACTGAAGCGGGCGGCGCGCGAGGCTGGAAAGAACGTGCTGCTTGAAAAGACGCCGCGGCATATCCGCCGTGTGGCCCGCATTCGCCGGCTCGTGCCCGGCGCGCGTTTCATCATGCCGGTGCGAGACGGGCGCGACGTCGTGGCGTCGCTGACGAAACGACTTGACGACCCACAGGAGGCTCTCGACCGCTGGATCAACGATAATGCGCTGGTTCTCGCGGAACGGGGAAAGCCGGATGTGCTGATCTATCGCTATGAGGATCTGGTCGAGAAACCGGCCAAAGTGGTCGAGCAGATATGCGGCTTTCTTGATGTGACCTTCAGCCCGGATCTCCTCGACTACCACAAGAACCCGCAGCAATGGTTCAAGCCGACCGACGCCAGCGTCGAGACGCCACACGAGGTGCTCCGGAACCACCAGGTCAATCAGCCAATCTATGACGGGAGCGGGAGATGGCGCTCCGAACTTGGAAACGCCGAGTTACAGGACCTGGTACAAGGACGAGGTGCCCAGCTCATGAAAGCGTTCGGTTATGCATGATGTTGGTTCGGCATCTGCCGGAGTGCCGTCTACCAATCAATTTTGTCGATCAAACCCGTTTGGAATAGGCTGTGAGCGCCTTCGTACAGCATTGACTGTTCGCTCATCGCGCTGAGAGCGGCTTTACCGCTCGATACCTCATGATACTGGCGATATTTGGAAGCGCCGTTCCAATACTGACCTTCCGCCACCGCGACCTGCGCCTTGTCGTTGAAATCGGCGAAGAACTTGAAATGAAGCAGGCCGGCCAATCCCTTTATATAGTTTCGCCAGTAGGGCAGCGGTGCGTGAATCGACGTAAAAATCGTCTGGCGATCAACATATATCAGAGGAAACTTGGTCAACTTGTGCTGCCTGGCGAAAAGCCGGGTCCTCGGGCCGCCTGTGATCTTGAGATGCCGGGGGCTCCTCGTCACCTCATAGCCGCTGCCGTCGAAATGGTCCGCAACCTGCCATGGCGGCACGATGGGATCGAAGGGTACGTCCCAGATGTTTCCGCTCGGATACATGTCGATCATCGGCGCCAGCAGGCGTGTCATTCCGCGCCGCTTGAGCCAGGCGGCCATCGCGCCGAGCGGATTCTGATCCATGCCGTCATAGACAAGATATTCGTCCGCATCGACGGTCAGATACCAGCGAGGCTGACCATAAATCTGCACAAGACGCTGCCGCCAAAGGTTTCCCAGGTCCGACTGAGAATAGGTGAGCGGCGAGCTGAATAGATCGACATCTGGCTGCTCGGCCAGAAGCTCAGCTGTTCCGTCGGTTGAGCGATCATCGAGGACGGCGAATCTGGTGACGCCGAGCTCGCGATAGTGCTTCAGGAACGGGCGCAGCCTGTCCGCCTCGTTGCGGATGACGAGGATCAAAGGCAGGTCATTCGCTTTAAGGGGCGTTATCGGCCGTAGCGATGACACTTCTGCCCGCCTTCCGAAGGTGCGTCTCAGCCGATATATGGCGGTGTCGGTAATCGTCCGGCGGACAATGGCGGGCCAGGTTGCTTTGCTCAAGCCGTCGCTTCCCCCTCATAGCGGTCACTACCCGGCTGGCGCTGATCCGCTGTTTGCAGTTAATTTCTACATGCAGCACCGTCAGGCAAATCGCAAGCAGTCGCGGACAATGGACACAGGCCTGTTCTGAGTTCCGCGAGTGAGCCTTCCAACTGTTGCCGATGCGCGCTGGCCTCTATAGACATCGTCAGATGGCAACAAGGCCGGAGCCCTGACCCAATGCATGCCGGCATTCGTGGCATCGAAAATCAATTCGACAGGCCGATCCTGTTCGTGCGCCAGCGTTATGCGCCCTTTGGGGGCGGCGAGATCATGCTGGAAAACATCATGGCCGCATTTGCCGCGCGTCAGCGGCCGGTGGCCGTGCTCTCGGGTGACTGGCCGCGCTATGAAGGCGTAGAATTCATCCATTGCGCCGGCCGCCGCTTTCCGCGTTCGCTGCGGGCGGCGTCCTTTGCTCAAGCCGCCTGCCGCAAGATCGCCGAGATGCCACCGGCGCTGGTGCAGAGCAACGATCGCCTCCCGTGCTGCGATGTTTTCCGGGCCGGGGAGGGCGTTCATGCCGCCTATCTTGCCGAACGGCGGCGTTTCGAGACGCGGCTCGGCAGGGCGGCAATGGCGCTGAGCCCCTTTCACCGCCAGACGCTGCGCCTCGAGCGCGCAACCTATGCCAGTCCACGGCTCAAAGCTGTCATAGCGATTTCGAAGATGGTCGCCGAGGACATTGTCCGTCACTATGATTATCCGGCCGAAAATGTGCACCATATTCCCAACGGGGTGGATCTCGACCGCTTCAATCCGCAACTGCGCCAACAGCATCGGGCCGCGGTCCGCGCGCAGCTCGACGTCGACGAAAACAGGCCGGTCGTCCTGTTTGTCGGCTCGGGCTTTGCGCGAAAAGGACTGCTTGCACTGATGAAGGCTGTCGCCAGGCTCGATGGCGAGCCGGAATTGTGGGTCATCGGCCATGATTCGCGCGCCAACGCCTTCAGGCAGGCCGGTAACAGGCTCGGTCTCGGCGCACGGCTCAAGATGCTGGGGCCGCAGAAAGACATGCTGCCGTGGTACGGCGCGGCCGATATTGCCGTGCTGCCTTCCATCTATGATCCTTTCGGCACAGTGGTCATCGAAGCGATGGCCAGCGGCTTGCCCGCCGTGGTAAGCACCGGCTGTGGAGCGCGCGAGCTTGTCGAGCGGTTCGAGCCGACGCTCGTTTGCGATGCGGCCAGCGAACGTGACCTCGCAGCAGCGCTCGCCCACGCGCTGCAGTTGGCGTCACGACCTGAAACCGGAGCCCGGGTGAGAGTGGCGGCCGAACACTATGATTTCAATGTCATGATCAAGCGAATGATGGCGCTGTATGAAAGCCTTGATCTGAAATGATTTTCGACTTTGTTGAATTAGATTAGTACCCTCAATGTGCTAACGGGCCGGGAGCCGATGCTGCAGATGCATTCGAATGACAGTGGCAGCTTTGATGCCGGAACCTTCTGACCGTGCCGGCGCTCTCGGTCATTATCATCACCCGCAACGAGGAGGCGTCCATCGCGCGCTGCCTTCGCTCGGTGGATTTTGCAGACGAAATCATCGTTCTCGACAATGACAGCAGCGACAGCACCAGGGAGATTGCCGGTGACTTGGGGGCCAAGGTTTTGATGACCCTTGATTGGCCCGGTTTCGGCGCGCAAAAAAACCGTGCGCTGGCCGCGGCAAGGGGCGATTGGATCCTCTCGCTGGATGCCGATGAGTGGGTGGAGGCGCCGCTCGGCACGGAAATCAGGGCCGTAATCGCCGACCCAAAAGCCTATGACGGCTTCGAAATACCGAGAAGATCGCGCTTTTGCGGGCACATTGTCCGCCATAGTGGCTGGTCGCCCGATCTAGTGCTCAGGCTCTTCCGTCGCCGCTCCGGGCGCTTCAGCGACGACACCGTGCACGAGAAAGTAGTGTTGAACGGAAAGGTCGGGCGATTGTCCCAGCCGATCGAGCACGACTCGATCACCGACCTGGCAGATGCCCACGACAAGATCGGCCGGTACGCAGAAGCATCCGCCGCGCAGCTGCTTGCCGAGGGCAAAAAAAGCTCGATAGGCAAGGCAGTTTTGCGTTCCGTCTGGGCCTATGTGCGCAGCTATATTTTCCGGCTGGGATTTCTGGACGGTTCCATTGGTGCGATGGTGGCCGCGTATTCGGCCAGCTACACCTATCAGAAATGGGCGCGTGTCGCATTGGGAATGCGAGGCCGGGTCCACCCAAAAAAGCAAGGCTGAGGCCAGGACAAATCTGTGAGAAACCGGCTCGGTTGACCGCAATTGTTGCCGAGCCATCGCCAACTAGTTAGTGTACGACCGATAAAATCGAAAGCCAGGGTAGTGAATATGACTGATGCGTTTAGGGTATTTATCGGATGGGACAGCCGTGAGCCGATCGCGTACGACGTCGCGCGACACTCGCTGCTCAAACATGCGTCGGCGCCTGTCTCCGTCATTCCGATCAAACAAGACGAGATGCGTGCCCGCCGGCTGTATTGGCGGGAAAAAGATCCACTCGCCTCGACGGAGTTCACTTACACGCGCTTCCTCACGCCTTTTCTCGCCGACTACACGGGCTGGGCCCTGTTTTGTGATTGCGATTTCCTGTGGCTTGGTGACGTCGCAGGCCTGCTGAAATATACGGACTCGGACAAGGCGGTCTATTGCGTCCAGCATGACTATACGCCGAAGGCCACAACCAAGATGGATGGCGTGGTCCAGACATCCTATCCTCGGAAAAACTGGTCGTCGCTGATGCTGTTCAATTGCGCGCATCCTTCGGTCAAATCGCTCACGCCAGAGGTCGTGAATCAGGAAAGTGGCGCCTATCTTCACCGAATGCAGTGGGTTGCCGACAAAGATTTGGGTTCATTGCCGGTAGAGTGGAATTGGCTCGAAGGCTGGAACGAAAAGCCTGCTGTCGGCACACCTAAGGCGGTCCACTATACGAGCGGCGGCCCGTGGTTTGCCGAGTGGCAGAATGTCGACTATGCCGACTTGTGGATAGCAGAACGCGACGAGTTCCTGGCTTCCGATCAGGCAGAATCTTCTCAGAGCGCAGTTCGATAAGAGCATCGTGTTTGGCAGGTGACCTGGGCGCTTCCGAAGTGGCATCGGCGTCGGCAACAACGCGTGGTGCCGCCTCGGGGCGGGACCGGGGCAGATTGCGCCTAGGAATCTGGCGGTTCCGGCTGGGGAAGCATGACGCGCTGAGATAAGGATCAGCTCGCGGCAATATGATCGGTTTGGGGTCCGTCAGCTCTTTCATCGGCCTAGCCGGCACGCGAAAGTCGACCATGTCGTCACTGCGAAGACGCCTCGATCGTTTCCTGGAAAACCGCGGGCGTAAAATACCGCGGCTGCGGCTGAACCATGTCGAGCGCCTGTTGCTGGTCCGTCGCCATGGTGATTTTTCCCTTGCCTATTCGACCGCCGTGCAGAAGGGGCTTCACTACTTCGGCGATGCCCAGGGCTACATCGCTTACGGAACCAAAACGCGACATCACTTCGCGCTCGGTGATCCAATGGCTGCCCCGGCCGATCGGCGCGACTATATCGAACGTTTCATCGAGGTTGCCGGCAGCCCGTGGTTCGTGCAGATCGGCGAACAGACGGCGCACGTGCTTGCCGGACTTGGCTATCAGGTCAACCGCCTCGGCGTCGACACCAGGCTTGTCCTGCCCGGCCACGACTTTTCCGGAAAGCGCAATGAGACAGTGCGTTATTCCGAACGCTGGCTCTTGAGGAAGGGGTTTTCCTTCGCGGAGGACAATGGGACCGTCTTCCTCGACGAGATTGCCAGGCTCTCCCAGAATTGGCGGGCCGACCGCATCGTCAAGCGCTGGGAGATGAGGTTTCTCAACAGGCCTTTTGCCGATCACCTTGGCGTCGATATGCGCCGTTTCGTCCTGCACGGTCCGGATGGAGAGCTCGTGGCCTTGCTGGATTTCGATCCGCTGTTCAGCGACGGCAAGGTCATCGGCTACACCACGTCGTTCAAGCGCAAGCACATCGATGCCTCGGCGCATGCCGAGATCGGCCTGACCAAATTCGCGGTCGA
This sequence comes from Mesorhizobium sp. M0410, assembly GCF_040321435.1. NCBI lineage: Bacteria > Pseudomonadati > Pseudomonadota > Alphaproteobacteria > Hyphomicrobiales > Phyllobacteriaceae > Mesorhizobium > Mesorhizobium sp. M0410. The sequence continues at coordinate 179,140 of NZ_JAMYRN010000007.1, forward strand.
CCGCTTTCGCGACGAAGGTGTTTCCGTGGTCACCCTCGGCCTGTCGCCGCTTGTCGAAATCGGACCTAGCGGGTTTGCCGAAAGCGATTTCTGGCGGCGCGCCTTCCAGCGTGCCTATGAATCGCCGTGGGTCAATCGCACCCGCTTCAACCTGCAGGGGCAGGCGGCCTTCAAGCGCCGGTTCCATGGTGTCGAAGAGCCGACCTATCTCGCCTTTCGCAAAGGGACCTTTTTCGAAGCGCTTTCTTTGCTCCGGCTGATCAGGGCCGTCTAGTGCCTGGTGGATGAGGGCTCGTCATCTCCCAGCATGGTCGACACCACGCCGGCCAGGCTTGGTTCTTTAGGTGGGAAAGGAATGCGCGGCGGGAGCAAAAAGACCGGCTGCGACGCGCCGGACCATTCTGCTGCGTCCCCCAGTCCCGCCGGCTACTTTTGGCAGCACGAGAACGGCTCCGCATCAGCGCGCGCCAAGGGGCGGATTCACGGTTGCTGCTGCGTACCGCCAGGAATAACGAGAGTACCCTGGCCCGGCCTTGAGTATCTGAAGCCTATGAAGAACAAAGCAACGATGATCAAACAAATGACGATGACCGCGACGACGCTGCCAGGATGGTGTCCGGTATCTGGCGGTTGGACCATTGCCTTCCCGTATGGCTATCGCCGCTGACCTTCTTCATCTTCCAACCGAGCATGACGACTGTCAATGGATACACGAGCTACCCCCGCCATCCAATCAGCAGCCGGTAGTGTCGAACACGTTACGCGCTTGCCGACCGAAGCTGATGATGGACCGAACCACAACTTATCCTAAGCACGCCTCCATCGCTGCGAAGCGTTGAAGGGCGGCGATCCACCGCGGCTTAGTCAGGCCGGAAACAGGAATGCAGCAGCCGGATCGAAAAAGACCTGCCGGGTGCAGGGCGACACATCCTGCGATTGCATGGCGGCGGAGGTCGGCCTGATGTCAACCTCCTGCCCAGCGGCGATGCGCGCGACGATCCGCCGGCGCTAGCCGTAAAATGCGATGTCGACGATCTCGACATTCAGTTCCGCGCTCGCCGGGCTCCGCTCCATGCTAAAGGCTTCGGGCCGGATCATCAGGCCTGGTCTTCTGGCCTTTGCCGAACGTGCCGTTGGCCCTGACTCCGGATATGACCCAACAGTCTGTCATGCGGATCGTTGTCGTGCCGTTGGTGGTGCCGAGATGTTCGGCAGCAAGGAAATTGGAATTGCCGGTGAAGCCGGCAACGGAATCGGTCGCCGGCCTGAGATAGAGATCCTCGCCGGTGCCGGTCTGCTCGATGCGGCCATCCTTGAACAGGGCGATTCGGTCCGACAGATGCAGCGCCTCTTCCTGATCGTGGGTGACGTAGAGAATAGTGACGCCGGTCTGGCGATGGATGCGGCGGATTTCGCCCTGGATTTCCTCGCAGCTTCTTGTCGAGCGCCGACAATGGCTCGTCCATCAAAAGGATCGGACGATCGTAGGCCAGCGCCCGGGCCAGCGCGACGCGTTGCTGCTGGCCGCCCGACAGCGCACCGGGTAAGCGCCCGGCAAAGCTTTCGAGCCGCACCAGGGCCAGCATGTCGGCGACCTTTTTCTTCACCTCGGTGTCCGGCCGGCGGCGAACCCGCAGCGGAAAAGCGACGGTTTCGGCCACCGTCAGATGCGGAACAGCGTGTAGCGTTGGAAGACCATGCCGATGTTGTGCTTGTGCGAAGGCACTGCAAGCAGTGATTTTCCTTCCAGCAAGACATCGCCGGAAGTCGGGTCCTGAAAGCCGGCGATCACCGAAATGACCGAAATCATGGATGCAATCCGGTCGCGCAAGCCGGACGAGGCGGCGGCGGCGCGGCGGCATGTCGAATCCGCGTGGCAGATCGCCCGCAACACGCTTCGCCTTGGCTGACTGGTATGCCGCCGGCGGTGCATCGTTCCACGGCAGGCATCTAACTGGTGCGTACAGTGACATTGTGACATGCCAATTTGCTTTCAGTTGCGGCGGCAAAATCGTATATCGGGTTAGTTAGGTGTTGTATCTCTTGCTAAATTGCTCTGTCATTCGAACGGAGTATCGGACGGACTGAGACAGAGAAACTAGTAAAATGAATATGTTACGCCACAAAGTTGCCGTGGCACCTATGATGGACTGGACGGACCGGCACTGCCGGTTCTTCCATCGCCAGCTGACGCGCGAGGCGCTGCTCTACACCGAGATGGTGGTGGCCGATGCGGTCATCCACGGCGCACGCGAGCGGCTGCTTGGCTTCGACGACAGCGAACATCCGGTGGCGCTGCAACTCGGCGGCGCCGATCCGGGAAAGCTGGCCGAGGCGGCGCGCATCGGCGAAGCCTTCGGCTATGATGAAATCAACCTCAATGTCGGCTGCCCGTCCGACCGCGTCCAGTCGGGCACCTTCGGAGCCTGCCTGATGAAGGCGCCTGTGCTCGTCGCAGATTGCGTTGCGGCGATGAAGGCGGCGGTGAAAATACCGGTTACCGTCAAGTGCCGCATCGGCGTCGATGAGCAGGATCCGGAACCGGCACTCGATGCGTTGGCCGATGGTGTTTTCGCGACTGGCGCCGACGCGCTGTGGGTGCACGCCCGCAAGGCCTGGCTGGAAGGACTGAGCCCAAAGGAAAATCGTGACATCCCCCCGCTCGACTATGACCGCGTCTATCGGCTGAAAGCCAGAAAACAAAACAAATTCATCGGCATCAACGGCAGCATTCAATCTCTCGCAGAAGCGCTGACGCATCTCGACCATGTCGATGGCGCCATGCTCGGCCGCGCTGCCTATCACACGCCAGGGATACTGACCGGCATGGATGCCGCGTTTTACGGCAGCACAGCTGAGTTGTTCGACTTTGCCGCGCTGATCGACGCCATGGCGAACTATGCAGCACGCCATATCGAACAGGGTGGACGGCTCGGGCATGTCACCCGGCACATGGTCGGGCTGTTTCACGGCCTGCCTGGTGCACGCCGCTACCGGCAGATCCTCTCCACCGAGGCGACACGGCCGGGTGCCGGACCGGAGGTGCTGAAGTCAGCCTTCGCCGAGGTCGATTTCGGCAGGACCGCAGAGGCGGCCTGAGCAAACTCAATCCCGCAAGATCATGCGGTCGCCGCGCACGTCGAAACCCGACAGCGAGCTAATGAAATTCATGCCGAGCAGGCTCTGACCGAGGGTGCCGGGTGCGGCGATCATGATGGGCATGTCCTTGCGCACGATGCCGCCGATCGACAGTTCGTCGCTTCGCACCGACGCTGCGCGCGTCATGCCGTTGGCGGTCGAGATCGGGATGGTGAAGTGGAGAGCCGCCGAATTGAACCCGGCCGCCAGAGCGTCCTCGGCGGTCAGCACTGTGCTGGTCGCGCCGGTATCGACAACCGTCAGGATCGGCGTGCCGTTGATCGTGACGCGCGCTTCGAAATGGCCGCTGCCGGCCTTGTCCAGGGTGACGGTGGCATGGCCTTCTTCCACGCCCAGCGCCAGCGGACTGCCGGGAACAAGGCCCGCGGTGACGCGGCTGGCGAAATCCTGCAACTCATAGCGGTACTGATAGCCGGCGATCAGCGCCAGCACGATGGCGCCCCAGGCGCCGAGGCTGCGGGCCATGGTGCCCAACGGCCTGCCCGATCTGAGCAGGCCGGCGCCGACGAGTGCCGCTAAAGCGCCAAGCCAGATCAACTGGCTGAAATCGTAATTCTCAATGCCGAATGTACTGCCGGCGGAATCGTTGAGCATGAGCAGGAGTACACCTGCCCCGATCGCGACGATCAGAATCCACAGCAGTCGGTTCATCTGTGCGGCCGGTTCACGAGAGGGCGTCGCGTTCGCGTGCCATGCGGCTGCGACGGGTTTCCCGGCGGGGGCGTCGCTCGACCGTTTCCAGCCTTGCCGGGAGCTCGGCCATGACGCTGCGGCGGGTTTGCGGGGTCATGTCGATCCAGGCTGCGATTTCCTCGCGCGTGCGGCCGCAACCGAAACAGAAGCCGGTTTTCATATCGATCGAGCAGACCAGGATGCACGGGGATTCAATGGCCGTCATAAGGATTTCCTTGGCTAGCCTCCACATGGTGCAACGACAAAGTCAATGCAAGCCCTCCGGGATGCGCCGCCAGCAGGTGCTTTCGCGTCAATACCTCGAAGTTGTGCCGAGGTTGTGTCGGCCCGCCAAGGCGGCTATGCCGCTCACCAATTCACAAGGACGATTGCCATCGACATGACCAGCGCACTGCCCTTCGACGATTTTCGCGACCTCCTGGTGAGCCTGCCGCCGGCAGATATGGCTGCCAACACCCGGGTGCGCCAGTTGTTTGCCAAGGCAGACAAGCCCGAAGGCTCGCTTGGCCGCATCGAGGACATCGCCGCCTGGCTCGCCGGCTGGAGCGGTCGCGCGCCGCCGGCGGTGACGCGACCATTGGTGGCGATCTTTGCCGGCAATCATGGCGTCACCCGCCACGGCATTTCGCCGCGCCCCGCCGCCGCTACGGCAAATGCAGTCGAGCTCTGCGCCGCCGGCGGCGCAGCGATCAACCAGATCTGCATCGCCAACGATCTCGGCTTGAAGGTGTTCGATCTGGCTCTGCACATTCCGACAGCCGACATCACCGAGGATGCGGCACTGGACGAGCGCGGTTGCGCCGCCACCATGGCCTTCGGCATGGAGGCGATTGCCGGCGGCACCGACCTGCTTTGCCTTGGCGATCTCGGCGTTGGCAATTCGACTGTCGCCGCGGCCCTTTGCACGGCACTGTTCGGCGGCACCGGCGCCGACTGGGTCGGCCCTGGATCAGGGGCCGACACGGCGATGCAAAGGTGCAAGGCGGAGCTAGTCGATGCCGCGATCGCGTTTCACGGCGCGAGCCTCAAGGACCCGCTGGAAGCGCTGCGCCGGGTCGGTGGACGGGAATTCGCAGCGATCTGCGGCGCCATTCTGGCGGCGCGGATGCAGAAGATCCCGGTGCTGCTCGATGGGTTTGCGGTAACTGCGGCCGCTGGCGTCCTACATACCGCCAACCCCGCCGCGCTCGATCATTGTCTGCTCGCAAGCCTGTCGCCGGAGCCTGGTCATTCCAAGGCCGCCGAGCGCCTCGGCCTTCGCCCGCTGCTCGATCTGGGCGTCAGTCAAGGGGAGGGGGTAGGGGCGGCGCTTGCCGCCGGCCTGGTCAAGGCGGCCGCGCTGACCAGCTCCGGCATGGCAGCCGCGGTCGGCGGGTAGCATTCAGCGGCGGCGTGAAGCAACCGCCTTGGTCGGCAGCGCCGGCAGTTCCTCCATCACCCGGCTCAGCGGGAAGATGGCGATCGCCTCGGTCCCTTCGCGCAGCCTGGAATGGAGCTGGAATTCGCCGCCATGCATGGCCAGCAGGCCTTGCACGATCGGCAGGCCAAGCCCTGTACCCTGTTCGGCGCTCTTGATGGCGATCGAGCCCTGGCCGAAGGCCGAGAGCACGATCGGAATCTCGTCTTCCGGTATGCCCGGCCCATTGTCCTTGACGGAGAGATATTGCCCGCCGCCCGCCGTCCAGCCGACGCGCACGCGGATTTCGCCGCCGGTCGCGGTGAACTTGATGGCATTGGACAAGAGGTTGAGCACAATCTGCCGCACCGCGCGTTCGTCGGCAAACAGGCGCGGCAAGGCGTTTTCGAAATCCTGGACGATGCGGATGTCCTTGTTGCGCGCCTTCAACTCCATCATGTGGCAGCAATCCTCGACGACGGAAAGCAGCATCATCGGCTCCTCATTGAGCTGATAACGGCCCGCTTCGATGCGCGACAGGTCGAGGATTTCGTTGATCAGGTCGAGCAGATGCTGTCCGGAGTCGTGCACGTCACGGGCATAGTCGCGATATGTCGGGTTGCTCATCGGGCCGAGCACCTCGTTGGCCATTACTTCGGAAAAGCCGAGAATGGCGTTGAGCGGCGTGCGCAGTTCGTGGCTCATCGAGGCCAGGAAACGCGATTTCGCCAGATTGGCGTCTTCCGCCCGCCGCCGTGCCTCGTCCGACATCGATTTCGCCGTCTCCACTTCGGCGATCAGCGCATCCTTTTCGGAGCGGAACGAAAACAGCATCAGCGAGGAACGGTTGAGCTGGCGCGCCACATAGGCGAAGAACGGCAGCGACGAGATCAGCAACCCGGCCATGATCACTTCGACCGGCATCCATAATTTTGCACTGGCATAGGCATAGATGGCGACCGGGAGGGCGAAGGTCGCCAACAGCGCACCGCGAAGGGACGATGCCAGGATCGCGGTTGCCGACATGGCGAGCAGCAGCACCACCGCCTTGGCGACCTGGAACTGATCCATTTGGCAAGTTTCGCAGCCGAGCCATGCGAACCAAGCCCAGCCAAGCCCGCACAGAAAATGGCCGATCAGGAAATCCCTATGCGTTTCCAGCGGGTTGAGCTCGGACGCTTGAGTGACGCGTTTGGCCATGAATGCAACGATGGTATAGCAGATGAATGTGAACAGCGCCCAGACGCCGATCTCCTTGCCGATGCCCGCGAGCAAGCCTGCCGCGGCCGTTGCCAGAACGAGCAGCGGAAGGACGATCACGCCGCCGGTCATCGAAAGCGCGTGGAGCTTCAACAGCTCGCGGTCGAAGTCGGGATTTCCGGCTTGCTGCGAAAGACGGTCGCGCGTCTTGCGCACCGCGCGCGCGACATCGCTGTTGCGATGGCGTTTCCTGCGGTCCACAATAAACTTGTCCGCCGTGGTCGAGCGTTGCAGGGGCATGAAGTCTTCAATTTACACGGGCAGCAATTTCAAATCGTTAAGCTACGTTCGAATGATTAACCAACGGTTTGCCATATGAGCCGTTCGTGGTCGCGATGGCCGCGCCAGCGATACTATGCGCCACGTCCGCGAAGCCTGTGGCGCCGACTAATGGATCATGGGCTGACACTCATCGTGCTCGGCCTGGCGATCCTCCTGGCGGCGCGCCTCGACCGGATCGAGACGCGCAAGACGGAGGGCGCGGCCACCGTCAATGACGGCGATAGCATCACGCTCGGCGGCGAGCGTATCCGCATGCGCGGCATCGATGCGCCGGAATATTCGCAGATCTGCCGCAAGGACGGTGCCGACTATCCCTGCGGCAAGCTCGCGCGGCAGTCCCTGGTGCGGTTGATCGCCGGCAAAGCCGTCTCCTGCAGCGGCTGGCAGCGCGACCGCTACGGCAGGCTGCTCGGCGACTGCAAGGCCGGCGGCAAGGATCTCAACCGCGCGCAGGTCGAGGCCGGCTGGGCGGTCGCCTTTGGCGATTTCGAGACCGAGGAAGCTGCTGCGCGCGCGGGCAAAGCCGGCATCTGGGGCGGAACTTTCGACGAGCCGAAGAACTGGCGCGAGAGCCACGGCCATGAGCTGGTCGAAAGAAAGCACGGTACCTTGGCGTCGATCGGCGACGCCTTGCGCGAAATTTTTCGCTTCTGGTGAGCTGTCGCCTATAGTTCGTCGAGACGGACGAGGAGGATAGAGATGAAGCTGTTCGACGGCGGGCGCGCGCCCAATCCACGTCGGGTTCGGATTTTTCTGGCCGAAAAGGGACTTCAGGTTCCGCTGATGCCCGTCGACATGGGCGCGCTGGAGCACAAAGAGCAGCCGGTCAGCTCGCGCAATCCGCTGAAGCGTCTGCCGGTGCTCGAGCTCGACGACGGCACAGTCATCACCGAATCCGTCGCAATCTGTCGTTACTTCGAGGAACTGCACCCCGAGCCGGCTTTGTTCGGGCGTGGCGCGCTCGGCAAGGCGATCGTCGAGATGTGGCAAAGACGTGTGGAGTTCAATCTGTTCGGCTGCGTCGCCGCGGCGTTCCGGCACATCCACCCCGCAATGAGGGAATGGGAGATCCCGCAAATCCCCGAATGGGGCGAGGCCAACAAGCCGAAGGCGATCGAATTCCTGAGATTTCTGGACACTGAGCTCGCCGGCAGGGAATTCATCGCCGGCGATGCCTATTCGATCGCCGACATCACCGGGCTGGTCGCCATCGACTTCATGAAGCCGGCTCGCATCAAGGTACCCGAAGAGTGCACCAACGTGCTGCGCTGGCATCGGGAAATCTCCAGCCGGCCGAGTGCCGCCGCCTGACAACGAGTTCCGAATGAGCGAAGAGCTGGAAGCCTTGGCGGCGAGGGTACGCGCCTGCCGCATCTGCGTCGATAACCCGGCCGCCAGGCCGCTGCCGCACCAACCGCGGCCCGTGCTCAGGCCATCTTCGAGTGCGCGTATCCTGATCGCCAGCCAGGCGCCGGGTACCAAGGTTCACATTACAGGGATGCCGTTCACCGACGCCTCCGGCGACCGGCTGCGAAGCTGGCTGGGCGTCGGCAGCGAGGAATTTTACGACACGGACAAATTCGCCATCGTGCCGATGGGCTTTTGCTTTCCCGGTCAGGACGCCAGGGGCGCCGACCTGCCGCCGCGCCGCGAATGTGCGCCGGCATGGCGCACATCGCTGATGGCGCTGATGCCGCAAGTCGATATGGTGCTGACGATCGGCATCTACGCGCAAAGCTGGCATATGGGCGCGGCGCGCCGTCCCTCGCTGACGGAAACGGTCATGGATTGGCGTGCCATCTGGGCGGCGGCGACCGACCCGAAAGTCCTGCCGCTGCCGCACCCGTCCTGGCGCAACACCGGCTGGCTGAAGCGCAATCCATGGTTTGAAATGGATTTGCTGCCATTTCTGAGATCGGAAATCCGCTATCGCCTCGGCTAGGCATCCAGCAAGAAATCACTCGCTTTCGTACTGTGCGGCAGAATTTCTTTCTTGTAATAGGCTCGAACAAGAGGGATTATGGTAATCCATTCCTCGAAGCGCGTCGCGCATGAGGGGACGCGCGTTAAATTCTTGTTTTTATGCATGTCGTTGTGCCAAGGCCGCTGCGCACTTGGACGACTTGCATCAGGGGAGCACCCAATGGACCGCCTTGATAGAAAAATTCTCCGCCTCCTGCAGGAGGATGCGACGCTTGCAGTCGCCGACGTCGCCAAGAAGGTGGGCCTGTCGACGACGCCGTGCTGGCGGCGCATCCAGAAGCTCGAGGAAGAGGGCGTCATCAAGCGGCGCGTCGCCATCCTCGATCATGAAAAGGTCAATGTGCGGGTCACGGTGTTCGTCTCGATCCGCACCAATTCGCACAGCCATGAATGGCTGCGGCGCTTTTCGGAGGTCATCCAGGAATTCCCGGAAGTGGTCGAATTCTATCGCATGAGCGGCGACGTCGACTATCTCTTGCGCGTCGTGGTGCCCGATATCGCCGCCTACGACGCCTTCTACAAGCGGCTGATCGCCAAGATCGAGATCCGCGACGTGTCGTCTTCCTTCGCCATGGAGCAGATCAAATACACGACCGAGATGCCGCTGGATTACATGATGCTCGACAAGGAGTCCGGCGCGAACGCCGCCTGAGATTCTTCTGTTTAGTTCTTCTTTTTGTTGAGGAAACTCCAGGGCGAGTTGACCGGCAGCGTGATCGTGTCCGGCACGGTGTCGACATTGACCACCTCGGCCTTGCGCACGGTGTAGCCCGACTGGATGACGCTGACGCCGTCAAGGATGAAAAGCTGGCTCTTCTCCATGCCCGGCCGTAATGCGCCGGTCACCGAAACCGGCTGGTAGGCCTCGGACATCCTGTAAGGGTGTGCAGGCGTGACGAGGACGATCTGGTTGGGCGGCGGCGTCGGCATGTGGCTGCAGGCTCCCGTCCACGGCACCAGCAGGAATTGGTAGACGAGATCACCGTCGCGATCGACCGGCAGCGCATAGCCCGCGAGCTGCACGGTCTTGTCCTGCAAGTTGAGTGAGAGCGTCTCGCCATGATCCGGCATTTTGGCCGCAATCATTGGCAGTCCGACGCTTTCGGCGGCTGCCTGGGTCGCCGGGCGCAGATCCTTCCAGAAAATATGCATCGTCCCGGCGCAAGCGCTGTCTGCCACAATGGACACGAACACCGCGGCCGCCAGGATCGCTCCTGATTTGAGACGGTTGCTCATTGCTGCTCCACTGTTGAGCCTTGACCTTGCTGCCGGTGACATCAAGTAAAACCGCCGCTGCCCACAGGTCAACGTTCAAGCCGCATCACATGCCGGCGCGAGCCGGTCATGCCGATCTCGCGAAAGCCGCGGGCGGCGAACGTGTCCCGAAAACCCATAAAGCTGTAGCTCGGCGACGCCTGGTCGACCGGATAGGCTTCGATCGTCCTGGCGCCTTTGGCAAAGGCGTGATCGATGGCCGCGTCGAGCAATGCGCTTGCCAGCCCGCCGCCGCGCAGCGCTCTCGGTACATAGAAGCAGACGATCGACCAGATGCCCATCTCGCTATCGTCCTGCTGCCGTGACAGCTTGCGGTAGGTCTCGCGCGGCGCAATCGAGCACCAGCCGACGGTCCGGCCATCGATCTGGGCGACAATGCCGACCGGCGTGCCGGCGTCGATCAGCGTCATCATCGCGCGTTTCTTCTCGTCGTTCTCGACATGCTCGCGGCGGTCGAGATTGCGCCAAGCCATACACCAGCCCGCCGGGTTGCTCGAACAGGTTTTCGAAATCGGCGCGCGTCGATTGCGTCACCTCCGTGAAGCGCACTTCGCTCAGGTCAAGCTTTTCTGGCGGCGAGCCGCTCGAGCGTCTTGGCATCGGAAAGTTCCTTCACGGCGTCCTTGCCGATCCAGCGTGCGGTCCTGTCTGTCGAGGCCGCCAGTTTTAGCGCCACGGCAAGGGCAGGGCCGTGCAAATTCATCGATCGCTTGCCGATCGAACGAAGCGCCCAGTTCACGGCCTTCTTCACAAAATTGCGGCCGTCGGTCGCATGCGCTTCGATGATCGACAGGAATTCGAGGAAGGTCGTCTTGGGTTCCTTCTTCCGGTGGACTACCGACCAGGCCATCATCGCAAAAGCCGTGCGTCGAACGAATTCCCGTTCGTCGACCGCGAATTCGGCGATCAATTCCTTCCAGCAATCCGTATCGACAAAGAGATCGGAGACCCCGTCGACGATATCCCACGAGTCGAAAGTCGCCGCCCATCGTCTTGCATCCGCGGCGGAGAACCGCTCCGGATCGGCTGTCACGGAAGCGATGAACTGCGCCTCCATGATGCCTGTCTGCCAAAGCTCAAAGGCACGCTCATGGTTGCGCTTGATTTTCTTGGCAATCTGCCGCTGCACGCCATGCGAGATACCGAGCGCACGTTCGATCTTGATGCCGTAGCGCAGCATGCCAAGCCGATTTTCCTCCGAGGCGATCGAGCGCAGATGAGCAACGATTTCATCGGCGCTGGATTGAGGCGAAAGCTCGGCCACGGTGAAGTCCTATTTCTCCAGCCGCGCCAGCAGCGAGGACGTGTCCCAGCGCTTGCCGCCCATCGCCTGCACGTCCTTGTAGAACTGGTCGACAAGTGCCGTCACCGGCAGTTTGGCGCCGTTGCGGTCGGCCTCGGCGAGGCAGATGCCAAGATCCTTGCGCATCCAGTCGACGGCGAAGCCGAAATCATATTTGCCGGCATTCATCGTCTTGTGCCGGTTCTCCATCTGCCAGGAACCGGCCGCACCCTTGGAAATCACCTCGATGACCTTTTCGATGTCGAGCCCTGCCTTCTTGCCGAAATGGATGCCCTCGGCCAGGCCCTGAACGAGGCCGGCGATGCAGATCTGGTTGATCATCTTGGTGAGCTGGCCAGCCCCGGCCGGTCCCATCAATCCGACCATGCGGGCATAAGCATCTATGACTGGCTTGGCCCTGTCGAAGGCGTCGGGCTCGCCGCCGACCATCACGGTCAGCATGCCGTTCTCGGCGCCTGCCTGGCCGCCGGAGACCGGGGCGTCGAGGAACGCAAACCCGAGCGCTTGCGACTGCTGCGCCAGTTCGCGCGCGACCTCCGCCGATGCCGTGGTGTTGTCGATGAAGATGGCGCCTTTCTTCACGGAATTGAAGGCGCCTTCGGCACCGGTCGTCACCGAGCGCAGATCGTCGTCATTGCCGACGCAGGAAAAGACGAAGTCCTTGCCCGCGGCCGCCTCGGCTGGTGTCGCGGCGAAGCTGCCACCATGCTGGGCAACCCACTGCTCGGCCTTGGCCCTGGTGCGGTTGTAGACGGTGACGTCGTGACCGCCCTTGTTCTTGAGATGTCCGGCCATCGAATAGCCCATGACGCCAAGACCAAGAAATGCCACCGAAGCCATGTTTTCGAATCCCTTAGTAGCCTGCTTTGCGGTCTTCTTACCGGATCAGGCAAGGCGATGGGAGTCAGCGGTGCAGATGGATGGTGATGCGCCGTTCGATCCACTCGACGCCGTGGCGCAATGTTTCCACGATGATCAGATAGATGATCGCCGCCCAGATGTACGACTGAAAGTCGAAGGTGCGCGCATAGGTGAGCCGGGTGATGCCCATCAAATCGTAGACCGTGATGATGGCGACGATTGCCGAGCCCTTGATCATCAGGATGATCTCGTTGCCATACGGGCGCAACGCGACGATCAGCGCCTGCGGCAGGATGATCTTCCACATCGTCTGCAGTTTGTGCAGGCCGAGCGAGGCGGCACCTTCCCACTGGCCCCTCGGCACGCTCTCGATTGCGCCACGCAAAATCTCGGCCTGGTACGCGGCCGTATTCAGCGAAAAGGCGAAGATCGCGCAGTTGAACGCTTCGCGGAAGAAGCCCCACAGTCCGACCATCTCGAGCTCCGGCCGGAAGGAGCCGACCCCATAGTAGACCAGGAAGGTCTGCGCCAACAGCGGCGTGCCGCGAAAGAAATAGACATAGGCATAGGCGAACCCCGAAAGGATCGGGTTCTTCGACATGCGTGCATAGGCGATCGGCACCGACAGGATCGCGCCAAGCACAATCGAGATGGCAACCAGCAACAGGGTGATGCCGAGGCCGGATATGTAGCCGGGTGCATATTTCTGGAAGAACTCCGGGTTCCACGCAGCGACCAGGTAGACGACCATGCCAATGCCGAGAGCGATCCACAGGCCGACCAGGACATGGCCGAGGATGCGTTGACGCGACCAGCCGCGTGCGGGCGGCGGCGGCCGGTCGACCTTCAGCGTGTCGGTGGCCAGGCTCATCTCTTGACCTCGCTGCCGCCGACCGCTCGTTCGATCGCATTGATGCCGAAGGAGGAGACGATCGCCAGCAGGAGATAGATCAGGCCGGCAAAACCGTAAAACAGGAAGGCATGCTTGGTGACGCGCGCGGCAACCCCGCTCTGCCTGAGGATCTCGTTGAGGCCAACGGCCGAGACGAGCGCGGTGTCCTTGAGCAGGATAAGCCAGAGATTGGCAAGTCCGGGTAATGCGATGCGGATCAACTGCGGCAGCACGATCAGCCGCATCGTCTGGCCGCTGGACAGGCCAACCGAATAGCCTCCCTCATATTGCCCTTTTGGAATGGCGCGGAAGGCGGATAAAAACACCTCGCTGGAATAAGAGGAGAAAATGAAGCAGAGCGCGATCATGCCGGCGACGAAACTGTTGACGTCGGCGGACGTTCCAGGGCTCACTAGGCGGACAATGTACTGCAGGATCAATGGGATGCCGAAGAAGATCAGAAACAGCGTGAGCAGCTCGGGTATTCCGCGAAAAATCGTGGTGTAGATGTTCCCGGCCAGTCTCAGCGACGGCTCTTCCGACTGTTTGGCCAGCGCCACGAAAAAGCCGAGCGTCAGCCCGAAGGGCAGAGTGGCCAGCGCAAGACATACTGTGACAAACACACCCGCGGCGATGTCGTCGAGCCAGCCTTCGGGTCCCCAACTGAGAAGCGTCAGTGCGCTCTGCATCCGCCTGCCTGTTCTCCTTGAGGCTCTTTGAGACCCGTGCCGCGTCACCCCTCGTGCGCGGCATCCTTATAAGAACGGCGGGAATCTCCCGCCGTTCAAGTCCTCGTATGTCGGTCGATCAGGACTCGCCGCCATAAACGTCATATTTGAAGTATTTGTCGTTGATTTCCTTGTACTTTCCGTTTGCTCGGATGGCGTCGATTGCCGCATTGAACTGGTTGACCAGGTCGGTCTCGCCCTTGCGCACGGCAATGCCGGCGCCCGGACCGTGGATTTCGATGACCGGCTTGATTGTGCCGACCAGCTTGCAGCAGGCGCCGTCCGGCGAATCCAGCCATTGCTGCAGCACGACGATGTCGTCATTGGCGGCATCGAGCCGGCCATTGGCCAGATCGAGCTGGTATTCCTGTGCGGTCGGGTACGGCTTGACGGTGCTGTCGGTATAAGTCTTGGTCGAATAGTTGAAATGCGTGGTGGACGCCTGCACGCCGATCGTCTTGCCGGCCAAATCTTCCTTGGTTACACCCTTGATGTCAGTGTCCTTGGGGGCGGCAATCGCCGGCGGCGTATTGTAATATTTGTGGGTGAAGTCGACCTTCTCGGCGCGTTCCGGCGTGATCGACATCGACGCGACGATGGCGTCGAACTTGCCTGCGTGAAGGGCGGGAATGATGCCGTCCCAGTCCTGCGCGACAAAGGTGCACTTCACCTTCATCTCGTCGCAGAGCGCCTTGGCAATGTCGATATCGAAGCCTACGAGCTGGCCGTCGGCTGTCAGATTGTTGAATGGGGGATAGGCTCCCTCGGTGCCGATCCTCAAGGTCTTTTCCTGGGCCTGGGCAACGCCAAGCGTCAGCAGCGCAGCCGAAGCGGCAAGCGCGATACGCAGTGCAATACGCATAATGGTCCTCTCTGTTGGTCCCGGCCGTCGTTCCCGAACGGCTCTGTGGGCGGTGCTTTTGACCGCCCGCTGATGCGATACTCCCATTCTTTCCCAAGAAAAAGCAACTGCAAAACCGTCGCTTGAGGGAAGGTCATGTTCAGAAAGCGATGACGCCGGGTCAGACGCCTAAATTGGAAAGCAAGTGGGCGGAAACTGTCTTCTGCCGCATTTTCAGCGCGACAGGCTTGTGGCGCGCTCGATGAAGTCAGCTATCGAATTCGTGTCGTCGAGATCGAAGGCCGGCAGGTCTTCGCCGACAATGGGGAAGTCGGAGGCGATGGCGACAATGTGTGGATCGCCTGCCGAGAGCGGTGTCCGGTCCTTGGCCTCGAGCCGTCTCGTCTCGAGTTTCTTGTGCGCTTCGCGCTTGTAACCCTCGACCAACACGATGTCGCACGGTGCCAGCCGTGACAGGATCGCGTCTAGCGTCGGCTCGTCCTCGCCGCGCAATTCGTGCATCAGCGCCCAGCGCCTGCCCGACACGACCGCGACCTCCATCGCTCCCGCCTGCCGGTGGCGAAAGCTGTCCGCTCCGGGTTTGTCGATGTCGAAATCATGATGGGCGTGTTTTACCGTCGACACTTTCCAGCCGCGCCGGACGAGTTCGGCCACCAGCTTTTCGGTCAATGTCGTCTTGCCGGAGTTCTTCCAGCCGGTGATGCCGAAAATACGTCTTTTCATGGCTCGATGCTCTGCAACAGATGCACGGCCTGGGCAAGGTCGTCGGGAGTGTTGATGTTGAAGAACGGATCGATCTCGGCCCCGCCGGATTTCAGGATAGGAAATTCCACCTCGACAAAACCGTGCCGGTCGATGAACGCCGCAACGCGCCGGTTGTCTTCCTCGACGAGAAATTGTCGCAAGACCTGATCTAACCCTAGCGGCCAGAGTGCAAAGGTCGGATGCCGTTTGCCGCCGGAACAGGCGACCGCAATCGAGCCGGGGCGTTCGTCGGCTGCCGCGAGCAGCCGCTCGACCATATCCCTGGGCAGGAAAGGCGTATCGCCGGCAGCCGTGACCAGCCCCTGGCAGGTCGTGTCGGAAGCCCATTCGAGGCCGGTCAGTATCCCGGCAAGCGGCCCGGCATAACCTTTGACGGTGTCGGCAAGCACCGGAAGCCCCGTCGCGGCAAACCGTGTCGGATCGCCATTGGCGTTTAGCGCAAGCGGACCGACCTGCGGGCCAAGGCGCGAAACGACACGGTCGAGCAGGGTACCGTCGCCAAGCGCAAGCAGCGTCTTGTCGCCGCCGCCCATCCGGCTCGACCGGCCGCCGGCCAGAATGATCCCTGCGATATGTCGGCCCATCGTTTGCTGCCCAGACCCAAAATCCAGTTTTCAAATCAGACAGTCGTCGACAGTCACTCTATATGCCGTCCGGCGCCATGTCCGGTCCAGTGCTTTCGGCGGCTGTTTTTCGCCGGCCGACGATCCGTTCGCGGTAGAGTGCATAGAGGCCTGAGCCGATGATGATCGTGGCACCGCCGATCATCGGCAGATCCGGGACATCGCCGAAGATCGTGAAGCCAAGCAGGATCGACCAGAGCAGGGCGGTGTAGCGGAACGGCGCGATGAAGGAGATATCGCCCACCCGCATCGCCGTGATGATGAAGTGGTAGCCGATGAGCACGAGCACCGCCGCCAGCGCCAGGAACGCCGTGCTTTGTCCTGTCATCGGTGTCCAGCCGCCCATCGGTGAAAGCAATGCCGCGCCCAGAAACGTCATGGCAAGGGCGGTGGCGCTCGATACCAGCAATGTCGGAATTGCCTGCGGTATCCGCTTGGTGGCGAGATCGCGCACCGAACAGCATGCCACGCTGGCCAGCGCCAGCAGAGAAAAGACGCTGAACCCTTCGAAGCCCGGCCGCACGATGATCAGCACGCCGGCAAAACCGATGGCAATAGCCAGCCAGCGCCGCCAGCCGACGCCCTCGTTGAACACAAGCGCTGCGCCCATCGTCACCGCCAGCGGCAGCGCCTGCAGCACGGCGGAGACATTGGCGATCGGAAGATGCGCCAGAGCAACCAGGAAGGACACCGTGGCGCCGGCCTCGCTGGCAACGCGCAGCGCAACGGTCGGCTGCAGCATCGAACCTGGCCGGGCAAGCGCGCCGCGTTGCCACGCAAGCAGGCCAACGAAAAGCGAAGCGAAGGCGCCGCGGATCAGCATGACCTGCGCCATGTTCATCGATTCCGACGAGAATTTGGTGATAGCGTCGTTGAGAGTGAAACCAGCCATGGCCACCATCATGAACAACGCGCCGCGCAGGTTTGGCGAAAGAGGCAAGGCAGATTACCGGGTGAGTCCTGCAGCAAGCGTCTAGCAGGCACCCGCAAAACAGCAACGTCAAAGGGCTGGGCCACAGCCTTTCTATGGCCCGTAACATCTGTCGCGCAAGAGCGGCAGGGCTTATTTGGGCGTCAGTACCTCGGTGCCGTTGCCTTCCTTGCCGGCAATCGTCCACAGGCCACGCAGCGAGCCGTCGTCCTGCACCTTGTAGACGACAAGACCGACCGCCTTGCCCATGACATAACCGGCGGAGAAGGCATCGTCGTTGCGCATGCAGATGCCGTCCGAGGACGAGCCGCCTGTCTCCCAATGGATCGTGCAGGTCGTCTCGCTAGTCAGCGTGATCGTCGCGTCGCCACCATAGGACGACCCATCGAAATTGGTGCCGGCCACGGCATAGGTGCCGCCGATCGACTGGGCCGCCGCGGGCAGGGCCGCGAGGCTGAGCAATGCAAGAGAAAGAATGAGTTTGCGCATATCGTATTCCCCCACTGGGCGAAGCACCGCTCCAGAGCAGAGGCTAGGCCCGAATGGGCTTGCGGTAAATCCGGTGACCGTTTGCGGACAAGACCTTTTCTGGTGTGACCCCGAAAGGTGCCCTTTTAAAGGTTCGGTTCGGATGGCAAATCGATCACACTGCCGCTCGAGGAAAATTCTCGACGAGATCAATTTGCTCGGCAAGAGTCGCCAAATTGGTCATTGTAGGCTTCTGATCTTGTCTGGGGAGGTGGTCCATGACGAATGCACGAGGCAATGCGGCCAGGCTTGGCACAGGCAGCAGGCGGCACGTTTCGTCGGCTTTCCGGTTCTCTTCTGCACTGGCGGTCATCTTCATGGCGATAGCGCCTGCGTTGGCCGAGAACGGCGCTTCGGCATCGGCAGTCGAACGGATGTCCACGCCGGGTCACGAAGCGAATGAGCTCGCTCGCCGCATCGGGAAGTGGAACGTCGTCAACACGATCTGGCCAACCCCCGGTGCGCAGCCGATCGTGATGACCGGGCTGGTGGCCGAACGTACGATGATCGGCCCCTTCATGCAGGAGGTGATGCGCCCGGCGCCCGGGTCGAAAATCCCGGACTTCCAGCGGATAGCCTATTTGAGCTATGACCGGGTGGAGGGCCGCTGGAAGTATGTCTCCATGGACACCCGTTTCCCGGCAGGGATCATGCCCGCCTGGAGTTTTGGTGGCGAAGAGGACGGCAAGATTTCACTGCTGTTCGAGCCGCTTGGTTTCGTCGGCTTCAGGCCCGAGGTCGAAGGGCGATACACGGCCTCCGATTTCATCATTTCCAGGGATGGCGACAACCACGAGGTGGCCGAGCAGCATTTCCTCCCGGCCAATGGCAGCGGCAGGAAATGGCTCGCCGTGCAGTACGACTACACGCGTCAGCCTTAATTCATCAGCAAAAACAATAGGCTGCGAATACGTCGAGACGGGCCGGATGCTCACGGCCCCCTGAGGCTGCCGGCGATGGCACCGACGAGCGGGTCGTATTTCGATTTCAGGGCTGGCGGATAGTCGATCCAGACCGTGCGGATGACACCATCTTTTCCGAACAGGCGGCGTTCGTAGAAGATGTTCCCGCCTTTGATGCCCGACAGCACCGCCCAGTCCTTGCCGGTCTTGCTGTAGGTGATCTTATAGCCAGGTTCCTTGCTGGCCCTCTCGGCGGAGAGGAAGGCTTTCGGGGTGTCATCATCGACATTGAGAATGCCTGAACAGATCAGGCTGGCGCCATCGGCAGTGAGCCACCGTTGTCCATCGCCATTATCCGGCTCAGCCTGGCGAAGAGTGAAGATTTCATCCGGAAAGGTGCAGACGGTACCGAAGCGCTCGTTCGTATAAGTAAATGGCGCGGCAACTGCCATGGTCCCCGCCATCACTCCGAAAAACGTCAGGACTAAAAGAAACCGCTGCACGCCTTGCCTCGCGCTGATACCAAGGCGATTGTTCTTGCACGAAATCGGCTAAAAATCAGCCGCCGGTGACGCTCATATGCCGCGACACCGACGGACGGTTGGTGCGGCGATCGATGATGAAGTCATGGCCTTTGGGCTTGCGGTCGATTGCTTCGTCGATGGCATCGGCGACCAGCTCGTTGCCTTCCGACGCACGCAGTGGCGCGCGCAGGTCTGCGGCATCTTCCTGGCCGAGGCACATGTAAAGGGTGCCGGTGCAGGTCAGCCGGACCCGGTTGCAGCTTTCGCAGAAATTATGCGTCATCGGCGTGATGAAGCCCAGCCGCCCGCCGGTCTCGGCGACATGGACGTAGCGGGCCGGGCCACCGGTCTTGTAGGGAATATCGCTCAGCGTGAATTGGCGCTCGAGTGCTGCACGCAGCAGCGACAGCGGCAAATACTGATCGGTGCGGTCGGCATCGATCTCGCCCATCGGCATGGTTTCGATGACCGTCAGATCCATGCCGCGGCCATGCGCCCAGCGTAGCATGTCCGGCAATTCGGCGTCATTGAAGTCCTTCAACGCCACAGCGTTGAGCTTTACCTTCAGCCCGGCCGCCTGCGCGGCGTCGATGCCATCCATGACCTTGTCCAGATTGCCCCAGCGGGTGATCTGTCGAAATTTGTCGGCATCGAGAGTATCGAGCGAGACGTTAATGCGTTTGACGCCGCAGTCGGCGAGCTCGGCGGCAAAGCGGGAAAGCTGCGATCCATTGGTGGTCAGCGTCAGCTCTTCCAGCGCACCGCTCTCGAGATGCCGCGAAAGCTGGCGCACAAGATGCATGATGTTCTTGCGTACCAGCGGCTCACCGCCGGTGAGGCGAAGCTTGCGCACGCCCTTTTCGATGAAGACCGTGCAGAGCCGGTCGAGCTCTTCCAGCGACAGCAGGTCCTTCTTGGGCAGGAACGTCATGTCCTCGGCCATGCAATAAGTGCAGCGAAAATCGCAGCGGTCCGTAACCGACACGCGCAGGTAGGTGATCGTGCGACCGAAAGGATCGATCATATCCATGCTGTACGCTTCCCGTGGCCGTGAACGGCTTCGTTATATATAGCTATGTGATACGAGCCAACTTGCCATTCAAGATATCAGCTCGCGATCTCCGGTAACATTCCGACGCCGACAGATCATGTCGGAACTTTCGATGCGGCCTTTTCCCTCGACACGAAGCGGCGTAGGGAAGGGCGGTTCTCCGCAGGATCCACCACCATGACAGCGCCGAAGGAACTCAGGGTCTCGAAAGATCGCAAGCTGCTTTCCGTGACCTTTCCGGGACATCAGCCGTTCGAGTTGCCGGCCGAGCTTCTGCGGGTCGCCTCGCCATCGGCCGAGGTGCAGGGCCATTCGCCCGAACAGCGCGTCACCGTTCCCGGCAAGCGCAATGTGGCGATCCTGAAGATCGAGCCGGTCGGCAACTATGCCGTGCGCATCACCTTCGACGATTTCCACGACACCGGTATCTTCACCTGGAACTACCTGCATACGTTGGGTCATGAGAAGGACGCACGCTGGGCCGCCTATCTCGCCGAGCTGGAAGAGAAGGGGCTGAGCCGCGACCGCTGAATGGTTTCGCGGTATGCTCAGCGCAGGATCGCCAGGATCTCGCCGGTGTCATAGTAAAACGGCGTGCCTTCGATCAGTCGGTCATCCTTGAAGCGCAAGACTTCGGCAAACGGCTGTATGATTGTTGCACCAGTGGCTCGCGACGTCAGCGAAAGCATGCAGCTCATGAACACCACGTTATCGTTCTGGGCGGTTTGAAGATCCTCCACCGCCACGTCGCTCCAGATTTCCCGCATCTTGCGGAAAAGAGCGCCAACGCCGTCGAGGCCATTCCAGTCACCGGCATAGGGCAGGGACTGCGGCTCATGCACCACAATCTCGGCATGGAATGCGCTGGCAAGCACATCGAGGCTTTCCGATCCTGATTGCAGGAAACGCATTTCAACATTGAACATGTTTTCAATAAGTTCCATGGCGGTGCGTCGCCGGTCGAGCGGTTTATCCATTTTCGGTCTCCGTATCCGTCGGTGCGATTGTGTAGGTGAAAGCGGTTTGCCCTTCTTCGCGTTGCCTCGACACCCGTTTCCTGATGACCGGCAAGCGGGCACGATGTCGTGAAAACGTCATGCATCTGGAGCAGCCGGCAAAGCTTTGGAGACGAAAACATGTCCATGATCACCAGCGTCGAACAGCTCGAAACGCTCTATGGCCCGCCTGGCGAGGCGTCGGTGGTCAAAGAACTCGATCAGCTGATTCCCGAATACGCAGCTATCATCGAGGCTTCGCCGTTCGCCGTGCTCGCAACCTGCGGGCCTGAAGGGCTGGACTGCTCGCCGCGCGGCGATCTCGCCGGCTTCGTCCGCATCCACGATCCGAAAACGGTGATGATGCCAGACCGGCGCGGCAACAACCGTGCCGATTCGCTAAGGAACATCCTTCGCGATCCGCGCGTCGCGCTCCTGTTCCTGGTGCCGGGTTCCGGCACGACGCTGCGCGTCAATGGCCGCGCCCACATCACCACCGATGCCGCGCTCTGCGACTCGTTCGCAGTCGAAGGCAAGCCGGCGCGCTCGGTGACGGTCATCGAGGTCGATGCGGTCTATTTCCAGTGCGCCCGCGCCATCCACCGGTCGGAGTTGTGGAATCCGGCAAGGCATGTCGACCCGAGATCGCTGCCGACTCCCGGCCAAATCCTGGAAATCACCAGCCGCAAGAACATCGACGGCGAGGTCTACGACAAGGAATGGCCGGAGCGCGCGAAAAAATCGATGTGGTGAAGCACTTGTTGGTGGAGCGCTGGGCTGTCAGGCGGTCTTCAAAACCTCGGCAACCCTACGCATCTGTTCGCCGATCATGTCGCATTGCTCCGGCGTCGACTGGCTCATCGCCTTCTCGATCAGCGCTATATGGACCTTCAGCGCCTGCATCAGCAGTGCCTCGCCGGTCGCGGTCAACGTCAGCCGCAGCACGCGCTTGTCCTTCTCGTCGCCCTCGCGGCGCAGCAGGCCACGAGTCTCCAGCTGCGGCAAAAGCATGGTGATGTTGGAGCGACCGACCAGCAGCCGGCGAGCGAGGTCGTGCTGCGACATGCCGGGATGACGGTAGAGGTTCATCAGCACGTCGAGCTGCGCCGGCTTCAGGTCGAGCGGCGCCAGCTTCACCGCCAGGGTGCGTTCCAGCACGTGGCATGCGCGCGCCACTGCCACCCAGTTGCGAAAGCGCGGGTTGTCCCAGGGCAGGTCTTGCTTAATGTTCATGTTTGAACTATTATGTTCATGCTTGAACCAATGAATGGATCGCCACTATGGCATCATTTGGACTGAAGGTCATCCGCGGCACGTTCGGAGTGGCTGAGCATGTGGCACCGCGACTCACCGGGCGCGCTGCATTCGAGCTGTTCTGCCGCACGCCGCATGAGAAGAGCTTGAGTGAAGGCGAGCGCCGCGCAATCGATCGCGCCGCCGATTTCATGACCCAGGCACGACATCACCGGCTAAAGACCAGAACCGGCTGCGTCATGGTGCATGAATTCCGGCCCGAGCCGGGCAGGGCCACTGCCGGCACCGTGCTCGTCATCCATGGTTGGCGTTCGCGCACCGAATACATGCGCACGCTGATCGAGGCCTATCGCGATGCTGGCTATAAGGTCGTCTCGCTCGACCTGCCGGGCCACGGCCAGTCGCAGGGCCGCCGGCTTACCCTGGTCAGTGCGGTCGATGCGGCACGGGTTGCCGGCGAGTGGTTCGGGCCGTTTGCCGCGATCGTCGGCCATTCCTTTGGTGGTGCCGTTGCCGCCAATGCAGTTGCCGGTTCAATCAGGAACATCCCGCGATTGGCGGCCGGGCGACTGGTGCTTATCGCTGCGCCGAGCTCACTGCCGGCAATCTTTGCTGATTTCAGTCGCATGCTGAATGTCGGCTCGCGCTCGCAGGTCGCCATGGCCGACCGGGTCGAGCGTATCGCCGGCCGGCCGTTGCACGAGTTTACCGGTGATCGCCAGCTGGCAAGCACGCTGCTGCCGACGCTGGTGATCCACGCGCCGGACGACCGCGAAGTGTCCGCCGATCATGCAAGGCTCTACGCGCGCGCCGGAGACCATGTGCGGCTGTACTGGGCCGACGGGCTCGGCCACCGCCGCATTCTCGCCGACAGGGGTGTGGTGGAGCGTGCCGTTGGCTTCGTTGCCGGCAGGCTGGAGCCGTCTCTGCAGTGATCTGAATGTCTGTTCTTGTCTGCTGGGTTCGATCGTCACGCCGCCACCCCGGTGCCGGCCATCGCTATCCAAGCCGCCATTGCCCCGGCCACCGTCGCCAGAAGGGCCGAGCGCGACGCGCCGAGCGCTTATTCGGCCAGCAAGGCTGCCTTGGTTGGCCTGACCAAAGGCCTTTGCCCGCGATCTCGGTCCGCGCGGCATCACCGCCAATGTCGTCCATCCGGGGTCGACCGATACCGACATGAACCCGGCAGCCGGCCCGCACGCCGAGCATCAGCGCCAGAAGATGGCGATGCCTCGCTTCGGAACGGCCGACGAGATCGCCGGCATGGTCGCCTGGCTTGCCGGTCCCGAAGGACGCTTCGTGACAGGCGCGGCATTGACCATCGACGGCGGCGCAAACGCGTGAGACTTGGTCACTGGACGGTTGCCGTTCTGGCCGAGGACGGCGACGGATTCGCTTGACCCGTCACGACGTTGTGAAACCGTTCTGCAACAGACGTTCCGAAATTTATGGAAGCTTAACGAAATCAGTATGAATCAGTGTAGTCACGCCTTACATCCGCCATGGGGTGGGCGAGACCGTGAAAGCGGTGCGGAACGGGATCCGGTTCAACCGGAGCGGGTGATCCATGAAACTCCTTGTAAACAAAGCAACCGTGCTGCCGTTCGCGGTTGCCGCAGCAATGCTGGCCTTCGGAACGCCGCAGGTTGAAGCGCAAGGGTTCTTCGACATGCTTTTCGGCGGCGGCGTCAAACACGCACCGCCGAAAGGTAACTTTCCGCCGCCACCGTCAAAATACAAGCCCAAGGCGCCAGCCGCTTCCGGTGGGGGTGGTGGTGCGCAAATCAGCAGCCCGTCCTATTACACCTACAAGAGCGATCCGCTGGTGCGCGTCGATTTTTCGGCACTGTCGGCAGCGCCTGAACCGGCAACGCCTCAGGATGCTGCATTCGAGCCGACGGCCACCGGGGCTGCATTCCGCGAAGCCATTGCCGGGCTCGACGGCTATGATCTCTACGCCGAGAAGGACATCGCCAAGGCGCTGATCGCGTACTACTCAGCCAATCCGGATTTCATCTGGGTGACGGGAACCAGTCCCAACAGCCGTGCCGAGGATGCTGTGCGGGTGCTGGGCGAGGCCGCGAGCTACGGCCTGACGCCCGCCGACTACACCGTCGAAGTTCCGGCAGCAAGCGCATCGGCGGGCAATGCCGATGAGCGCCTGAAAGAGCTGGTTCGCTTCGAGATGGCGATGTCGGCCCGTGTCCTGCGCTACGCACGTGACGCACAAAGCGGCCGCGTCGATCCCAACCGCATCACCGGCTACTACGATTTTCCGCCGAAGCCGCTCGACATGGAAGGGGTACTGAAGACGCTGGCCCATACCCAGCAAGTGCGCACTTATCTCGAATCACGGCATCCACAGAATTCCGAGTATCAGGCGCTGCGCGTCGAACTGGAATCGCTACAGGCCAGCGCCGAGGACGAGATCGTCGTCGATCCCAATCTGCTGTTGAAACCGGGGCAGACCAGCCCCGAGCTGCCGAAGCTTTTGACAAGGATCGCGCGCAATCTCGATGACGAGATGGGCGGTGCCTATGGCGAGGTGCTGGCGAGGCTCGCCACCAGCGAGGTCTACGATCCGGAACTGGTGCCGGTGATCAAGGCGGTGCAGAAACGGGCCGGCATGAAAGGCGACGGAGTCATCGGCCCGCGTACCGTCGCATCGTTGGCCGGAACGTCCAAGGCCGACAAAATTCAGAAGGTTCGGGTCGCGCTCGAGGAATTGCGCTGGCTGCCTTCCGACCTCGGCAGCCCGCGCGTCTTCATCAACCAGCCGGCTTTCACCGCGAGCTATATCGACGACGGCGAGGAGAGGCTGAAGACCCGCGCCGTGGTCGGCAGGCCCACCAACCAGACTGCTTTCTTCTATGATCAGATCGAGCAGGTCGACTTTCATCCCTATTGGGGCGTGCCGCAGTCGATCCTGGTCAACGAGATGTTGCCGCGGCTGCGGCGGGATCCTGGCTATCTCGACCGCGCCGGCTATGAGGTGGTCAATGCCCGCGGCAAGCGCATTCCCTCATCCTCGGTCAATTGGGGTGCCTATGGCGCAAAGATACCCTACGGCGTGCGCCAGTTGCCGAGCGAGGCCAATGCGCTGGGCGAGCTGAAGATACTGTTTCCCAACAAGCACGCCATCTACATGCACGACACACCGCAGAAGTCATTTTTCCAGCGCGACATGCGCGCGCTCAGCCATGGCTGCGTTCGCTTGCAGGATCCGCGCGGCATGGCGGCTGCCGTGCTCGGCACCTCGGTCGACTACATCGAGGACAGACTGAAACACGGACATTCGACCGAGGACGTGACACGCAAGATCCCGGTCTATGTCGCCTATTTCACCGCATGGCCGGACCTGTCCGGCAAGGTCGAATACTTCAACGACGTCTACGGCCGCGATACAAGGCTGCAGCAGGCGCTCGACAGCACGGAAGCGGTGCGTTCGCCGGCAAGCTGACGAATGCGGTTCTAGCGCTGAAACAGTGGACGCCGGAAACCCGCATCGCGTCCGGCGATGAGCCAGTAGACCAAGCCCGCGACAACGCCTGCCGCGGCAATGATGCCGATATCGGCCCAGCGCTCCGGGTTCGTGTCGTCCGGTACACTGGGCCAGATCAAGGCGAAGCCGCCAACCGCGGCCGCCGCGCCGAAGATCATGTGCAGCCAAAAACTGCGCAGCGAGAAAAACTCGGCAATCAGTGCGAAGATCAGTGTCTGCAGGCCGGTCATCACAATCGTCAGAAAATAGATGAACATGCCGAGCGGCGGCAACAGCAGCACCGCAACGGGGGTGACACCCATGACATCGAAATAATTCGGCGCATTTGGCAGCGAACTCAGCCCGCCATAGATCGCCGCCACCGCGATCAGCCCGACCAATACCGCTATGAAATAACCCGCGAGCATCATCAGAAAGCGTTTCAATACGTGCTTTACCGTCGCCATGCCCACCCCCGCGAGCAATGATAGCACCCAGTCAGCCATCAAAGTCATATCTACGCAAGGGTGTGCCGAAGGCCGGGGGCCTTCGAGGAGCGCCATTTTTTAGAATCTGGACCGTTGGCGCCCAGCTTCATTTCGGCGCGGCTGTCACCGGATCATAGGTGATTTCAACTTTCGCCTTGTCGTTCGTGTAATAAATGACGGTGTAGGCGCCGCTGTCCCAATCGATTTCCTTGATGTAGCGGAAGTCGTCGCGCTGCTCGACCTTGGCGATGATTTCCGACAGCTTCTTGGCATTCTGCGGCGGCACCGGATTTTTGTCCGCGGCAAAGGCCGATCCGCCGACAAGCAGCACGGCGGCCGCCAAAACAAGTCTGGACATGGCTTTCCCTCACATTTCGATGAGCAGAAACTCATCTACATACGGGTTTGTTCCCGGACTCGGGCTTGCGGATCGTCCAGACCGGCAATTGTGCCGAGCGTAAGTGTGCCTGTCAGTCTTATAGCTTGCGGAAAAGCGCACGGAAAACCAATGCGATCATGCGCTGGTTCTCGATCACGGCAGCCTTCCCCGTCGGTGATGGCTAAGTGCCGAAAAGATGGTGGGCGATGCAGGGATTGAACCTGCGACCCCACCCGTGTGAAGGGTGTGCTCTCCCGCTGAGCTAATCGCCCGCTCGTTGCCCGAAGGCCAAGCGCGCCGCGATATAAGGGAGGCCGGCCTGCGAAGTCAACCACTTGTCGGCCGTCATCTGGCCGTCTGGACTATGAGCGGCTTCAGCCTTCTGCCGCAGCCATCAGCCCTTGTACCAGATCGAGCGTCAGCGAATCGAAATGCGAGATCACCGCCGATGGTTCGAACTCCCGCACATGACGATCGGTGTAGCCGAAATCGACTGCCACTACCGGAATCCCGGCGGCTTTCGCCGTGTCGATGTCGGTCTGCGAATCACCGACCATCAGTGCACGGTGCGGGTCGCCACCGGCGCGCGCGATAGTCTGCGTGAGATGGCGCGGGTCGGGCTTGCGGAACGGAAAACTATCCTGACCGCAGATCGCCGCGAAATGCCTGGTCATACCGAGCGCCTCGATCAGCGCCACCGAATTGGCCTCATATTTATTGGTGCAGATGGCCAGCAGGTAACCGGCTGCCTCGAACCGTGCGATCGCCTCGGGAACACCCGGGTAGGGGCGCGACTTGCCGGGAATGTTAACGGTGTAATGGTCCAGAAACAGCTTTAGCAGCCGATCGTGCTCCTCCACGGCCAGCGACCTGTGCTGCGCTGCATGGGCGCGCTCGATCATCACGCGGCCGCCATGGCCGACGAAACGCTTAAAGCCGGCTTCGTCGACGGCCGCGAGCTGGCTGGCGGCAAGGCTGTGGTTGAGACTGTCGAGCAGGTCCGGCGCCGTGTCGATCAGCGTCCCGTCGAGGTCGAACACGATGGTCGGTCGGGTCATGGCCTGTCCTGTGACGATTCGATTGCCGGCAGGCGATAACCGCTGCGGCCCGTTCAGGCAAGCCGGCTTATCCACCGCGGGCAAGGTCCTTTGACCAGCTCGGCAAAAATGCTACGAGCGCCGAAACAAATCTTGGGGCCCGGCATGGATGCGAGGCAATTGAAGGTTGAGGCCGCGCGGACAGCGCTGGCCCATGTGACGGATGGCATGCGGCTCGGCATCGGCACCGGCACGACAGCGGATGAGTTCGTGCGGCTGCTCGCCGACAAGGTCGCCACCGGCCTGACTGTCATCGGCGTGCCGACCTCGGAGCGCACCGCCGTCCTTTGCACCGAGCTTGGTGTGCCGCTGTCGACCCTCGAGGAAACACCGGAGCTCGACCTCACCATCGACGGCGCCGACGAGATCGATCCGGCGCTGACATTGGTCAAGGGCGGCGGTGGCGCGCTGCTGCGCGAAAAGATTGTCGCGGCGGCCTCCGCCCGCATGATCGTCATCGCGGACAGCTCCAAGATGGTCGAGATGATCGGCCGCTTTCCGCTGCCCATCGAAGTCAACCGGTTTGGCCTGCGCGCCACCGAAATTGCGGTTGGCGTGGCGGCTGCAAACCTGGGCCTTTCCGGCCCTGTTACATTGAGGATGACGGGGACCCAGCCATTTGTTACAGACGGCGGCCATTTTATCCTCGATGCATCTTTTGGCCGCATTCCGGATACAAGAGCGCTTTCGAATGCTCTCCACTCCATTCCCGGCGTGGTCGAGCACGGTCTTTTCATCGGGCTGGCGACAACGGCCATCATAGCCGGCGGCGACGGCATCCAAACCGTCCATGCCGCCCGAAAACCAAGGAGTTTTACCGATCATGATGTTGCATAACCGGGTTGGCCGCTTTTTTGCCATTCTGGCGGCCTCGGCCGTTTTCGCGTTTTCGTCGCCGGCGTTTTCGCAGGACGTCACTGATGCGCATCTGAAGGCGGCGCGTGCCGCGGTCGCGGCGATCCATGCGACGGATACGTTCGACAACATCCTGCCGCAAGCGGCCGCGGCGCTCGAGCAGCAGCTGATCCAGAAGAACCCGGACATGCAGGAACTGATCGCCAAGACGATCAACGAGAAGGCGATGGCCTTGGCATCGCGCCGCGCCGACCTGGAAAAGGAAGCAGCGCTTGCCTATGCAAAGGTGTTCTCGGAAAAGGAACTCAATGAAATCGCCGCCTTCTACAATTCCGAGTCCGGCAAGAAGCTGCTCGACAACGGCCCGATCGTGACGCGCGAACTGGTGAAGGCTGCCGAGATCTGGCAGAACGGCTTGGCTCGCGATCTCGCCCAGCAGGTCGGCGAGACCCTGGGTGCAGCGGCGAATGCCAAGGCGCAGGCTGCACCTGCCGAGGGTGCCGCCCCGGCAGACGGCGCTGCTCCCGCGGACGCCACGCCGAATTGATCAAGGACTTCCGAGTGGCCTGACCGCCACTGGACCAGAAAGCCCGGCAAGTCCGGGCTTTTCTTTTGGTGGCTGGCAGCCTACCTGTCTCGTTGTTTGAGGGGCAGGAGCTGGACCATGGCCGGTTACGACTACGATCTTTTCGTCATCGGCGGCGGCTCCGGCGGGGTGAGGGCGGCGCGCGTCGCGGCTCTACTCGGCAAGCGTGTCGGCATTGCCGAGGAATTTCGTTACGGCGGCACCTGCGTGATCCGCGGCTGCGTGCCGAAGAAGCTTTATGTCTACGCCTCGCAATTCCCCGAGCATTTCGCCGACGCTGCCGGTTTTGGCTGGACGGTGCCTGAGGCGCATTTCGACTGGCAGAAGCTGGTCGCCAACAAGGACCGCGAAATCAGCCGGCTGGAGGCCGTCTACAAGAAGAACGTGCAGGGCGCCGGCGGTGAGGTCTTTCATTCGCGCGCCACCCTGGTCGATCCGCATGTGGTGCATCTTCTCGGTGAGGATCGCACCGTTACCGCCGACCAGATCCTGATCGCTACCGGCGGGCGCCCGGCGCCGCATCCGGCATTGCCCGGCCATGAGCACTGCATCTTTTCCAACGAAGCCTTCGACCTCAAGGAGCTGCCGAAGGCAATCATGATCGAGGGCGGCGGCTATATCGCCGTCGAATTCGCCAATATCTTTCATGGGCTGGGCGTCGACACGACTCTGGTCTATCGCGGCAAGGAGATACTCAGCCGCTTCGACATGGACCTCAGACGCATGCTGCACGAGACGATGGAAAAGAAGGGGATAAAAATCCTCTGCCACGCCGTGTCCGAGTGGGTCAGGAAGCGCCCTGACGGCCGGCTCGACGCGCTTGTCACCGGCGGCACCGTGCTGACGGTCGACCAGGTCATGCTCGCCATCGGCCGCATTCCCAATACCGAGAACATGGGGCTGGAAGGCGTCGGCATCGAGATGACCAAAACCGGGGCAATCCAGGTCGACGAATACTCCCGCACGAACATCGACAACATCTGGGCGATCGGTGACGTCACCCACCGCGTGCAATTGACGCCGGTGGCGATCCACGAGGCGATGTGCTTCGTCGAGACCGCCTTCAAGGACAATCCGATGGCGCCCGACCATGACACGATCGCTACCGCAGTCTTTTCACAGCCCGAGATCGGCACGGTCGGCCTGTCGGAGGATGAGGCGGCAAAGCGCTTTTCGGATCTTGAAATCTACCGCGCCACCTTCCGGCCGATGCGGCACACGCTTTCCGGCCGCGATGAAAAGATGCTGATGAAGCTGGTCGTCGACGGCGCGTCGAAAAGAGTCCTCGGCGCCCATATCCTCGGGCCGGACGCCGGCGAAATGGCGCAGCTTCTCGGCATACCGCTGAAGGCCGGGCTGACCAAAGATGATTTCGATCGCACCATGGCGGTGCATCCGACCGCGGCGGAAGAACTCGTCACCATGTACAAACCGACTTACCGGGTGAGAGATGGTGAGCGCGTCTGACGCGACGACGACCCATCGCGGCAACGAGATTGCCGCGATGGAAGTGCGTGATCTTACAGCAATGTTCCGCGCAGGATTACCAGCGCCACAGAAAAATAGATCACCAGCCCGGTGACGTCGACCAGCGTGGCGACGAACGGGGCCGATGCGCTGGCCGGGTCGAAGCCGATGCGCTTCAGGGCGAACGGCAACATCGATCCAGACAGCGAGCCGAAAGTGACGATGCCAACCAGCGTGGCGCCGATCGTCATTGCGATCAGCGGCCAGTGCGGGCCGTAGTCGTAGAAGCCGAAATATTGCCAGAGCGCGATGCGGCCGACGCCGACTACGCCAAGGATCGAGCCAAGCACCAGGCCGGTGGGCAGCTCCCGCAGGGCCACCCGCCACCAGTCGCCAAGGCCGATCTCGCGCAGCGCCAGGGCTCGGATGACGAGCGAGGTCGCCTGCGAGCCGGAATTGCCGCCGGAGCTCATGATCAATGGAATGAACAGGGTCAGCACGATCGCCTTTTCCAGCTCGCCCTCGTAGCTCTGCATCGCATTGGCGGTCAGCATCTCGCTGATAAACAGCGCACACAGCCACCCGGCGCGCTTCTGGATCATCGCCAGAAAACCCATCTTCATATAGGGCTCGTCGAGAGCCTCCATGCCGCCGAAACGATGCACGTCCTCGGTCGTTTCCGAGATCATCGTATCGATAATGTCGTCGATGGTGACGATGCCGAGAAGCTTGCCGTTGTCCACGACCGGGACGGCGAGCAGATCATATTTGGAGATCAACTGAGCAACCTTTTCACTATCGGTCAGCGGTGAAACAGTGATAGGCGCACGATCCGGCGCTATTGCCATGATCAGTTCGTCGGGTTCGCCAGCGATCAGTCGACGCAGGCTGGTCGAGCGCAACAGGACCTGCGTTTGCGGATCGACGATGTAGATCGCGTAGACGGTTTCGCGCGTCCGCTCGACCTTGCGAATGTAATCCAGCGTGCGGGCAACGCTCCAGTCCGGCGGCACGCTGACATATTCAGTCGTCATGAGCGAGGCGGCGCTGCCCTCGGGGTAGCCGAGAATAGCAAGCAGCGTCGCGCGCAGCGGTGGCGCCAGGCCGCCGAGCAGCTCGGAACGAGCCGGTTCGTTCAGATCGCGCAGTATGTCGGCGGCGCGGTCGACCGACATGGCGGCAAGCAGTCTGCCTGCCTTGATGCGGGGTAGTGCCTCGACGAGTTCGGATGCGCCGTTGAGCTTCGGCTGGTCGAAGATCTCGACCAGCCGCTCGAACGGCACTTCGCAAAGCAGCTCCGATGCCGTCTCGCGGGGCTCCTGGTTCAGCGCCTCGACCATGTCGGCGACGTGTTCGTTGGCAAGTACGCGGGCGATGGCGACGGCGTCGCCGCCCGCAACGGGGGAAAACTCGTTCATGGCTCACTCCTTGCCGTCCGGCAGGACGTGAGCCTGTCAGATCACGTCAAGCGGACGGCGGTTGCGTTCGACTGTGACTGTCGCCAGGCATGGCGCGGTGACCTTTCTGCTCGCGAGTTCGGATTGAGATTCTGCAAGCCGGCGCAACATAGGAGCGCGCCTTGCCAAGTCAATCGCGAGAGCGGGTTAAAACGGCGGCAAACCGACTGGATCGCGAGACTGTGATCGGGCTACGTGGCAGGCTGGCTGGATGCTGGCAACGGTGCCGCAGCTATCTCTGCTTAAGCCGGCGGGGAAAGCGCAGCCACTTGTCCTCGGCCGGCCGCGTCGGCTGCGTGAGGATGGTGGTGAGCTCGACCGGCAAGCTCGGAACCAGCGGCTTCTTGGTGGCGACGCCGTCGGCGATCGCAACGACGCTGTGGTAGAATTCGGTGCCCGCGAGCGATCTCGGCGGCGTCGCCTCATGCATGATCGAGATCACAGTTGCATCAGGGCAATTGTCCTTGATCGCCTGGTGGAAGGCGATCCGTCCATCGGGATCGAGAGCGCCAGTGGCTTCATCGAGGAACAGCAATCCCGGCTGCTGCAGCACGATACGGGCGACAACCAGCTTCTGTTTCTGCCCACCCGAGAGAACCTGATCCCAGATCTTTCCTTCACGGCTCTCATCGGCCAAATGCTCGATGAAATCGCCGAGGCCGGCCTTGTGCAGGGCGGATGCGACCTGCACGTCGGGATAATCATGCTCGGAACCCGGCAGGCAGACCAATTGCTTCAGCGAAACCTGCTGCAGCTTCACCTCCTGGGCGGCGTAGAAACTCCTGACCCCTTCCGGGAAGACGATGGTGCCGCGGCCATAGGGCCAAAGGCCGTTGATCGCCTTGATCAGCGAGGTCTTGCCGCAACCGGATTCGCCCTTCAGGAAAGTCCATTCGCCACGCCGGAAGCGCAAGTTCGCGGCACTCAGGAAGGGCGTTGCGTCCTCGCCCTGATGCGCCAGCTCTAGTTTCTGGATGGTCAGGCCGAAAACAGGGTTTTGGCGGTCGTAGCGAAAATCGGAGCGGCCGGTCTGCTGATAAAATTCCTGCGGGTGCTGAACGTTTTCGATCGCGTTTGCGAGTTCGGTGACGCGCTGGCTGTTGGCCCGCAGCGCGGCGATGGCAGGCATGACATGGATGAACCACGAGCATTGACTGATCAGCGAGTTGACCATCTCGGAGCCGGTTATGTAGCCCTTGAGATCGAACCCGTTATGGATGAAGGGAACCAAGCCTGGCCCGTAGGCGACAATGCGGGCACCGATGAAATTGTAGATCAGCTCGAACGAATTGTAGCCTGTGTTGACGATGTTCAGCCGCGCCCAGGTGCGGTCGATGTCGACATAGCGCTGGCTGTGCACTGCCTTCTGCACGTTCTCGCCTTGCGATGCGGCGACATGAAAACTGCGGCGCAGAAAGGTGATCAGCTCGCCGCGATAGCTGCCTTCGGCCTGCTGCATCCTGACATTGAGCCGTTCCAGCAGCCTGCCCAGCTTGACGGCGATCCAGGTGTTCAACGGCACGTAGGTGGCGACTGCCAGAAAGGCGAGGACGGCGCTGCCATAGCTGCCGAGGAACTCCAGCCCTTTGACCTCCGCCGAGTGTGCAAGCAGTTGCTGGCCGACGAAATACAATGAAGTAGCAACGGCCAAAACCCCCATCGCGAGGCCGATGGCGCCGCCCGTCATATCCTTGATCGATTCCTGGATGCGCTGGTCGATATTGTCGGGAGCGGCGGCACCTGACGAGCCATGCTGAGCGTGGAAATGGGTGTGATTGGAATCAAGCAGGGCTTCGTTGAACTGGCTGTCCAGCCAGCCGCGCCACTTGCGATGCAACGTTGCGGATACCAGGCTGCGGATACCGGTAAAACCCGCATCCTTGAGCAAGACCAGGAGGACAAGTATCCCGGCATTGGCCAGCAGTGTCTGAAGCGGGGTGGTGTTCGCGGCATCATGGAAAAAGGCGATCGAGTTGACCAGCTCTCCGGATGCTACGGCAAACCACACGCCTGACTTGCTGGAGAGCGCGGTGAGCAGCGCGATCACCAGCGTCAAGGTCCAGGCTTCCACCCACTTGTCCGAAAACCAGTAGGCCCGCATCAGGCCCCAGAAGCTGCGCATCGACGATACGGGCGTAAGGGGCGACTGCCTTGCGGCACCGCGGAGCCATTTTTCCGATATTGAATGTCGCGTTGGTCTATCGACCCGAATCACTATCCCGCCCAAACGATTTTTCTTTTATTACGGACAGTAACACCAATTGATCATTTTCCATTAGCTTTTCACCAGCCGCGGGTGGCTTAACTCGCCGGCCGTTGCAGTGGAGCAACAGAGTGGATGATCACGGGGCTGTGCCGTCGGAATTCTAGGCGCTTGATATCAATGCAATTTCAATATGTTACTTGCCTGCACCGGAGAAAGTAGGGACCTTCCCTTGGGGAAGGCCCTCACACAGCTTTGTGAACGTAGAAGCGCCGTCCAGCGGTCGATCTTCACAGCCTGAACCGATCTTCAGCGCGCCCTTACGGCCAGGTCCGACCTCGTTGGCGGCCAGAACGCGACCTGTATGATTCGTGGGTGAAGCCGCCTTGTCGGGAGAGCCCGTAATCAGCCAAGCAACGACGTTGCCCCTACGTCCAGGATGCGGACCGACATCGATTCCGACACAGATCACGAACCCGGGCGAGCAAGGCCTACGGCAACAGCTGGAGCAAGGGGCTGTTTTCCTGCCAGTCCTCCACCAAGGGATTGACCTGAACCGGCAAGCATGGCCATGGCCTTTTCGTCAGCAAGGCCAAGGTGACGGTGAAATAGTCGAAAATAGTCCGGCTCAGTTCGCCGTCTCCAGTTCGCCGCGTGCCTTGGCCGCAGCCACCTGGCGCAGCGCATCGGCAAGCGTATCGGCGTCCTGGGCGCCCATCACCGCATATTTGCCTTCAAGCAGAAAGCACGGCACGCCCGATATGCCCATGCGCGAAGCAGTGGCGATTTCGGTGCGCACCGCCTCTACATCGGCGTCCGTCGACAGAAGCGTTTCGACGACGGAGGCATCCATGCCGGCCTCGCGGGCGGCTTCGATCAGCACGGCATGATCGCCGAGATTGGCGCCTTCTTCGAAATTCAGCTGGAACAGCCGGCGCACCAGCCGGTTCTGAACGGCCTCGCCGGCCGTCCCGGCCCAGCGAATGAGCCGGTGCGCATCCAGCGTATTGGGCGCGACCTTGATGGCGTCGAAGGCAAAGGAAATCCCCTCAGCCTCGCCCAACGGCTCGATCCGGGCATGGATCTCGCGGATGCGTTGCTCGCTGCCGAATTTCGCTACCATGTAGTCGCGGCGGTTCTTGCCTTCGGGCGGAATCGTCGGGTCGAGCTGGAAGGGCCGCCAACGTATGTGAACGTCGATGTCAACGGCGGCAATCGCCTTGTCGAGCCGTTTCTGGCCGATAAAGCACCAGGGGCACACGACGTCGGAGACCACATCGACGGTAATCGAGTTCTCGTCGTTCATCTTGATCTCCTGTTCTGAAGAGGTCACTTCGGTTTGCGCCACCAGGTCGGCAACTGATAACCGTATATGGGCGTCTTTTGCGGATGTTCCAGATAGTTCCAATAAGCGAGCCATTGCTGGTTGTTGTGCTGGGTCGGCACCATGTAATTGCCTGAGATCAGCAGCCGGTCGAGGACCCGGACAGCAGCGACATAGTCCTCCTTCGAGCGAGCTCTCAACATCGCCTCGATCGCCGCGTCCACTGCTGGGTCGGCGACACCCGCTAGGTTGAACGAGCCTTCGGCCTTGGCGGCAGCGGATCCCCAGCGCCCGGCTTGCTCGATACCGGGCGACAGCGAGTTGTTGAAACCGGTCGAGCCGACCAGCACCTCGAAATCGAAACGCTGCTTGCGCGACTGGATCTGATCGCCGTCGAGGCTGCGAATGCTGACATCGATGCCGAGCTTCTCAAGCGTGCGCTGATAGATAGCGGCAAGTCGCTCTTCGTCCTGCGAGGCGGTCAGGATCTCGAAACCGAACGGCTTTCCCTGGGGATCGAGCATCGCGCCGTCCTGCACCGTATAGCCCGCGCTCTTCAGCAGCTCGAATGCCGCCTTCAGCACCTTGCGGTCCTGGCCGGAGCCATCGGTAACGGGCGGCCTGTAGGTGCCGTCCATGACATCTGCGGGCACGCGGCCGGGGTAGGGGGCCAGCAGGGCCTTTTCCTTTTCGCTGGCCGGGTGGCCGAGCGCGGACAGCTCGGAATTCTGCCAAAAACTCATCGTGCGCGTGTATTTGCCGCCGAACAGATTCTTGTTGGCCCATTCGAAGTCGTAGAGCATGCCGAGCGCGCGCCGTACGATCGGATTGGAAAATTTCGGCAGCCGCGTGTTGAACAGGAAACCGTTGAACACCGGCGGAATGCCGGTATCGAAAGTTTCGGCGATGACCTCGCCCCTGTGGAAGGCCGGAAAGTCGAGATCGCGCTCGCGTTTGACCGGGTCGCTGTCGTCGTCGATGGCGCAGATGCCTTTCTTGAACGCTTCCTGCTTGGCGTTGGCGTTGAGGAAATACTCGATGGTGATCTGGTCGTAATTGTCGAAGCCGCGCTTGGACGGCACGTCCTTGCCCCAATAGTCCGGATTGCGCTTGAACACGATGCGCTGGCCGGGCACGACTTGCGCCACCGTGTAAGGCCCGCTGCCGATCACCGGCTTCAGCGTCGTCCTGTCGAAAGTGTCCTTGTTGAACGCGTGTTTCGGGATGATCGGCGTCAGCGCAATGATTAGGGGAAATTCGCGGTCCGCCTTTTCGTTGAAGGTGAAGCGCACACTGCGGTCGCCGGTCTTTTCGAGCTTGGCGATCGCTTTCATTCGCTGGCTGTAAGGTGGCCGACCCTTCTCGGTGAAGACATCATAGGTGAACAACACGTCTTCCGGCGTCACCGGCTCGCCGTCCGACCATTTGGCCCTGGGATCGAGGTGGAATTCGATGCTCTTGCGCTCGGGATCCATGTCGGCGGTATCGGCGAGCAGGCCGTAGAGACTGAAGGCCTCGTCGTAGTTGCGCTGCATCAACGGCTCGAAGACAAGATTGCCAAAAGCTTGATCCATCATGCCGCGCGCGGTGGTGCGCAGACTTCTCAGGATGAACGGATTGAGATTGTCGAAGCTGCCGACGACACAATAGGTAATGCTGCCGCCTTTCGGCGCGTCGGGATTGACGTAGTTGAAATGATCATAGTCGGCCGGCAGCGCCGGCTCGCCCTGCATGGCAAGCGCGTGCTTCGGTTCCGACAGGGCCGGCTGCAGGGAAAGGCCGACAAACAAGATTGTGGCGATCAGCCAAACGACAACGCGGCCCATGACCGTCTCCTTCCCGATTCGATGCGCAGCATACATGAGCCGGTCGTGCACCGGCCAATCCCTCAACCCAGTCCCTCGGCCAAGATTCGCGTGGCCCGGGCTGGATTCGGCGTCGCTTGCAGTGTAACACGCCGTCCGAAGTCATTCTGTTGCCTCATTTCGGCAACAGGTAGCTGGACCACACGGCATGAAAAAAGCCGGTCCCGGGATCATTTGAGAGGAATGCACGACATGACGAGCCTGAACAGCAACGCGTACCGCCTGTCGGTCATGGCCGCTGGCGTGGTCGGCATTCTGGGCGCCGGGATTCCCGCTGCTGTCGCGCAGCAGCAACAGCAGATTCCGCAAGGCTGGTTCAAGGCCTGCACCAAGCAGGAAGATGTCGACATTTGCAATGTCCAGAACATCACCACCGCCGGCAATGGTCAGCTCATCACCGGCGTCAGCCTGATCGAATTGAAGGGCAAGGTGAACCGCAAGGTGTTCCAGGTGACGGTTCCGACCGGCCGTTTGGTTCCTCCCGGCATCGGCCTCCAGATCGACGCCGGCAAGGCGCAGAAGCTCGAGTACGTGATCTGTTTCCCGGATCGCTGCGTGGCGGAAGTGCCGCTGACCGATCAGCTCGTCGCGTCCTTCAAGAAAGGTTCGAACCTGACGCTGACCTCGGTCAATTTCCAGAACCAGCCGAACCCGATCAAGATCGCGCTGACCGGCTTCAGCGGCGCCTTCGACGGCCCGCCGCTGCAGCAGTCGGACATCGAGGACCGACAGAAGAAGCTCCAGGAGTTCGTCGCCAAGAACAATCAGGATTTTGCCAAGAAGCTCAAGGAAGAACAGGAAAAGGCGAAGGCCGCCAACTGATCGACGGGTTTTCGAACAAAACAAAAAGCGGGGTTCATGCCCCGCTTTTTTATTGAATCGGCTGATTATCGGGTCCAGACTTGTCTCAAGCCTGTCCGAGCCCAGCCAGATCCCGACTAAGTCAATGTCTCAATTGGTGCTTCGGCTCGTAGCGCCCGTCGGGCTTCTTGTCGAACATTTCACCAATCTGCGGATGCCGGACCGGTTCGCCCGACCGGTCCTCGAGTAAATTCTGCTCGGACACATAGGCGATGTATTCCGTCTCCGAATTCTCGGCGAGCAGATGATAAAAGGGCTGGTCCTTGCGCGGCCGCACGTCAGCGGGGATCGCCTCGTACCATTCGTCGGTATTGGCGAATTGCGGATCGACGTCGAAAATGACGCCGCGGAACGGAAACAGCCGGTGGCGAACCACCTGTCCGATCGAGAATTTGGCTGTCTTCATCGCACTCACCACTTGAACTTCTTGAACGCCACGCATCCTGGAACACGCAAGGAAACGCTCCAGGACTTTAGATTCTTACGCACCGGTCAGGCAAAGATCGGCCCAGACCTTACGGTCGACATCGTCATTATTTGGCGCAGACGCCGCGTCAATTCAATCCCGATCAACTGATGCCGGTTTGAGCATCACAAGATGCGGATCAAGGGCGGCGCCACGATCGCTATCGCGCGGCCGCTTTTCGCAATCCGCCAAAAAACGCCGCAAAACCGCTGCCGGGTCGAAGACCCTCGCGCATGAAAAACGCCCGCAACGGCGCAAACCCCTCAAGCGCGCCAAGACCAGCGCTGCGCATCAGCTGGGCCGGCAGCATGTCGGAAAGCAACGACATGTTCAGTAGGTTGACCGCGCTGCTGCGCGCCAGAATGTCCGGCCGCCGCTTGAAATCATAGGCTGCAAGCGCCTGGGCGGCGCCCGGGTCCGAGCGGTTTCTGCTTGCGGTACCAATCAGGTCGTCAATGTCCCGGATGCCGAGATTAAGCCCTTGCGCGCCGATTGGGGGAAACACGTGGGCGGCTTCACCGACAAGTGCCACGCGGCGATGCGCAAACCGCCACGGGCTCACCGCTGAAAGTGGGTAGACCTGCCGGCCGGGCTCAACCGACACGCGGCCCAGCATCGATTGCATCCGCTGTTCGACCCGCGTCGAAAGCTCCGCCTCGTCGAGTGCTGCAAGATCCTTGGCGATTTCGGGTTCGAGCACCCAGACAAGGCTGGACCGGTTGCCGGGCAGGGGAACCTGTGTGAACGGACCGGTCTCGGTGTGGAATTCGGTCGAGGTGAATGCATGGTCGCTGCGGTGACCGAAATTGAGCACCAGCGCCGCCTGCGGAAAGGATCGGACCGAGGTCCGGATGCCGGCTGCCTCGCGGGCCGGCGATTGACGGCCATCGGCGGCAACTGCCAACGATGCCTCGATCTCGCTACCGTCGGCGAGAACGGCATGTGCATGGTCGGCATCGAGGCGCCATGCCTCCACCATCGACTTTCGCCATTCGATGCCCGAATGCGCGACAGCCTCGGCTAGCGTGCGGTTGAGAACGCTGTTGGGCAAGTTCAGCCCGAATTGCTCTTCGTTGATCTCGCTGGCGCGAAAGGTCACTGTCGGGCTGCGGATCAGCCGGTTGGTTGCGTCAACGATACGCATCACCTTGAGCGGCGCTGCGTGCGGCCTGATTCCGTCGAAGATCCCTAGCCGTTCGAACATCTTTAGGGCAGGGTTCATCAAGGCTGTCGTCCGGCCGTCGGGGCCGGCAGCGTCGGGTCCGACGAGCGTCACGGGAAAGCCCGCCTCGGCAAAGCCAAGCGCCGCGATCAGCCCCGCAGGGCCGCTGCCGGCGACCAGTATCCGTGCTGTTTCCCGGTGGTTCAAATTCGGCTTCCGGATTGCGAGGTGAGGCCTGTCCGACCTGCTGGTCCATATAGGTCAGGTGATGCCGCTTGATCAACGCGGCGATTCGGCCCATTCGGTTGCCATGACCGGCCAACAAGACGATTTCAGCCACCTCGACGGTACCGGCCGCGCGATGGCGAGCGTTGCGCGCAGCCCTCGACTGACCGTGAGCGTTGTTGCCGGCATGGGCGTTGCCCTTGCCTGGCTCTTTCTCGGCGCAATGGCAGTTCGGGGGGCGGTGAGCCGGCTCCCGGGCGCCGACGTACCCGGCGACGCCGTGCTGGAATACCTGCAGCTACTGCCGTTGCCGGATTTCCTTGCGCGTTTCTTCGCCCTCTGCCTTGCGCCGGCGCCGCTTCGCGCAAGCCTAGGCGCGCAAGGCGGGGCACTCACCGCGATGTGGCTGTTGATGGCCATCGCGACCATGCTGCCCTCCGCGGCGCCGATGATCCGCACCTATTGCGAGATCGCGGATACCGCCCGGATCAAGAGGGAGCCGGCCGTCCATCCGCTGATCCTGGTCGCTGGATATTTGAGCGTCTGGCTTGTCGCCTCGGCAATGTTCGCTGCCCTGACGCTCGCAATCCATGCATTCGCCTCATCCGGGCAGATGCTCGATCCGCTGGTTGGAATTGCCGGGGCAGCCGCGCTGTCGATCGCTGGTCTCTATCAGTTCAGCTGGCTGAAGGGAGTCTGTCTGGACAAGTGCAGAAATCCGTTCTCGGTCCTGTTCGCCAACTGGAGCGCCAGGCCCATTCGTATTTTGCGGCTCGGCATGAAGCAGGGCCTGTGGTGCCTTGGATGCTGCTGGGCTCTAATGCTGGTAATGTTTGCCGTCGGTGTGATGAACGTGTTCTGGATGGCGCTGATCGGCTTGTTCAGCCTGGTCGAAAAACAGACGGCAGGCAATCTGCCGACGCGGCTGGCCGGTGCGATACTGCTTGTCTGGGCAGCAGCGCTACTAGTAGTCTCGACATGAGGGGGACAATTCGATGACAGACCAAAACTGGGCAATGAAGGGAGAACTCGTCCTCTCCTGCAATTGCACGGTTTTTTGCCCTTGCGTTCTGTCGCTCGGCAACCATCCGCCTACGGAAGGCTATTGCCAAACCTGGGCGGGGTTCCGCATCGATGCCGGCCATTTCGGCGAGGTCGACCTGTCCGGTCTCAATCTTGGGCTGATCATGGAAATCCCCGGCTATATGAGCCGCGGCAACTGGACGGCCGGCCTTTTCATCGACAAGCGCGCCTCGGTTTACGCTGTGAAGGGACTGACGAAGATATTCACCGGCAAGGCCGGTGGAACCACATCGCTGCTCTCCATCCTGGTCGGACAGTTCCTCGGCGTCGAGCAGGTGCCGATCACCTACGAGACGCGTG
The DNA here is from genome assembly GCF_040321435.1 of Mesorhizobium sp. M0410. Taxonomy (NCBI): domain Bacteria; kingdom Pseudomonadati; phylum Pseudomonadota; class Alphaproteobacteria; order Hyphomicrobiales; family Phyllobacteriaceae; genus Mesorhizobium; species Mesorhizobium sp. M0410. The sequence continues at coordinate 220,706 of NZ_JAMYRN010000007.1, forward strand.
AGAAAACACGTATCTTCCAGATACCGAAGATTATCGATGGTGCGGTGACGCCGATCACCGGCAAGGATCGCGACAAGGATACGGTCATCAGCAATTCGGAATACTGGATTGCGCCGGAAATCATCGTCGCCAAATCCGACAAGAGCAAGATGCGGGCCTTTGGCCGCAACTGGAACTTTGCTGGCCGCTCGGCCGAAATCTGCAAGCTGGATTGGCGGGGCCCGTGAGCAAGAAGACGACGGCCAGGAAAATCGCCGACCGGATTCCGCGGCCGAAGAAGAAAGTCACATGGCCTCAGGCGCGGGCGTTCTCGGTCCATCTCTTGACCGCGTCGGGCTCATTCCTGGCGTTTCTGTCGCTGGTGGCGGCAAGCGAGCAGCGCTGGACGGCGATGTTCTGGTGGCTGGGCCTGGCGCTTTTCGTCGACGGCATCGACGGGCCGATCGCCAGGAAGCTCGACGTCAAGGAAATCCTGCCGACATGGTCGGGCGAACTGCTCGACAACATCATCGACTACGTGACCTACGTGTTGATTCCGGCCTTCGCGCTCTATCAGCGCGGCTTCATGGGCGAGCGCCTGTCGTTCCTGTCTGCGGCGATAATCGTGGTGTCGAGCGCGATCTACTATGCCGATACCGGCATGAAGACGAAGGAGAATTTCTTCAAAGGCTTTCCGGTCGTCTGGAACATGGTGGTGTTCACGCTGTTCGTCATCGAACCAGGACAATGGGTTTCCTTCGCCGTGGTCGTGGTGGCCGGCATTCTCACCTTCGTGCCGATCAATTTCATCCATCCGGTGCGGGTGAAGCGGCTGCGGCCAATCAATCTCGGCATGACGCTGCTTTGGTGCGCTTTCGGCGCGCTGGCGCTGGCGCAGGCGGCACTTGCCTCCTTCTACGACCAGATCGGCGTGCTGGGCGAGCAGGTCAGCGATTTCATCAAGATCGGGATTACGGTCACCGGGCTTTACCTCGCCTGCATCGGCGCTATCATGCAGTTCTTTCCAAATCTCGGCGCCAAGCCGGACAAGAAAGCCTGATCCCAAGAGAGCCTGAAAATGTCCAAAACGATCCGCATCCATGCCCATGGCGGTCCGGAGGTCCTGACCTATGAGGACGCCGATCCCGGGCAGCCAGGCTCGGGACAGATCCTGGTCAAGCACAGCGCGATCGGTCTCAATTTCATCGACGTCTATTATCGCTCGGGCCTCTATCCGCCGCAGGGCGGATTTCCGCTGATCCCCGGCGGCGAGGCGGCCGGCGTGGTCTTGAAGGTCGGCTCGGATGTCGACTGGCTCAAACCCGGCGATCGCGTCGCCTATGCCGTGACCACCGGCGCCTATGCCGAGCAGCGCGTGATCGCTGCCGACCGAGTGGTGAAGGTGCCGGACGGCATCAGCGACGAACAGGCCGCGGCGATGATGCTAAAGGGCATGACGGCCCAATATCTGTTGCGCCGTACATTCAAGGTGAAAGCCGGCGACACGATCCTGTTTCATGCGGCGGCCGGCGGTGTCGGGCTGATCCTCGGTCAATGGGCCAAGCATCTCGGCGCGACGGTGATCGGCACCGCGAGCTCGACCGACAAGATCGAACTCGCGAAGGCGCATGGCTTCGACCACGTGATCAACTATCGCGAACAGGATTTCGTTGCCGGCGTCGCGGCTATCACCAGTGGCAAGAAATGCGACGTCGTCTATGATTCGGTCGGCAACGACACGTTTCCAGCCTCGCTCGATTGCCTGCGGCCGCTCGGCACGTTCGTCAGCTTCGGTCAATCGTCTGGGCCGATCCCGCCCTTCAGCATCTCGTTGCTGGCGCAGAAGGGCTCGCTGTTCGCAACGCGGCCGACGCTGTTCGTCTACAATGCCAGGCGCGAAGACCTCGAGGCTTCCGCCGCCGCATTGTTCGACGTGGTGCTCAGCGGCGCCGTCAAGATCAAGATCAACCAGCGTTACGCGCTCAGCGAGGCCGGCAAGGCGCATTCCGATCTCGAAGGGCGCAGGACCACCGGGACAACGATACTTATCCCTTGAGCGCCCGCAGTTTCGGCCCGCCGACGCCGCCGTTCTTGCGAACTGCTCTTTACCGCTTGAGTTTCCGCTGAAATTCTTGAAGCTCTTTCAAGTCGTGAGGCGCTTACCGTAGAGAGCAGGGCGCGCATACGATGCTTGCGGGAACACAGAACATGTCTGGCAAACCAGATGGAGGCACCGTGAGTGCAGATCAGGACGGCGCAAACCTGCTTGAGGTTCGCGGCCTCACAAAGATATTCGGCACGCTGACAGCCTGCGACCATGTCGATCTCAACATCGCCAAGGGCGAGATCCATGCGTTGCTTGGCGAGAACGGCGCCGGCAAGTCGACGCTGGTGAAAATGCTTTTTGGATCGCTGGAACCGAATTCTGGCGAGATTTTCTGGAATGGCCAGGCGGTCAGGATCACCAGCCCAGGCACCGCAAAAAAGCTCGGCATCGGCATGGTTTTCCAGCATTTTTCCCTGTTCGAAGCGCTGACGGCGGCGGAGAACATCGCGCTGTCGCTGGATGACGGCTCGCCGATCAGCACGATCGCGGCCAAGGCGAGGGCGCTCTCCTACAGTTACGGCCTGCCTCTCGACCCGCTATCGCTGGTCGGTGATCTGTCGGTCGGCGAGCGTCAGCGGATCGAAATCATCCGCTGCCTGCTGCAGACGCCGCAACTCATCATCCTCGACGAGCCGACTTCGGTGCTGACGCCGCAGGAAGCCGATAAGCTGTTCGAAACGCTCGAACGGTTGCGTTCGGAAGGAAAGTCCATCCTCTACATTTCGCACCGGCTGGAAGAAGTCAAACGCATCTGCGACCGCGCCACCGTGCTGCGTCACGGCAAGGTGGTCGGCCATTGCAATCCGCGCCAGGAAACCGCGTCTTCGTTGGCGCGGATGATGGTCGGCAACGAGGTCCAGGCCGTGGTGCGGGCGCCGGCCGAGGGTATCGAGACCGCGCCGGTGCTGCTTCAAATCCGCGAACTCACCCGCAAGCCGGCGACCCCGTTCTCGATCCCGCTCAGGAACATCAATCTTGAAGTCCGGGCCGGCGAGGTGATCGGCATTGCCGGTGTGGCCGGCAACGGCCAGGGTGAATTCTTCGAATCCGTTTCCGGCGAGGTGCTGCAGGAGGATACCGGCTCGGTCCGCATCCGCGGCAAGGATGCCGGCGGCCTCGCCATCACCGGCAGGCGCCTGATGGGCGCTGCCTTCGTTCCGGAAGAGCGGCTCGGCCACGGCGCAGCACCGCGCATGAAGCTTTCGGAAAACCTGCTTCTGTCGCGCCACGCCACCGACGGCAAGATGTTTGTCGGCGCCGGTGGAATGGTCAAGAGCGATGCGATCTATACCGCTGCTCAACGCATCATAAAGGCAATGGACGTGCGCAAGAGCGCGCCGGACCCAGAGGCTGCGGCCCTTTCGGGCGGCAATCTGCAGAAATTCATCGTCGGCCGCGAACTCGACCGCCGGCCAAGCGTCTTGGTGGTCAATCAGCCGACCTGGGGGGTCGATGCGGGTGCGGCGGCCCACATCCGCCAGGCGCTGATCGAACTGGCGCGCAGCGGCTCGGCGGTGCTGGTGATCAGCCAGGACCTCGACGAGCTGTTCGAGATTTCCGATGCGATCACGGTCATGCACAATGGCGAACTGTCGAAGCCGCTGCCGATAGCTGAAGCGACATTCGAGAAAATCGGGCTGCTGATGGGCGGCGCCGAACCCGGTCATGCCGAACATACGCTGGAGACGGCTTGATGCGCCTCGAACTTGTAAAACGCCCGCAGCGCTCGATGCTGTTTTCGGCACTCTCGCCTTTCATCGCTTTCGTTTTGACGATCATAGCCGGTGCCATCATGTTCGCGCTGCTCGGCGTCAACCCGTTGACTGCGTTCCGCATCTACTTCATCGAACCGATCAGCCAGGTCTGGCAGTTGCATGAGCTGGCGATCAAGGCCGCCCCCCTGATCCTGATCGCGGTCGGACTGTCGGTCTGCTACAAGGCCAACATCTGGAACATCGGCGCCGAAGGTCAGTTCATCCTGGGCGGCATTGTCGGCTCGATCTTCCCTGTGCTGTTTCCGCAGTTCGAAGGCCCATTGGTGCTGCCGCTGATGCTTCTTTTCGGCATGGTCGGTGGGGCTGCCTATGCTGCAATCCCGGCACTGCTGAAGACGCGCTTCAACACCAACGAGATCCTGACCAGCCTGATGCTGGTCTATGTCGCCCAGCTCTTCCTGGATTGGCTCGTACGCGGGCCGTGGCGCGATCCGCAGGGCCACGGTTTCCCGCAAACCATCCAGTTCAACGACTCGGCCATACTGCCGGAACTCCTCCCGGAATCCGGCCGGGCAAACTGGGGATTTGTCTTCGCGTTGGTCGCGGCGATACTGATCTGGATCCTGATGAGCCGTATGCTGAAAGGCTTCGAGGTCCGCGTGCTCGGCTCAAGCCCGAGGGCAGGGCGCTTCGCCGGGTTTGGCCTTAACCGTATGGTCTTCTTTGCCTTCCTGCTGTCGGGCGCACTGGCCGGACTTGCCGGGATTTCGGAGGTCTCGGGAGCCATCGGACAATTGCAGCCGGTGATTTCGCCCGGCTACGGATTTACCGCTATCATCGTGGCATTCCTCGGCCGGCTCAATCCGCTCGGCATCGTCGCCGCAGGCCTTGTGCTGGCGCTGACTTATCTGGGCGGCGAGGCAGTGCAAAGCGCGCTCGGCATCTCCGACAAGGTGGCGCGCGTGTTCCAGGGCATGCTTTTGTTCTTCGTGCTCGGCTGCGACACGCTCATCCATTACCGCATTCGCCTGATCGGCTTTTCCGCGCCGAAGCTCGAGGCAGCGCCGAAGCTGGAGGGAGCCCGCTGATGGACGTCACCGTCAACATCCTCTTGACGATCGCGACGGCGGCGACGCCGCTGCTGATCGCGGCGATCGGCGAACTGGTGGTCGAACGTTCGGGTGTGCTCAATCTCGGCGTCGAAGGAATGATGATCATGGGTGCCGTCGGCGGTTTCGGCGCCGGCTATCTCACCGGCTCGCCTTGGATAGGGCTGTTGGCGGCAATCACCATGGGGGCAGTGTTCTCGCTTCTGTTCGCCGTCATGACGCTGTCGCTGGCCACCAACCAGGTGGCAACCGGCCTGTCGCTGACACTGCTCGGCCTCGGGCTTTCCGGCATGATGGGGACGAATTTTGTCGGCCAGCCTGGCGAGAGGCTGCCAAACCTCGACATTCCCGGCCTGACCGCAATCCCGGTCGTCGGCAGGCTGCTGTTCGGCCAGGATCCAATCTTCTACATCTCGATCGCGCTGACCGCTGCCGTGATGTGGTTCCTGTTCAGAACCCGCACCGGGCTCACGCTGCGCTCGATCGGCGACAGCCACGCATCGGCCCATGCGCTTGGTATCCATGTCATCCGCTATCGTTATCTCTCAGTGATTTTCGGCGGCGCTTGTGCCGGCCTAGCCGGCGGCCACCTATCGCTGGTCTACACGCCGCAATGGGTGGAGAACATGACCGCCGGCCGCGGCTGGATCGCGCTGGCTCTGGTCGTCTTCGCTTCCTGGCGGCCGTGGCGGGTGCTGGCCGGCGCCTATATTTTCGGCGCGGTCTGGATCGGCCAGCTTCATGCACAGGCATTCGGCATTCCGGTCCCCTCGCAACTGCTTTCTTCGCTGCCCTATCTGGCAACCGTCGTGGTTCTCGTTCTAATCTCACGCAACAAGCGTTTGACGATGATGAACACGCCGGCCTCCTTGGGCCAGCCATTCGTTCCGGATCGTTGACAACAAAAAGACGGAAGCTCCAAGGCTTAACTCAGAGAGGTAACAAAATGAAAAAACTGCTTATTGCCCTGCTGGCGACGACGGCCGCATTGTCGCTGGCGGCCTCAGCTGAGGCGGCGGACAAGCTGAAGGCATGCTGGGTCTATACCGGCCCGATCGGCGATTTCGGCTACTCCTACCAGCACGACCAGGGCCGCCTCGAGGTGGAAAAGGCACTCGGCGACAAGGTCGAGACCGCCTATCTCGAAAACGTCTCCGAAGGCCCCGATGCCGACCGCGCCTTCGAGCGCCTGGCGCGCGAGGGATGCAAGATCATTTTCGGCACATCCTTCGGCTTCATGGACCCGGAAGTGAAGATCGCCAAAAAATTCCCCAAGGTGATGTTCGAGCACGCCACTGGCTACAAGACCGCCAAAAATCTCGGCATCTACAATGCGCGTTTCTATGAAGGCCGTTACGTACTTGGTCAGATCGCCGCCAAGCAATCGAAGTCGGGGGTCGCCGGCTACATCGTTTCTTTCCCGATCCCGGAAGTGGTGATGGGTATTAATTCCTTCATGCTAGGCGCACAGTCGATCAATCCGAACTTCAAAGCCAAAATCGTCTGGGTGAACTCCTGGTTCGATCCGGGCAAAGAAGCCGACGCCGCCAAGGCATTGTTCGACCAAGGCGCCGACATCATCGTCCAGCACACCGACTCGACCGCTGCGTTGCAGGTGGCGGAGGAGCGCAAGCTGCACGGCTTCGGCCAGTCCTCCGATATGATCAAGTTCGCACCGCACGCGCAGCTGACCGCACTGACCGACGAATGGGGCCCGTACTACATCAGCCGGGTCCAGGCGGCACTCGACGGCACCTGGAAGCCCGACAATGTATGGCTCGGCATCAAGGACGGCGCCGTCAAGCTGGCGCCGTTCACCAACATGCCCGACGACGTCAAGGCGATGGCCGAAGCCACCACCAAGAAGATCGCCGACGGCTGGAACCCCTTTACCGGGCCGATCGCCAAGCAGGACGGCACACCTTGGCTGAAGGAGGGCGAGGTCGCCGACGACGCCACGTTGCTCGGCATGAATTTCTACGTGAAGGGCGTCGACGACAAGCTGCCGCAATAAGCAACCGGAAGCACATCGTAACGAAAGCGCGCCGCGAGGCGCCCTTTCATTTCGGACTGAATCAGACGGCCGAGCCGTAGAGGTCGTAAGCGTCGGCGCGATCGATCTTGACCGTGACGATGTCGCCGGCGCGCAGTGGCCGCCGCGACTGGATATGGACCGAGCCGTCGATTTCGGGCGCGTCGTATTTGGTCCGGCCCTTGGCCGAATTGCCATGCGCCTCGTCGATCAGGACCGGCAGTCGCTTGCCAATTTTCCTGGTGAGCTGCGTTGCCGAAATCTTCTGCTGGCGCTGCATGAAGCGGTGCCAGCGGGCTTCCTTGATCTCCTGCGGCACCTGCTCGAGGCCGAGCTCGTTGGAGCGGGCGCCTCTGACCGGCTCGTATTTGAAACAGCCGGCGCGGTCGATCTTCGCCTCGTCCAGCCAGTCGAGCAGCATCTCGAAATCGTCGTCCGTCTCGCCGGGGAACCCGACGATGAAGGTGGAGCGGATGGCAAGGTCCGGGCAGACGTCGCGCCAGCTGCGAATGCGCTCGAGCGTCTTTTCGCCATGAGCGGGCCGGCGCATGTTCTTCAGCACCTGCGGCGAGGCATGCTGGAACGGAATGTCGAGATAGGGAAGAATCTTACCTTCGGCCATCAGGGGGATGACGTCTGCGACATGCGGGTAGGGATAGACATAGTGCATGCGCACCCAGACACCGACCTTGCCCAGTTCTTCCGATAGATCGAGGAACTTCGCCCGCACTTCGCGGTCGCCGAACATGCTGGTCTGGTATTTGATATCGATGCCGTAGGCGCTGGTATCCTGCGAGATGACGAGGATCTCCTTGACCCCGGCCTTGGCCAGCTTCTCGGCTTCGCGCAACACGTCGGCGGCCGGCCGCGATACGAGGTCGCCACGCAGCGCCGGGATGATGCAGAAGGTGCAGCGGTTGTTGCAGCCTTCCGAAATCTTGAGATACGCATAGTGGCGCGGCGTGAGCTTGACCCCTTGCGGCGGCAAAAGGTCGACGTAGGGATCGTGGCTCGGCGGTGCTGCCTCATGCACTGCCGCCATAACGCTTTCATAGGCTTGTGGACCAGTGATGGCGAGGACGTTGGGGTGTCTTTCACGAATGACGTCCGGCTCGGCGCCGAGGCAGCCGGTGACGATAACCCTGCCGTTCTCCGAAAGTGCCGAGCCGATAGCGCTGAGCGATTCGTCGCGGGCCGAATCGAGAAAGCCACAGGTGTTGACGACGACAAGGTCGGCACCGTCGTGCTTGCGGGCGATCTCGTAGCCTTCAGCCCGCAAGCGCGTGATGATGCGCTCGGAATCCACAAGGGCTTTCGGGCATCCAAGGCTGACGAAACTGACGCGAGGGGCGGACATCAAGCTTTTCCGGATTCAGGATTGGCGGCGCAGTACCACAGTTGTTGCCGCATTGGTATGGGCAGCGGCTGCGGCGAAACGCAACCGCCGGCATCGCCGAAGGCTCGCCGAAATCGAAGTCGCGGCCGATGCGAATTCGAGTCGATGCGTCAGCTCACCGCACTGCTGACATGCGGGAAGACTTCCACCGCGCCTCGATAGATCATATCGAGTGCGACATAGAAGATGATCAAAAGGCCGATATAGGCGATCCAGCGATGGCGGTGCAGCAGCTTGGCGATGAAGCTCGCGGCAAGGCCCATCAGCGCGATCGACAGGACGAGGCCGATCACCAGCACCTGGAAGTGATCGCGCGCCGCGCCGGCGACCGCCAGTACGTTGTCGAGCGACATCGAAACGTCGGCGATGACGATCTGCAATGCCGCCTGACCCAAGGTCTTCTTGCGCGCCTTGCCGGCCACCATGTCATCGCTGTTGATATCGGAATTGGACAGCGCTTCGGTCGCCTCCATCTCGTCGGCATGCGACGTGCGCAGCTCGCGATACATCTTCCAGCACACCCACAGCAGCAAGATGCCGCCGGCCAGCAGCAGGCCGACAATCTGCAGCAGGGTGACGGTGATCGCGGCAAAACCGATGCGCAGCACCGTTGCCGCCACCACGCCGATGAGAATCGCTCTCTTGCGCTGCTCGACCGGCAAGCCCGCTGCGGCCAGGCCGATGACGATGGCGTTATCGCCTGCAAGCACGAGGTCGATGGCGATGACCTGGAGCAGGGCAGAGAAGCCCGCGGCAGTGAAAATTTCCATCGACTGGAAGTCCCTTGCTGGTTGGCCGACCGTTCGCGTCGAATGCCTGGAGGGCCTAACGTGTATGGTTCCCGCGCGTCAAGGGACTGGTTGGAACAAGGTCGGCAATATACAGAGTTTGCGACGATCGGCCCGAAACACCGGCAAAATGCGGCCACAGGTCGCGAATGCCTAGTTATAGAGATTGTATTTGGGCCAGTCGCTTTCCGGAATTTTATCACCGATCCGGTAGCGGAGCTGCAGGACTTCCATATGGTCCGGCGCTGTCTCGCATTTGAATTTCAACCGGTACCATTGTCGTTTGCTGCGAAACGCAGCACCCGTGCTGGCCGGCCAAGGCAGCGCCATCCATGCGAGGAGCGCAAAAAATAACCTATTCATGGGCGGGAGAAGCACCATATTTCGGCGCAAAAATCAATCCGATCGGGGGCTCGCTCGCGTCCCGGTCATCTCGATGCAAGCCCGGGAGATTGCTTTCGGGATAAAGAGCGTCACTGGCGGAGGGAGTGGGATTCGAACCCACGGTGGGCTTGCACCCACGCCGGTTTTCAAGACCGGTGCCTTAAACCGCTCGGCCATCCCTCCAGGGTGATTTTTCAATCACTTAGGATATCGCGAGAGGAGCGGGTTCGAGCTGTCGGTACCGGATTGGCACCAGGACGGTCCCCGATCGGTTCGCGCTCCATTCCTGTAAAGCCGCATTCAACGCCAAGTCAACCGTGGCGGCCGCACCTTTCGGCGCGATCCAGGACGGTGAGCAGCGTCATGGCGAGCTGTTTGTGCTGAGTGTGGAAAATCGTTTTTAAAACCCGCACGGACTATTAATCGTTGCGCGCTGATATGTTGGGCGCATTAGGCACATGTAAGTAAAATCGTCTTCTGGAGTTGAATTTTGGCCGTACTTGGCGCTCTCCCGCCCGGTCTTCGCTGCAGACCAATTCGTGAAACCGACTGGGAGGGAGTGGTCGATTGTCTGTGCAGGGGCTTTCCGGCGCGTAACCGAAGTTACTGGATCCGGGCTCTGACGCGTTTGTCAAAGCGGCCTGCGGTTGCCGAGTTCCCACAATATGGCTTTGCTTTGGAGCATGCCGATCGGATCGTCGGCGTTGTGCTCACCCTTTATGCGCGCTACCAGGGGTCGGAGAGCGAGGAAATCCGCTGCAATCTTTCGAGCTGGTCAGTCGACGCAGAATTCCGTTCCTATGGCGCCATGTTGGTTGCGGCGGTTCTCAAGCGGAAGGACGTGACCTACACGAACATTTCGCCGGCGCAAGCGACATTGAAAGCCAACCGGGCGCTCGGCTTTCGGCTCTTCTCCAGCGGACAATTTACCTTCTTGCCGGCTTTAAGTTCGGCGCCGCGGCCATGTCGCGTGGTCGAAGTGCGTCCCGATCTTCCGGAACTGGCGATGCTTCCCGAGAGTGAGAGATACATACTCTCGGAACACGCCGCGCTGGGGTGCCTGTCGTTGATCTGCATCTGCGACGGAGCAGCGTTCCCCCTGGTGTTGATGCCGCGCCGGATTTTGCACGGTCTTATCCGCTGCCATCAGGTCATCTATTGCCGCTCGCTCGCGGATTTGAGCCGCTGCGCCGGTGCCATGGGGCGCTTTCTCTTGCGAAGCGGAATCCTGGTTTGCTTTGTCGACGCCAAGGAGCCGATTCCAGGTTTGGTGGGATGGTACCGCCCCAACAAGGGGCTGAAATACTTCAAGGGTCCCAGACCACCCACACCTGGAGATCTGACGTTCACCGAGCTCGTGATCTTCGGTCCCTGAGTCTGCGCTCGCAGACACGCCAGGCGAGGTTCAAAGCCCGCCACGAACGGCGTTTTGCTGATCTAAGCGATGGCTTCATCCCGACCGGCGAGACGGTCCGCGCCACAATCTCGCCCGGTTCCGACCACAATCGGTTAATACGGTGATAAACAATTCCTGCGCACAAAAAGCATTGGGGTAGGGCGTTGCCGGCGTTTCTGGAGTGGGTGCTTTGGCATCGCTGACGTTTATGCTGCGGTGCCTTCGTCGATGCTATAGGGGCAATCAAAATATGCAGACCACGGCGCGCCCGCGTCTTCGTCGCGCTTTCGCTTTCGCGCTGTTGGCCTTGTCGGCAGCGTTTCTTGCGGCATGTGCCGCGCCGCAGCAAAAGGCGATGGTCAACAAGAAACCTCGCTCCAAGGAATATTTTTCCGAAGCCGAATATGGCGTGAAAGCCAGCCCGCGCGTGATGTTCAAGACGTCTCGGGGGCGCGACCAGCTCGGCAAGCCCTATCAGGTGCGCGGCAAGTGGTATTATCCGAAGGAAGACAAACGTTACGCCAAGGTTGGCCTAGCGTCCTGGTATGGTGAGGCGTTCCACGGCCGGTTGACCGCCAATGGCGAAGTCTACGACATGGCAGATCTGACGGCGGCGCATCCGACTATGCCGCTCCCGAGCTATGCGCGGGTCACCAACATGAAGACCGGCAGCTCGGTGATCGTGCGCGTCAACGATCGCGGACCCTATCATGATGGACGCATCATCGATGTGTCGAAGCGCGCTGCTGAAATGCTCGATTATGCCAATATCGGTACGGCCGAGGTGAAGGTCGAATATGTCGGCCGTGCGCCGCTCGAAGGCAATGACGGGCAGTATCTTATGGCTTCGTATCGTCCAGGCAACAGGGCGCCGGATCCGTCGGACGGTCTGCCCAGCGGTGTCATGGTCGCCATGAATGGGCCGTCGCCAAGCCTGGCGGTGAGCGCTGCAGCCGTGCCGTTCCCCGGTCAGCTGACGAATACCGGGCAGGGATCCGATGCAGGGCCTGTCATAGCGGTGCAAGCGTCTGCTTCGGGAGACATTGTACTGCCCGATTTCGGCCCGATCGTGCCGGAGCGTCCGGAGATCAACCTGCCGGCGCAATCTCCATTCACCATGGCGTCGCTGTCTTACGCCGACGAGCGCGTGCAGCGCGCCTCCAACGCGTTTGCCGAGCTGGACGACACCGGCATGTCGCCCGCCGAGCTTCTTCAATCGTGGAAGCGGCAAGCTCCTCCAATCCAGTCGCCCACGGACTATGTCGCGGCGGGTTCGTTCGAGGATGCCGCCGAAGCCGAGCAGGTGGCGACCCAGCTTTCCAGCTTCGGCAAGACCGAAATCCAGCGCTCGGAACTTGAAGGAAAGGACTGGTACTCGGTCAACCTCTATGCCGACGGCCGTGGCAGCCTGGACGAGATGCTGCAGGCAGCGTGGTCGCACGGTGCGCCGGATGCGCTTGCTGTACGCAATTGAGCTCGGGGCTGCCTGGTTTTTCGTGCGCGATTGATCCGCCAGGCAAAAGCCTGATAGCTTCTGCCAACGTGCAAGAGCGCCGGCTCACTGGTCGAATCTGATGAAATTTTTTCACCCTTTCACTGGGCTTATGGCGCTCGGCCTGCTGCTGCTGCTCTCGCTTGCGCCGGCCTCAGCACAGCTTTTCGAGACCAAGGCCGCGCAGGCCTTCATGATCGATGCCGAAACCGGAACCGTGCTGTTTTCCAAGGACGCCGACAGGTTGATCCCGCCGGCCTCGTTGGCCAAGCTGATGACGATGGAAGTGGTCTTCAACGCCATCAAATCGGGGCGCATGACGCTCGATGACACCTTCGTGGTGAGCGAAAACGCCTGGCGCAAGGGCGGCGCTCCTTCGGGGACATCGACTATGTTCGCGAAACTCAAGTCGACGATCCGGCTTGAAGACCTGATCCAGGGCGTGACCGTGCAGGCGGCCAATGACGGCTGTATCGTCATCGCTGAAGGAATCGCGGGGTCCGAGGCAAACTTCGCGGCGCAGATGACCGAGCGTGCCCGCCAGATCGGCTTGCAGAAATCGACCTTCGTCAACTCCACCGGTCTGCCGGCAGATGGGCAGCAAACGAGCGTTCGCGAACTCGCGCTTCTGGCGCTGCATATGTGGCGCAACTACCCGGATCTCTACCGCTATTACGGCCAGAAGGATTTTACCTGGAACAAGATTTCCCAGAGAAACCGCAATCCGCTGCTGGCCATGGATATAGGCGCCGACGGGCTCGCGGTCGGCGCCAGCGAGCAATCCGGGTTCGGCATTGTCGGCTCGGCCAGCCACAACGGCACAAGGGTGATCGCGGCGATGGGCGGCCTGGCAAACGACCGCGAGCGTGCTGAGGAAGCGCGAAAGCTGCTCGACTGGGGCGTTCGCTCCTTCGAGAAGGCTGAAATATTCGCCAAGGACGAAGTGGTTGGCGAAGCCCAGGTCTTTGGCGGCGCCAAGTCCGGAGTCGCGTTAAAGGCAAAAGGACCGGTGCAGATCTTCCTGCCGATCACCAACCGCGACAAGCTCACCGCCCGGATCGTCTATGACGGACCGGTTGCCGCGCCGGTGGAGGAGGGGCAGCCGGTCGGTACGCTGCGCGTCTGGATCGGCGATACTCTGAGCCAGGAGACGCCGCTGTTTGCCGCCGAGTCGATCGGTGTCGGTTCCCTGCCGCAGCGCGCGCTCGACGCCGCCAAGGAACTGGCCGTCGGCTGGCTGCGTTAGCACCGTCGCGGTGGACCTTTTTTCCCGCCGGGACTATACGGTCCCCGAAGTATGGACAAAGGCTTTGGCGCGCGGATTTTTCATCACTTTTGAAGGCGGCGAAGGAGCAGGCAAGTCGACGCAGATCGAGCGGCTGGCAAAGAAGATGCGCGCCAAGAAATACGATGTGCTGGTGACGCGTGAGCCGGGTGGCTCGCCGGGGGCGGAGGCGGTCAGGCATGTCCTGCTTTCAGGCGCAGCCGAGCCGTTCGGCCCCAAGATGGAAGCGTTGCTTTTCGCCGCTGCGCGATCCGACCATGTCGAACAGGTCATCCGGCCGGCGGTCGAGCGCGGTTCGGTCGTGCTTTGCGATCGTTTCATGGATTCTTCGCGCGTCTACCAGGGCGTCACCGGCGGCCTCGACCCGGCATTCATGGACGCGTTGGAGAAGGTCGCCATCAACGGCATGGTGCCGGACATGACGCTGATCTTCGATATCGACCCCGCCGAGGGCCTGAGGCGCGCTACCGCCCGGCGGGGGAGCAGTGACGGACCGGACCGCTTCGAGAAGGAAAGATTGGCCATCCACCAACGCCGGCGCGAGGCGTTTCTCGCGATCGCCGCAGCTGAACCCGAACGCTGCGTCGTCGTCGATGCGTCAGCCGACCCCGACACCGTGGAGGATATCTTTACCGCCATCGTCTTCGCGGCTCTCGAGAGGATGATGCCGGCGCAAAGAAGGCAGGCGGCGCCGGCATGATTTTCGAACGCATCGCGCCGGAACAGCACGATACGCTGGACGGGGTGCCCGAGCCATCCGAGACGCCGCGTCTTGTCGGTCACCCGCAGGCAGCCAACATGCTCGCCACCGCTTACCGCTCGGGAAAGCTGCCGCACGCACTGATCTTTGCCGGACCGGTGGGCATAGGCAAGGCGACGCTGGCCTTTCATCTGGCGCATCATCTGTTGAAGCACCCGGCCTTCGAGCAGGCGCTGGAAAGCCTTGCCGTTCCAGATCCGGCTTCGTCGCTGTTTCGCCAGATCGCCACCGGGGCACATCCTTCGGTTCTGCATCTTACACGCCCCGCGAATGACAAGACCAAGAGCTTCAAGACAGTGGTCACGGTCGACGAAATCCGTAAGGTCAGCCGCTTTCTGTCACTGACCTCGCACGACGGCAGCTACCGGGTGGTTATCGTCGATCCCGCCGACGACATGAACACCAATGCTGCCAATGCTTTGCTGAAGAATCTTGAAGAGCCACCCGCGCGCACCTTGTTCATCCTCATCGTCCATGCGCCGGGCAGTTTGCTGCCGACGATCCGGTCGCGCTGCCAGATGGTGCGATTAGCCCCGCTCGATGCCAAGAGCTTGATGGCGGTTCTGGAGGGCATCGAGCCGCCGCCACCGGAGGATCCTGCGGCGCGCGCGGCGCTGGCGGAGCGGGCAGGGGGCAGCGCGCGCAACGCGATCCTGTTGACGCAGTATGGCGGGCTTGAAATCGCCGCGACCCTCGATGCCCTGGTGATGTCCAAAAAGATAGATGTCGCAGGCGCCTACCGTCTTGCCGAGGCGGTCGCCGGCCGCGACCAGGCAATCCCGTTCGAGATATTCAATCGCCGCGCGCTCGACCTGCTGTCGGCCGGCGCCAGCCAGGCCGCGCTCGCCGGCGATCTCGCGCGGGCCAAAACGCTGTCGGATACTTGGCACGAGGCTTTGAACGCTATATCTGAAACCGAGACCTACAATCTCGACAAAAAGCAGCACGCCCTGACCATGATCGACCGCCTGAATTCTGCAATGCGAATGTGACGGCCGCTGGCGTGGCTTTGAAGCCCCTGAGCATTGATCCCAATCAATCGCAGGAACTTCGAAGCCACCACATTGGCGTCGGATGGCAATTGCCGTTTCGATGCGATATCTCACCGCGACATCTTTCATTCAGACATTCATGACGGCTCATCCATGTCACGCGAAAAATACTACGTCACGACGCCGATCTTCTATCCGAACGGAAAGCCGCATATCGGCCATGCCTACAATGTGATCGCCAGCGACACGCTTGCCCGCTTCCAGCGGCTCGACGGCAAGGACGTCTTCTTCGTCTCGGGGACCGACGAGCACGGCTTGAAGATGCAGCAGACGGCGGACGCCGAAGGCCTGACGCCGAAGGCGCTTGCCGATCGCAATTCGGCGATCTTCCGTTCGATGCTCGAAGCGACCGGCTGCTCGAACGACGTTTTTATCCGAACTACCGAGGAGCGGCACTACAAGGCTTGCCAGGCGATCTGGACACGCATGGCTGAGAATGGCGACATTTACCTCGACCGCTACAGCGGCTGGTATTCGGTTCGGCAGGAAGCCTATTTCGATGAGGCCGAAACCAAGGTCGGCGACGACGGCGTGCGCCGCGAACCGCTCGGCTCGCCTGTCGAATGGACCGAAGAAGAAAGCTACTTCTTTCGGCTTTCCGCCTATCAGGACAGGCTGCTCGCACTATACGAGAACAGCCCCGAATTCGTCGGGCCAGCGGAGCGGCGCAATGAAATCGTCAGCTTCGTCAAATCCGGCCTCAGGGATCTGTCCATCTCGCGCACCACGTTTAACTGGGGCGTGCCGGTCCCGGGCGACGACAAGCATGTGATGTATGTCTGGGTCGATGCACTGACCAACTACATCACCGCTGCCGGTTATCCGGATCCGGCCAGCGAGAGATGGTCTTTCTGGCCTGCAAACGTTCATGTCATCGGCAAGGATATCGTGCGCTTTCACGCGGTCTACTGGCCGGCTTTCCTGATGTCGGCTGGCATCGAATTGCCGAAGCGCGTGTTCGCGCATGGTTTTTTGTTCAACCGCGGCGAGAAAATGTCGAAGTCGGTCGGCAACGTCATCGACCCGTTCGCCATGATCGAGCACTACGGTCTCGACCAGGTGCGCTATTTCTTCCTGCGCGAAGTGCCGTTCGGTCAGGACGGTAGCTACAGCCATGATGCGATCGTCAACCGCACCAATGCCGACCTTGCCAACGATCTTGGCAATCTGGCGCAGCGCTCGCTGTCGATGATCGGCAAGAACTGCGGCGGCGTGGTGCCGAAGCGTGGCGAATTGAGCGACGCCGACAAGGCGATCCTCGATCAGGCAGATGCTGCCCTTGTCACGGCGCGCAGGACGATGGCCGACCAGGGCATCCATTTGGCGCTGGCGGCGATCTTTGGCGTGGTGGCCGAAGCCAACCGCTATTTCGCTGGGCAGGAGCCATGGGCGCTGAAGAAGACCGATCCGGCACGCATGGAAACGGTGCTGTGGACGACGGCAGAGGTGATCCGGCGTGTCGGATTGCTGTGCCAGCCCTTCATTCCAGGCTCGGCGGCAAAGCTGCTCGATCTTTTGGCAGTGCCGGCGGACAGCCGCGACTTCGCGCATGTCGCCGAACGTCATGCGCTGGTGTCCGGTACGGCGCTGCCGGCGCCGGAACCAGTATTTCCACGCTATGTCGAGCAAACGGATACAAGCGCCTGATGCTGGTCGACAGTCACTGCCATCTCGACTTTCCGGATTTCGCCGAAGAGCGGGCGACCATCGTCGCCCGCGCCCTCGCGGCCGGCGTCGGCCGTATGGTGACGATCTCGACGAGGGTGAAGCGATTTAGCCAAGTGCTTGAGATTGCAGAGACTTTCGATGAGGTCTATTGCTCGGTGGGCACCCATCCGCACAATGCGGCGGAAGAGCTTGACGTCGCTGTCGATGATCTGGTGCGGCTCTCTGCTCATCGCAAAGTGGTGGCGATCGGCGAGGCCGGGCTCGACTATTTCTACGATCATGCGCCGCGCGACGCACAGGCTCAGGGCTTTCGCACCCACATCGCCGCGGCGCGCGTGACCGGTCTGCCGCTGGTCATCCATTCGCGCGACGCCGACGACGACATGGCTGACATCCTCGAAGAAGAAACAGGGAAGGGCGCCTTCCCCTTCATCCTGCACTGTTTTTCGTCTGGGCGCAGGCTAGCCGAGATCGGTGTCGCGCTCGGCGGCTACGTTTCGTTTTCCGGTATCCTGACCTTCAAGAACTCCGCCGAGCTGCGCGCCGTCGCCGCCGATGTGCCGCGCGACCGTCTGCTGGTCGAAACCGACGCGCCATACCTTGCGCCGATCCCGTTTCGCGGCAAGCGCAATGAGCCCGCCTATGTCGCGCATACAGCCAAGGTGCTGGCCGAGACGATCGGCTTCAGCGAGGCCGAGATCGCTGATATCACCACGGATAATTTCTTCCGGCTGTTCAGGAAAATGCCGCGCCCGAGCGCGCCGGGCGCCTGACGCATGAGCGACCGGTTACGTCTTACCGTCCTCGGCTGCGGCTCATCGCCGGGCACGCCACGCATCACCGGCGACTGGGGCAGTTGCGATCCCGCGAACCCCCGAAACCGGCGCACGCGCACCGCAGCGCTCGTCGAGCGGATCGCGGCGAATGGCGTCCGGACCACGGTCGTCATCGACACCGGCCCGGATTTCCGCGAGCAGATGCTGCTGGCATCGGTCAGGCGCATCGATGCGGTGGTCTATACACATCCGCATGCCGACCATATCCACGGCATCGACGATTTGCGCGGCTTCGTACTGGAGCAGCGCCACCGGATCGACATCCATGCCGATCAGGCCACCATGCTGCGCTTACGCGAGGCGTTCCGCTACTGTTTCGAAACACCGAAAGGCAGTTCGTATCCGCCGATCGTGAACGCCCATATCATCGACCACGACAGGCCGGTGGTGATCGAGGGCGAGGGCGGCGCCCTCACCCTCGAACCGCTGGTGCAGCTTCATGGCGACATCACCTCGCTGGGTTTCCGCATCGGCGGGCTGGCTTATTGCCCTGATGTCAGCGACTTTCCGGACGCGACCGCCGAGCGCTTGCGCGGGTTGGACGTGCTGGTCATCGACGCGCTGCAATACACCGTCCATCCGAGCCATCTGTCGCTTGGCCAGGCGCTTGGCTGGATCGAAAGACTGGCGCCGAAGAACGCGGTGCTGACGCATATGCATGTGCCACTCGACTACGCAACGGTAATGGCCGAGACGCCGGCCAACGTCGAGCCTGCTTATGATGGCATGACGATCGAAATCCCTTACGAATCAGCGTGAAGGATCGAGTTTTTACGGTTGGGTTTCTGAGTGGGGTCTCGCAAGGTGCGTGAAACCAATTCTCGCTCTAAAGCCGGCCCAGCGGCTCGCTGGTGCCACTTCCACGCCACATTCTTATCCGCCATTTCAGTTCCATAACCTATCTTATGCGACTAATTCACGAAGCGAGCTAAAGCGAACCAAAACCGAAAGGAATTGGAGCTTTGAAAAATGTCCTACTCCGCAGCTTCGTCGTCCCGCTCGCCTCGCGCGCTGGGACCGCGCTTGCTGCCTACCTCATGGCGAAAGGCCTTGATGGTACTCTGGCAGACCAGTTCGCAAATGGTGTGCTGGCTGTCGTTCTGGTTGGTTGCGATGTAATCACCGGAAAAGCCCTCTCCCTCGTCGGCATCGACAATCGGGAGGCGTCCTAAATTCATTGGGGCGCTCTTGGGCGGTATCGCCTCTATTGCAGGCGCTATCATGGGTGGGGGCGATCAGACCACCACCTCTACGGTTGATTACGAAGCAATGGTTAGGTCGGCTGAAAAAGCCGGCTTCAACCCTCTTACCGCCATTCGCAATGGCGGCGCGGCGGGCTTCACTAGGACAACTACCCCCGGCAATCCTCTGGCTGCCGGTCTCTCTGCCGCTGGCTCTTGGCTCACAAACTTTGACCCATACGCCGATGCGGCGCGTGATCAACAGTCGCGCCTTGTCGAGGCGCAAATCAGCAACCTCAATGCTGAAACCGGCAGTCACATGCGGACGCTCTCTACGCCCTCCGGTCCGGTCCTTCGTAGGCCGGGAACTGCCGGTGTCTCTGGTAGCTCCGTGCCCGGCGCTTTGCCAGCTGGCAAGGTATCGGCAACCAACCCTCTCCCCGGTCGTGCCATCATCGATCCGACCTTTGCGGACGCTGATGCATGGGAAGCCCGGTACTCTGACCCGGGCGGGTGGGTCGGCGCCCTCGTGAATGTTGGCGCTGATATGGACGCCAATATCCGGCGTTACTGGCCGGGGGCGGATACCGTCTTCTCGGACGGTCGTCGGGCCATCCGCAACGCGTGGTCGCGTGGCAATCCATGGATGGTCCCTCCTGCATCCGGCAATCAACCGGGCGGACAGGCGTATGTCCTCCCTCCCCTCGCCCGCTCGTCCGGCATGTCGGGTAGCTGGTGATGCCCTGCGCCGCTTGTACTCGGCGGCGCAAGGCCGTCGCTCGGACGCTCCGAGCAATCTCCAAAAAATCAACGCGCGTCATGCGCTCTCTGAAAGGTCGTAAAAATGGCTACTCGCAATCAATCCGCTGAACTGGCGCCCGGCTCGGGCGATCTCCTGCGGATGAACCGTACCTTGACCACTCCCATCATGGTCAACCGCTCGATGCGGGTTCACACCGCTCGCGGCATCACTTCCCTGCCCGCCGGTAAGATGGTCCCCATCGCCGCTGTTCCTCTGCTCCGCGAGGACGCGGTAAAATCCGGTCGGCTACGCTTCACGTTCGAAATGATGGAAACGGCCGAAATCCTCATGAACGCCGTCTATGTATCGGTGAAAGCCTATCTCGTCCCATGGTCCGCGTTTACTCGCTTCGACAGTGTCGATGCAGTAAACCGCGCCTATGACGGCACGGAACAATATGCTGGCGGCCCGGTTCAACCGTTCGTCCAGCGTGAAACCTTCAACGCTGTTACCTCGGACGATATCAAGGTCTATCTCGGTCTTCATGCTAAGACCGGCGATACTGTCACGACCGCCTATCATGAGGCCTACAATGAAATCTGGAATTTCAGGGCCAAAAATCGCTCACCCGATCTCGCTATCCGGGCGCTAACCGACAAGTCGTTGGCTCCGGCCTTCTGGCGGCACGAACAGTTCAAACACATCGTGCCCGACTTCGACCAAGCCTTGATCGATGGTCAGGTGCCGCTTAACGTGGTCAACACGAAACTGCCGGTCTCGGGCCTCGGCATCAAGGGCACTCCGACTGCCTCTACTGCCACCTTCCGCGATAGTACCGGCGCAAGCTGGACGGGCGGTGCTGGTGGCGTCGTCGCACAGGAAGCGCTCCTCGGTGCCAAGCTTGCTGGCGCTATCTCTGGCACGGTCCTTCCGGCGATCTTCGCCGAACTGGCGACCAACGGTATCACCGTGTCGCTGTCGAACATCGAAATGGCAAAGAAGACTGCGGCCTTTGCGCAGCTTCGGACCCAGTACAGCGAACTGGACGACAATTACCTGATCAACATGTTGATGGATGGTCTCACCATCCCTGAGCAGGCCATGCGCCAGCCGATGTTGCTCGGTGAGAGCACGACCGTTTTCGGCATGAGCAAGCGCTATGCCTCGGACGCCGCGAACCTCACTGAAAGCGTCGTCAACGGCGCGACCATGATCGACATGGCTATACAAACGCCGCGCATTGCGCCGGGCGGTATCGTCATGGTGGTGGCGGAAATCACACCGGAGCAGCTGTTCGAAAGACAGGCTGACCCGATGTATCACTATCCGGTTGTCGCGGGCACGAACGCTCACACTGGCGGCGCGTTCCCTCACTATTTGAGGGATACCCTCGATCCGGAGAAGGTCGAGGCGGTGCCAAACCGCTATATCGACACTGCCCACGCCACGCCTGCCGGAACCTTCGGCTATGCGCCTCTGAACTATCGCTGGAACGTCCAGCAACCGCGCATTGGCGGCAAGTTCTACAACCCTGACCCGGCTGCGCCGTTCGATGAAGACCGCCAGCGCCTCTGGGCGGTGGAAACCGTCAACCCGACGCTCGGCGTGGACTTCTACCTGTGCACGAACATGAACACCAAGGTCTTTGTCGTCACCAACCAAGACCCGTTCGAGTGCATGACGCAAGGCGATTTCCTCATCGAGGGAAACACCGTCTTCGGAACGCCTCTCATCGAGGCGAACGACGATTACGCCAAGGTCCTCGCCAAGGTCGATCAGACGCGCCTTACCGGCGTCTGATCCCCTCCCCTCCCTCTTTTGAAAGGTCAAAACAATGTCTGCAACTATCCTTCGTATGGGCGATCTAAGCCGCTGGTCGGCGGTCAAGTCGGGCGATTACATCAAGCTGGACGGGCGCAAGGTGCGCACCGTTCGCCTCGATCTGCGCGCTTCGGACTACTGCCTCTGGTTCGTCGAGCGCGCCGATGAAGACGGCGTGGTCAACGAGGAATTCCTCTGTCTCACCCCGGCCGGCAACTCCACGATTGAACTGCTCGTGGCTGACGAAATGCGGCTTGTGCCGAACTTCGCAAAGGACGGTCATCTGCTGTTCTCGTCGCCTGAATTCGACTTCATCCACGTCGATGGCGATCCGGAAAGCTTTACCAAAATCGCGCACCGGCGCGCCCGCAATCCTGAGGTGGAATATATGCACTTCATGATGAACCAGAACATGGAAGCCCGGATGGCTGTCATGGAACAGGAAATGGAACGCCGCATGGCCGGCATAACGAAAGGGCTGCACGATGGCACGAACCTTAACAGCGAAGACGGTCTACATCAGCGACCGGCTACGCAACGTGAAAAACTACAAAAAGCGGCAGGGGGCGGGGGCACCTCGCCCGCTCCTGACGGGCTTTCTGGGGGCCTCCCGCAGCCCGACACCGGGGGCGGGTCCGGCACTGCTCCGCCAGCGTCTGACGGCGCTCCAGACCTCGGCGCGGCTTAACTCGCAGGGTCGTGGCGGCAGTGACCATTACGGCGGATGAAAAAGGAGGCTCGGGCGTTCGCGCCCGGGCCTCGCTTGTCGCACTCTCCCTTTATCGCAAACGCGGGGTGGAACCTCCAATGAACCTTAAAATGCTCGCCGGGGAAACCGGCATGCTTCCGGCTCGTGAGGCCTCGGCCGAACACGAAACTGTTCTACAGGGTCTGCGCGATCGCGCGTTCATGATGTCCGAACGCTATGCAGCACAACAGCTGCGCGCCCCGACCGAAGGTGCCAGGGCGGAAATTGTCACCTTTCACGATGCCTTTCAGAGGCAACTACGGGCGCTCGGCGTCCCTATGTTCGCGCACTGCTTCGTGCGCGACAGCCACGCTCAAGACGAGGCGTATGCGACCGGGCACAGCAAGGCGCAAGCCGGCGAAAGCCCCCACAACTTTGGTTGTGCCGTCGATATCGTTCACTCGCGTAAGGCGTGGTCGCTCACTAAGCGAGAATGGTCCGTCATCGGCCATATCGGTAAAGACGTTGCCGCCCGCAATCAGATGAAAATCGACTGGGGCGGCGACTGGAAGTTCTGGGACCCAGCCCATTGGGAAATCAGGGGCTGGCGTCGTCTCGTCGGCCTAACGTCTTAGCTTCTGCAGTCGGCCCGTCGCCTCGTTGCGGATCGGGCCGACTGTCAAATCTCTGTCGGCCTTTAGCCGATCCGCCAGTGTCTTAATATCGGCGGCTTGTGAAGCGTGAACCCATACTGTGACTTGGACGTATCCGGCATCGTACATCTTCTTTTTGAAGGTCCGCTGCCTCTCCTTTGGAGACTGCGAGGATACGAAATTAACTTCCTCTTCATAGTTGGCCATTGAGTCCTCCTGTACCCCGTTATTAGTAACGGTCAATACCAGTAACGCGTTACTGGTAACCGGTCAACCGTGTTTGGAGCTAAGTCCATGAGTTATTTTATGTTCAAGCCTCTTGAACTCCGGCGTCGCGCGATTTATTCGCGCGCGCCGGCCCCCGCACACCTCTCGTCGTATAGTGCAATTACTGACACCTCTAACGAGACCCGTCCCTATGTGCAGTAGCCCCCGCAATCTGCCAGACGGTGTAGTCGTTGGGTGTCGTAAATGTATGCAATGCATGTCGGTCCGTGCACAGGATTGGGTCGGCCGCTGCATTGCTGAAAGTCGGACTTCTGTGGCGTCACGCTTCGTGACCCTTACCTATGGCGGTGGTCTAACCGAAAGGTCTGAGGTCCTGACTTATTCAGATGTGCAAAAATACCTGAAACGTCTTCGCAAGAGCGGACACAAATTCAGGTATTTCGCAGTAGGTGAATACGGCTCTAAGAAGGGCCGTTGTCACTGGCATCTGATCTTATTCTATCAAGACACGCCTCCAGAAATGCCAATGGATGAGCGTGTCAATGAGAAGCATTGGCCACATGGTTTTTCACAGTGGGAAATAGCCTCCAATGCATCTATGCGGTATTGCGTGAAGTATCTCTATAAAGACGCTGGCGCTGACGAAAGTAAGCAAGCCAAATTCGTCTTATCTAAACTGCCGGCTATCGGCGTGCCTTACTTCCAAAAACTCGCATACGATTACGCACAACAAGGGATCGCGCCCCGCGAAATGTTCTACTGGTTCCCTGACGTGCTGAACTCAAAAACCGGCCTGCCCGAAAGGTTCTACCTGTCCAAACATAGTGCAGCCGGTATTACGTTCCTCTCGTCGTTCATCGACGCTTGGGCCTCGATACATGGCAATGATCGCTGGCCTCACTCCGATCTGGTCGAGGAATTCATTGACCGGAATACGGTCCTTACTGAGCCTCTCCAGTTCAAGCCTATACGCCGTGGCGCTAAGCCTTCGGCCCCTCCTCCAGGCGGTTCTCCGCCACTATTCTCGGAGTCGCACAACTGCTATTACTCCGACACCATAGCCGGCCGGTTATGGTTCTATCTCAACCCACAGGGGGACTTGGTATGGCATACGAAAATCGGAAAAAACGGGAGCGCCGTGAGCAACGGCAGGATCGCCCTAGGCGGGATACTGCGCGACGCTCCCTACCTCGCCCGCCCTCAAGACGCGTTGCGTTCGGGGCGCGGCGTAACCAAATGAAGCTCGGCCTCGGGCCTGAATTCTTCCCTCCCAAGCCGCTTAGACAACAGGTCATGCCGGACACCGCTGCTATCCAGCGTAGCGCTCGCGTTGAGAGGTTGCATGCGGAGCATGACAGACGCGTAGCGGCTGGGTTCTTAGCGCTGAACGAAAGTGGCAAGCGCAATCTCTCGCGGCTCAAAATCTCGCCCTTGGCCCCTCGGCCCCGATCATCCGTAAGGAGAGAGAAACTTGGCGAGACAAAAAAACTCCCCACCTCTCCTCTTGCTCTTGCGGGGGTACAGGGGGGCGCAGCCCCCCTAGCCGGGGGTGCGAGGGGGCTTGCCCCCTCCGCTGCGGCATCTGCGCCGGGCTCCGCCCGTCACTCCAGTGCGCGCAACCTAAATGCCGTCTGCAAAGCGCGACCGCGCGACAATACTGCAAAGGGAAAAAACGGTGGGGGGCCGCGTAAATTCGTGCCGTGGTGCTCCTGATGGAACCCCTCGGCGTAAGCTTCTTGCTGCTGCTGTCTTACCTGCTACCGCTGTTCGCGGTGATCGCCGTGATGTCATGGATTTCCAGCATTGCCGCCTCCCTCCAAAGGATCGCGGCGGCCCTCGAAAAAAAGGGTCAATAGGGGTTGCTCCCTGTTGACAATCGATCGCAAATCACGGCGATCTTCGTTTTCCGGGCTTAACGTTCGTTTAACCCGGAAATACTACAACAAGGTTCGCTATATCTTCACTCCTTTCGTGCATAACCTATCTTATGCGACTGAAGCTTGTAGCAGCCATTTTAGGAATGCGACGGTTGAGCAAATTAGAGATGCGACATTTGTCGTGCGTCTGACGAACCGCAGCATTACAACCAGCAAATGACCCACTTTCTCGGCTTTCCCGATCACCTCGCCGATGGCCGCATGCCTCGTGCGGTGATCTTCGGAGCCGGTCACGGCAGCACGTATCCCAGCGAGGACAGTCATGGCTATGCCTTGGCAGCCGACGCCATCCGCGCTGCAAGCCGGGTCGATGCCACGCTCATCGAGCACTGGGATTTCGATCTTGGTGGCCCGCTGTTCGACGGCAGGCCGATCTGCTGCATCGATACCGGCAACATCCCGACCACCATGCATGACAATGCCGGCAACCGGGCCAAGATCGAGGCGAAGACGCGCGAGGTCCTGGCATTGCCGGCCGTGCCGATCCTGCTCGGCGGCGACGACTCCGTGCCCATTCCCTTCCTCGCCGGATTTGCGGATCACGGCCCGGTCTGGATCCTGCAGATCGACGCCCATATCGACTGGCGCGACGAGTTGCATGGCGAACGATACGGCTATTCGAACCCGATGCGCCGGGCGAGCGAGATGCAGCATGTTGCCGGCATCGTGCAGGTCGGCATCCGTGGCGTCGGTAGCGCACGCATCACCGAAATCGAAGCTGCGCGGCGCTATGGCAGCCGTTTCGTGACCGCCCGCGAGGTTCACGCCCAGGGCGTCGAAGCCGCTCTCCGATACATTCCGGAAGGAGCGCGGATCGTCATCACGCTCGACTGCGATGGCCTCGATCCCGGTATCATGCCTGGCGTAGCTGCGCGTACACCCGGCGGCCTCACCTATACGCAAGTGATCGACCTGATCGCGGGCCTCGGCAGGCGGGCCAAGATCGCAGGATTCGACCTTGTCGAGCTCTATCCTCCCGCCGACATTGACGGCCTGTCGGCGATGACCGCCGCGCGCCTTCTCGTCAATGTAATCGGCACCATCGTCCGTCAAGTTTGAAAGCCGGCTTCCTCACGCATGATGGCCAGACAAGATTTCATCGGCTGCCGGCCAGGCGCGAAGATTCTCAACCGGCATGCTAGGGTTGCGAATCATGAAGCGACTTGGGCTCTTCACAAGTTTCGTCCTCACCCTCGCCTGCGTGCTCACTGGCGCGCGAGCGCAGGACTTTGATCGTGCGCCAGGCGAGAACGACCTGGCTTTCGCCAAACGTGTTGTCGGGTTCGCCGACAATGCTGATCCGCACACCACAGCCGTGAGCTGGAGCGGCCTCCAGACACTCTTCGTCGATTACCAGACCGCTGAGGACTATCCGGAACGCCCGCTCGTCGCGCTGCAACGGCTAGCTGACAACAGATATCGCACAATCCAGGTCACGATCGGTGAACAAGAGGGCGACACGCCGGACATAGCGCTCGGCCTCGCCAACGCCGACCACGACCCGGCAAAGGAACTGATCGTGATACTTTCCTGGGCTCAGATGCACTACGATGTCGAAGGGACGCTCTACGAAGTTCGCATCTTCGATGGCCCCAAGCCAGGCCAGAAGGCGCTGACTCAATTGAAAGCGAGCCGGAAGTTCGACGCCACATGCGACTGCCATTGGCGCGACGGCACAACGAAGCACTTCCGCTTCAAGACGATCGCAGCGGTCAAGACTGAACTGAAGCGCCTGGGTTATTAGCCGCCGGCGAGGGCTCGCTTCCCGGATGCTGCCCTCGCCATCTCGCCTATGCTGGCCCGCAATCGTCACCAGCGCCGGCACAGGCACAGTCTGGGTCGCTCGTCAGAACTCCATATCACCGAAGTCACCGCCATTGTCGGAGCTGGCATCGCCTGCCTGATCGGCTTCGTCCGGCTGCGGCGTCGGCTGTTCAGCTGCCTTCGCTTCGCTGCCGCCAAACATGCCGGCGATCGCGTTGCCGAGCAGCACTCCGCCGGCCACGCCCATCGCGGTCTGCGCAGCGCCAGCAAGAAAACCGCCGCCTGCCCGCTGTGGCGTGTCCTGCGGCCCTTCAGTTGCAACGGAGGCGGCGCGCCCTACCCGCGGAACCGAGCCCGAGCGCCTGCCGCCGCTGCGGCCGAAGAAGCTGCTGAGCGGTCCACCGCCGGCGGGCTGCTGCGCCTGCTCTTCCAGTTCTTCGATGCGCGCCTGAGCTGCGTTCAAGGCCTGCTCCTGAACCACGATCGTCTGGGCCATGTAATATGGCGCGCCAGGCTGCTGGCCGATCTGATCCTGGATGAAGCGCTCTGCTTCCGCATCGCGCGGCGACGCCTGGCGCTCGACATTTGCCAACTTCTCGAAGAGGCGTCCGATCGCCTGTTGATCGTTTCTGTCCATGATATCCGCCTCCGGTCGTGGTCCGACGCCGGCTATTCGCGCTCGCCGGTGAAGTTCAACAGCAGTTGGAAGATGTTGATGAAGTTCAGATAGAGCGAGAATGCACCGAAGACAGCGAGCTTCTGCTGTGATTCCGCACCGAAGTTTTCCGCATACTGCTCTTTGATAGTCTGGGTATCCCAGGCGGTGAGGCCGATGAAGACGGCGATGCCGATCACCGAGATCGCGAACTGGAGCGCGGTCGAGCCCAGGAAGATATTGACGATGCTGGCGATCACCACGCCGATCAGGCCCATGATCAGGAACGACGAGAACTGCGTCAGGTCGCGTTTGGTCGTGTACCCGTAAAGGCTGGTCGCGCCGAACATGGTGGCGGCGATGAAGAAGGTGCGTGCGATGCTGGTGCCGGTAAAGACCAGGAACACGGAAGCCAGCGACAGCCCCATGACCGCGCAGAATGCCCAGAACATCGCCTGGGCGCCGGCCGCCGACATCGTCTGCATCCGGAAGGAGAACAAGAGCACAAAAGCCAGTGGTGCCAGCATAACCACCCATTTCAGCGGTGTGGAGAAGATCGGCACGTAAAGCGCGGGTGTGGAAGCCACCACGAACGCGATCACGCCCGTAACGACGAGGCCAAGGCCCATGTAGTTGTAGACGCGCAGCATGTGCCGGCGCAGGCCTTCGTCGTAGACGGCTCCGGCTCGGGCTCCGGCCCCGATATATCCGAGATTGTTCATGTGGTTCTCCTTCTTGAAGGTCGATCAGTAAAGCGTCTTGGCGAGCGCTTCGGCCGTGAGATCTATGCCTTGGATGTCGCTACGTGCGACGACCGCGTAGGCGACCTCGCCGATCTGGAAATAAGCTGAGGAAACGTCGCCCGAGGGAACGACAGTCGGCTTGACGACGTCGAATGTCCCGGGCCTGATTGCGAACAACGAGACCAGCCCCATCTCTTTCGTCTCGACAGCCATCTCGACGCTCGGGCCGAACTGCGATGGGTAGATCTGCACGTCGCGGACCGTCCAGTCCGCTGGCAGCGATGGCATAATGATCGCCGTCGCGGCGCGAACTTCGTCGGCATTGTAGCCGGGCGCTTCGGGTTGCGACGACATCGCCTCGCGCACGAGCGTCGTGCGGTGCGCCCGGACCGCGTCCTCCACATAGGCGGGCGGATGGGTCGAAGCGACGACTTCCGTCACCGATATCGGTCCGATGAGCCCGTTCGCAAGCCAGCCGGCAGCGACGAAGACAGCGACTGCCGCCGCTCGCTGCAAAGCACCAAGGACGCGGCCGCGCGCCAATCCCCGCTCCAGCCGCCGTGCGGCCTCGGCCGTCGAGGGCCGCGCCATGCCTTTCGATCCGGCAAGCGCCACGCGCAATTCGTCACGCATCCGCAGGTCGGACATCACCCCCGCGGCCGCGTCCGGGCGGGCCGAAAGGAACGCCTCGACCTCGATGCGGCGTGCCACGTCCAGCTGATCGTCGACATAGGCGTCGAGATCGGTGTCGGTCACGGGATCGCGCAGTTGGTTCATTATCGACCTCCGACGATCTTCAGATGGCCTTTCGCCCGTGCCGGTGCCGCGTCCTCCATCTCGCGGAGTGCCGCACGTGCCCTGCCGATGCGCGACATCAGCGTGCCAAGCGGCACGCCGCTAACCTCGGCCGCCTCGCTGTAGCTGAGCCCCTCGATGGCGACGAGATGCAGCGCGCAACGTTGCTCTTCCGGCAATGTGAAAAAAGCGTCGCGCACCTGTGCCAGACGGACCGAATGTTCCTGCGCAGCCTGGACGCTGGCCTCGGCGAGATAGCCGGCCTGTTCGATGCGCATTGCTTCGGATTTGCGGGATCGCAAGCCGTCGATGAACGCGTTGTGGACGATCGACAGCAGCCATACGCGAAGGTTTCCGCCGGAGCGGAAGCTGCCGCGTCGCTCATAGGCACGCACCAGCGCATCATGCACCAGATCCTCTGCATCGGCGCTGTCGCGTGTCAGCGAGCGTGCATAGCGGCGCAGTGAACCGAGCTGTCCCAGAATGTCGAAGCGTGGCATCGGCCGTTTCATGTCCTGTTTACGGAGCAGGTCGGAATTTTAATCCCGCTCGCCCGAATTTTTCGGCTCGCCGCGCTCTCTCTGGGAGATATCGCGCCTGCCCTCGCCCGGCAGATAGTATCGGCCGCCCTCGAGGCAAACCGACGCCGCGTTGGCGCATATGAAACTGCTGGCAAAGCACGGCCGGTTTGCGTATCACTCCGCCGCCAACGGAAACTTATCGATGTTCGAAAATCTCCAGCCCGCGCCTGCCGACAAGATCCTGGCCTTGATCGGCCTCTATCGCGCCGACCCGCGTCCCGACAAGGTCGATCTCGGGGTCGGCGTCTATAAGGATCGCGACGGCAAGACGCCGGTGATGCGCGCGGTGCGCGAAGCCGAAAAGCGGTTGCTGCAGGGCCAGGATACCAAGACCTATCTCGGCCTCGCCGGGGATACCGCCTTCAACGCGGCGCTGGCCAGGTTGGTGTTCGGCCCAGCCGCCGACATGACACGCATTTGTGCGGCACAGGCGCCTGGCGGCTCCGGCGCGCTGCGGCTGGTGGCAGAGCTGCTGAAAAGGACCCGCACCGACGCGATGGTCTGGCTGTCGGATCCGACATGGCCGAACCACACGCCGGTCATGCGCGCCGCTGGCCTGCAGACACGCGAATATCCCTATTTCGACGCTGCTTCTGGTGCGGTTCGCTTCGACGACATGCTGAATGCATTGAGAACCGCGAATCCTGGCGACGTCGTATTGTTGCATGGCTGTTGCCATAACCCGACGGGCGCCAATCTAGACATCCCGCAATGGGCTGCCATTGCCGATCTTGTCGTTGAGCGTGGTCTGCTGCCTTTTGTCGACATCGCCTATCAGGGCTTTGGCGACGGGCTTGATGCGGATGCCGCCGGCTTGCGCCTTCTGGCGGCAAAAGTTCCGGAAATGGTCGTTGCCTCGAGCTGCTCGAAGAACTTTGCCGTCTATCGCGACCGAGTCGGTGCAGCGCTGATCATGGCGAAAGACGGCGCGCAGGCGGATTTGGCGATGGGCCAGATGCTGTCGGCGGCACGTGCCATGTATTCGATGCCGCCGGACCACGGCGCGGCGGCGGTGCGCATCGTGCTCGAAGACTCCGCATTGCGTTCCGATTGGGAGGCAGAGCTTGAAGAGATGCGGCTGCGCATGCTGCGGCTGCGCGTCCAGTTCGCCGAGGCGCTGCGGCGGCAGTCCAACTCCGACCGTTTCGATTTCGTCGCCAGCCATCGCGGCATGTTTTCCCGGCTCGGCCTGTCGGAAGACCAAGTCGAGCGGCTGCGCGCCGAGCATGGCATCTACATGGTCGGCGACAGCCGCATCAACGTTGCCGGGCTGCCCGAGGACGGCATGGATGCGCTCGCCAAGGCGATCGTCTCCGTGCTCGACTGATGCTTTTGCTAACTAGGATCTTCCGGAAACCGGCTTCCACTTTCGTATCATGGTCTGGCGACCCATCTGTGGACAAGGCGCCCTCACCGGCTGAAGCCGTTGGCCGCACAGCCGTGTACAGGATAGCGTTTCCCAGATGAAACCCTCGAAAGATATTTCCCGGCTGATCGAGATCATGGCAGCGCTGCGGGCGCCGGAAACCGGTTGCCCGTGGGATATCGAGCAGGACTTTTCGACAATCGCGCCATACACGATCGAGGAAGCCTACGAAGTGGCGGACGCCATTGCGCGCGGCGACCTCGACGATCTGCGGGATGAGCTCGGCGATCTCCTGCTGCAAGTGGTCTACCACGCGCAAATGGCCGAGGAGGCCGGCGAATTTTCATTCGGCGATGTGGTCCAGGCCATCACCACAAAAATGATCCGCCGCCACCCCCATGTCTTCGGCGACGACAAGGCGCGCAGCGCCGGCATGGCCAAGGGCATGTGGGAAAAGATCAAGGCAGAGGAAAAGGCGGTGAAGCGCAGTGCGCGCCTCACCCGTGGGCTCGACCCGGAAGACCATGGCAAGGGCTTTCTCGACAGCGTGCCGGTCGCGCTGCCCGCGCTGACCCGGGCGCTCAAGCTGCAGGAAAAGGCCGCCCGCGTCGACTTCGACTGGAGCGAGGCGGCACCGATCCTCGAAAAGATAGAGGAGGAGATCGGCGAATTGCGCGAAGCGCTGGCCAAAGGCGACAGCGCGCCGATCAAGGATGAGTTCGGCGACATGCTGTTTGCGGTCGTCAATCTCGGCCGGCACCTCAGAATTGATTCCGAAGCGGCACTCAGCGGCACCAACGAAAAATTCCGGTCGCGCTTCCACTATGTCGAGCGGACGCTGCAAGCGTCGGGAAACAGCCTCGAAGAGGCGACGCTGGACGAGATGGAAGCGCTCTGGCAGCAAGCAAAAAGTGCGAAGTAAAGGTCCCTACCCGTTGTTTTGACGGCGCAATCGGCTTTCGATCTCCTGCCGGGCGCTGTGCGTGGCCTTGAGCGCGATGGTCACGCTGCCATCCTCATTGTCATCACGCAAGACGATGTCGCCGTTGCGGTAAAGCCAGTCGACGACGGCGAGTTGGTCGGGCTTGAGCGTGACGGTGAACGTCTCCAGTTCGCCCGACATCATCGTCTCGATGATCGCCTTCAGCGCATCGATGCCCTCGCCGGTCACCGCCGATATGGCGATTGGCGGTGCCTTCTTGCCGTCAGCACCATCAGCAAGCAGCCGCGCCCGGTTGCCCTCGTCGAGCCGGTCGATCTTGTTCCATACTTCGATGACTCGCTTGCTATCGCGGGCATCGACGCCGAGATCGGCAAGGATGCGCTCGACATCTCCGGCCTGCGCGGCCGTATCGGGATCGGAGATGTCGCGCAGATGAATGACGAGGTCTGCCTCGACCACTTCCTCCAGCGTCGCCCTGAAGGCCGCGACCAGATGCGTTGGCAGGTCGGAAATGAAGCCGACCGTATCGGAAAGGATGATCGGCGTACCGTGCGGCAGGCGCACGCGGCGCAGCGTCGGGTCGAGCGTGGCAAACAGCATGTCTTCGGCCAACACCCCTGCTCCGGTTAGCCGGTTGAACAGCGTCGACTTGCCGGCATTGGTGTAGCCGACGATCGCCACCACCGGAAATGGCACCTTCTTGCGCTTGGCGCGGTGCAGGTCGCGGGTGCGGCGCACGGTTTCGAGCTCGTGCTTCAGCTTGGTGATCTTGTCCTGCAGCACACGCCGATCCGACTCGATCTGGGTCTCGCCAGGACCGCCGAGAAAGCCGGCGCCGCCGCGCTGGCGCTCGAGGTGGGTCCAGCTTCGGACAAGCCGGCCCTTCTGGTAGTTGAGATGGGCAAGGTCGACCTGCAGCGTGCCTTCTTTGGTGCGGGCGCGCTCGCCGAAAATCTCCAGGATCAGCCCGGTGCGGTCGAGCACCTTGGCGTTCAACTCTTTTTCGAGGTTGCGCTGCTGTACCGGGGTCAGCGGATGATCGACAATAACCACTTCCGCGTGGCCCTCTTTGACGATCTCGGCGAACTCCGCGACCTTGCCGCTGCCGAGCAGGGTCGCCGGACGTGGATCGTTGACGGTCACCACCGCCGTGTGGACCAGGTCAAGGTCGATGGCGCTGGCGAGGCCGACCGCCTCGTCGCGACGGGCCTCGGCGGAACGGGTCAGGCGCGGACGATTGGTATCGTCGTCGCCACGCGGCTGCCGGGTAAGCACCGGCACGATGACGACCGCCCGGGTCGGACCGTTCGCCTCTGTCCCGGTCTGATGTGCTGGTTTTCCGCGAACGCTGCGGTCCGCGTCTTTCTCACGTGCCAATCAGGCGCCCTGGCTTTCCTCACCATCGAACATCTGAACCGGCTGGCTCGGCATGATCGTGGAAATAGCGTGCTTGTAGACAAGCTGGGAATGGCCGTCGCGACGCAGCAGAACGCAGAAATTATCGAACGAAGTGACCACGCCGGTCAGCTTCACGCCGTTGATGAGAAAGATGGTGAGTGGGTTTTTGCTCTTGCGAACTGAATTCAGGAACAGGTCCTGAAGATTTTGCGATCGTTCCGCCATTGTTCTTGTCTTTCGCCGATCCCCTTCGGTTTGCAGGCCAATGCGCCAAATTAGCCGGCACATGTCAAGCACGCAAACACCATCTTGCCGTCAGTAACGACAAGCAGAACGAGATATATTGATGTTCATTCCATCTGTGCGGTTATCAGGCTGGACTTTTTTCCGCAACGTCAAAAAAGGCCTGCCGTAATGAAACTGTTATCGAGCCCGGGTGGCCGTTGGCGACGGGAGCGCCATCGATCGCCACCACCGGCATGGCAATCGTGGTTGCAGAACTGATGAAAACCTCGCGCGCGGCCTTGGCTTCGGCAACCGAAAAGCCGCGCTCCTCAATCTTCAGGCCAAGCTTGGCGGCGACATCGAACAGTGTCGTGCGGGTGATGCCGCGCAGGATGCCGTGCTCGGCGGGCCGTGTCACCAGCACGCCGTCCCTGGTGATGATCCACGCGTTCGACGATCCACCTTCCTTGACGGTACCGTCAACATCAACGAACCAGGCCTCCTGAGCGCCGGCTTCCTTGGCTTTCTGCTTGGCCAGCACGTTCGGCAGCAGGCCGACCGACTTGATATCGACCCGATCCCATCGGTTCTCCGGCACCGTGATGACCCGGATCCCGCTCTCGGCCCGCTTCGCGGCAACTGCAGGATCGGCTTTTTTGGCGATCACCACCAGTGACGGCTTCGTGCCCGCCGGCGGGAAGAAAAACTCGCGGCTGGCGACGCCGCGTGTCACCTGGACGTAGATCAGACCGTCGACGACATGGTTGCGGCGCACCACCTCACGCATGACGAGCGGCAGCACGCCGCGCGTGATCGGCCAATCGATCGAGAGTTCGGTAAGTGAGCGGTTCAATCGAGCGAGATGGCGCGGCATGTCGACGATGAAGCCTCGTGCCACCTCGCAGACCTCGTAGACGCCATCGGCGAATTGATAGCCACGGTCTTCGATATGCACCGAAGCTTCGGCGTGAGCGACATAGCGCCCGTTAACATAGGCAATGCGCGGCATGGCAAATCCCTGGAAGAAGTCCCAGCTTTCTTATGCGATTCCAAGGACCGCAGTAACCGATAATTGCGTGGGCCACGACTGGTTTGGCTGTCAGACGCCCAGCGACTTCAGCTTGCGGTGCAATGCAGAGCGTTCCATGCCGATAAACTCTGCCGTCTTCGAGATGTTGCCGCCAAAACGGTTGATCTGGGCGATCAGATAATCCTTTTCGAATTGTTCGCGTGCTTCACGCAGCGGCAGCGCCATTATGTGCTGATCGGACTTGTTTGGAGTGCGCGGCATGACGTCGCCGATCTCGGCAGGCAAGAGGTCGGCGGTGATCGGCGCATCGACATCGTCGCCACGCGCCAGGATCATCAGACGCTCAACATTGTTTCGCAACTGCCGAACGTTGCCCGGCCAGTTGTGCGCCTGCAGCACCGCCAGCGCGTCGTCGCCGATGCGACGCGGCTTGATGCCGGCCTGGCGAGCGATCTGCTTCATGAAATTGTCGACCAGATAAGGAATGTCCTCGCGACGCTCGGCCAGTCCCGGCACCATGACCGGAACCACGGCCAGGCGATGATAAAGGTCCTCACGGAAACGGCCGTCGGCGATCATGGCTTCGAGGTTCTGCGAGGTCGACGAGATGATGCGCACGTCGACCTTGACCCGCTTGGTGCCCCCTACCCGCTCGAACTGCTGTTCGACCAGCACGCGCAGGATCTTGTTTTGCGTCTCGCGCGGCATGTCGGCCACTTCATCGATGTAGAGAATGCCGCGATGGGCTTCCTCCAGCGCGCCGACCTTGCGTTCGACGCCGTTCGATTCGGTGCCGAACAGCTCGATCTCCATACGCTCAGGCGTGATGTTGGCGGCGCTCAGCGTCACAAAAGGTGAACTCTTGCGCGCCGACAATGCGTGGATGGCGCGCGCCGCCAGTTCCTTGCCCGAGCCGGAGGGGCCGATAATCATGACGCGGCTGTTGGTCGGCGCGACGCGCTCGATGGTCTGGCGCAATTGGCTCATTGCGGACGACATGCCGATGAGGTCGAAAGTCTCGCCGCTGCGCAACTTGAGATCCGAAACCTCGCGTCTCAATTTGGACGTTTCAAGCGCCCGTTCGGCAATAAGGATCAGCCTGTCGGCCTTGAACGGCTTTTCAATAAAATCATAGGCGCCGCGGCGGATGGCCGAGACCGCCGTTTCGATATTGCCGTGGCCCGAGATCATCACCACCGGCAGGTTCGGGTGCATCGTCTTGATCTCGTCCAGCAGAGCGAGGCCATCGAGCCGCGAGCCCTGCAGCCAGATGTCGAGGAAGATCAGCCGGGGTGCTCGGTCGGCGACCGCCGCCAGCGCGCTGTCGGCGTCAAACGCCGTGCGTGTTTCGTGACCTTCGTCGCTCAGGATACCGGCGACGAGTTCGCGGATGTCTTCCTCGTCATCGACGATGAGAATATCAGACGCCATTACCGACCTTTTCAGTTTCTTTTTCGTGTTCTGTCTTGCCCTCGCCGCGTATCGGAACTGTGGCGGCAACCGGCAGGATGATGCTGATCATTGCACCCCGCCCATCGTGGAAGTCCGCTGGTGCATCGTGCAATTCGAGTCGCCCGCCATGGTCCTCCACGATCTTCTTGACGATAGCGAGGCCAAGCCCGGTGCCTTTCTCGCGTGTCGTCATGTAAGGCTCGAGCAAGCGCTGCCGGTTTTCGCGCGGCAAGCCCCTGCCGTTGTCGATGACGTCGATTCGAATCGCGCCATTCTGACGCCCGGCTTGAATCCGGATTATGCCGTGCGGACGATCCTCTGCATCAAGTCCGTCGATGGCTTCGGCAGCATTCTTGATGACGTTGCCGAACGCCTGCGCCATCAGGCGGCTGTCGAACGTGCCTTTGAGCGGCTCATTGCCGAAGACGCGCTCGAAGGTGATGTCGGCGCGGCTTACTTCGACCAGGAACGAGGCCTCGCGCAACGAATCGCGCAGATCGATTGCCTTCATTTCCGGTTTCGGCATGCGGGCGAACGCCGAGAACTCGTCGACCATGCGGCCGATGTCCTCCACTTGCCGGATGATGGTGTCGGTGCATTGATCGAAAACCTCACGGTCCTCGGTGATGACCTTGCCGTAACGGCGCTTGATGCGCTCGGCCGAAAGCTGGATCGGCGTCAGCGGGTTCTTGATCTCGTGGGCGATGCGCCGCGCCACGTCGGCCCATGCAGAGGAACGCTGTGCCTGGACCAGATCGGTAATGTCGTCGACTGTCACGACGTAGGACTTATCCTCCGAATCCTCCGAACCGTCGTCGCCGGCTTCAATAGTGATCTGCACGTTGAAGGTCCGTTCGGTGCCGGCACGATAGAAGGTGACCTGTTCGCGATAGACCGGCTTGCCCGATTTGCGGCCGATCTCGAAAACGCGGCCGACATGCGGCAGCACCGCGGAAAGGTTCTGCCCAAGCGCTGCCGGAGCGGATATGGCCAGCATCGTTTCGGCCGAACGGTTGACGATGGTGACGATGCCATATGGATCGACGCCGATGACCCCGGCGGTGACGCCGGCAAGCACCGCCTCCGAAAAGCGCCGCCGCTCGTCGATCAAATCCTTGGCCGACAGGATCTCGTTGCGCTGCGATTTCAGCTCCATCAGCATCTTGTTGAAGGTGTCGCCGAGCGAGGCGACGTCACCGTCGGAGGGGCGGACAGGCACGGCTACGTCGAGATTGCCGGTAGCGACCTCGTCGGCGGCGCCGATGAGCTGACGAATCGGCCGCACCAGGCGGTCGGCCACCGCAATGCCGGTCCAGATGGCGGACAGGATAATGATCAGCGTCAGCGACAAATAGGGAAGCGCGAAAGCCACTTGCGAGGTGCGGCGATTGTCTTCGAGACCGCGATATTCGGCTGTGTTGGATTTGACGATCTGCCGCGCCTTGATCACCTCGGGATCGACGAGGCGGATGGTGTAAAGATAGAGGCCGTCGATCTCGCGCAGCTTGACGATGGCACCCATGATGTTACGGGTGCGCGGTTCTATCAGCACCGGCTTGCCGTCTGCAGCGCTTGCCACGGCGCCCTCAGGCGGCTCTGGCATGGCAAAGTCCGCGTCGGTCTTGGCGCTCATGACGAAGGAACCATCGGGCTTGATGAGTGCTGCGTGCGCCAGCGAGCGACCCACCGCCTCCTTGTTCATGAGGTCGAGGAAACCGGTACGATCGAGGCCGTAAAGCGTGCGCGAAGCGTCGAGGTCGTAAGCCATCGACAACGTCGTGCCCTGAAGATTTCGCGCGTTTTCCTGCACATAGGCGTCAGCGATCGACAACGACGAATTGACGATCGTCTTGGTGCGGATCTCGAACCAGCGGTCGAGGCCGATGTCGAGCGTGATCGACGCGATGATCGCCACCATGATCGCGGGGATGGCGGCGACCAGGGCAAACATCGCTACTATGCGCACATGCAGGCGCGACGCAGCCTTGCCATGTCGTCGTGCCATCAGGATGCGGTGCACCTCGCGGCCGACCAGCAAGATCAGAAACAGGACGAACGCCGCATTAAGTGCAATCAGCGCCAGCGTCGTCCTCGCGTCGGGTGTGATCGGCGTCGCGCCGACCAGAATGGCGAAGGAGATCGCTGCCGTCACCAGCGCACCGGCAATGGCGATCACGCCCGGCAGCGCAAGCAGCCGGCGACCGTCTCGCGCGCCCGTATTGCTGAAAAGCGATTTGCTCAGTGTCGGTGCGTGCAGGGCCATGTCGCCGTCTAGAGCCAGTGATTGCGTCGGATGTATGCAACGCATTGTGGCGATTATGCAACAAGTGTGGCCGAGACGGAAATCTTTCGGCAATCGATCCCCTGGAAAGCGCTCGTAAAGGGATTCGTCTAGACCTGCCTGGACGATTTGTAGACGTTGACGCCGAGTTCGCGAATCTTCTTGCGCAGCGTGTTGCGGTTGAGCCCCAGCAATTCGGCAGCCTTGATCTGGTTACCGCGCGTTGCGGTCATCGAGGCGAGGACCAGCGGATATTCGACCTCGGAGAGGATTCGCTGATAGAGCCCGGCCGGGGGCAGGTCGCCGGCAAACGAGGCAAAATAGCGTTGCAGGAAATGCTCCACCGCCTGGCCGATGGAAAGGTCGTCGGGAATGAGGTTGCCGCCACCTGGAACGACAGGCCTTTCGCCGGTCTTCAACTCCGCCTCGATGATCTCGGCGGAAATCTCGTCCTGCGAATACAGTGCGGCCAGCCTGCGAATGAGGTTTTCGAGTTCGCGCACATTACCGGGCCATGGGTAGCGCTTCATCAGCTCGATGCCGCCGGTGGAAATGCGCTTGGTCTGCAAGCCTTCACTGACGCCGAGCTTGAAGAAGTGGCGGACGAGGTCCGGAATGTCCTCCGACCGCTCGCGCAGCGCCGGCAACCTGAGCGGCACAACGTTCAAGCGGTAGAACAGGTCCTCGCGGAAAAGCCCCTGATTGATCAGTGTGCGCAGGTCCTTGTTGGTGGCAGCGACGATGCGCACGTCGGTCTTGATCGGCGTGCGGCCGCCGACCGTGGTGTATTCGCCCTGCTGCAACACACGCAGCAGCCGCGTCTGCGCTTCCATCGGCATATCACCGATCTCGTCGAGGAAGAGCGTGCCGCCTTCGGCCTGCTCGAAACGGCCGGTGGAGCGGTTCTGCGCGCCGGTAAAGGCACCCTTCTCGTGCCCGAACAATTCCGATTCGATCAGGTCGCGCGGGATCGCCGCCATGTTGATGGCGACGAAGGGACCGCCTCGGCGGCGGCCGTATTCATGCAGCGCGCGCGCCACCAGTTCCTTGCCGGTACCCGACTCGCCGCTGATCATGACCGTCAGGTCGGTCTGCATCATGCGCGCCAGCATGCGGTAGATGTCCTGCATGGCCGCCGAGCGGCCGACCAGCGGCATCGTTTCCGGCGGCTCGTCGGCCCGCGTATCGATCTTCGGCCGCCGCGGCTCGGAAAGAGCGCGGTTGACGATGTTGAGCAGCTCCGTCAGGTCGAACGGTTTCGGAAGATACTCGTAGGCCCCGGTTTCGGAGGCACGAATTGCTGTCATGAACGTGTTCTGCGCGCTCATGACGATGACCGGCAGTTCCGGTCGCGCCTTCTTGATGCGCGGCAGCATGTCGAAGGCGTTCTCGTCAGGCATGACAACATCGGTGATAACCAGATCGCCCTCGCCCGCCGCAACCCAGCGCCACAGCGTCGAAGCGTTGGAGGTGACACGCACGTCGTGGCCGACGCGCGAAAGCGCCTGGTTGAGGACAGTGCGGATGGCCGCATCGTCGTCGGCGACGAGAATATTGCCGCGAACGGTCATTTGCGGTCTCCTTCACCGTCGTCTTCCGTGCCAAACTGGGTTTCTTTCCACGCCGGCATCAGGATGCGGAAAGTGGTGCCGCGCGGGGTCGATTCGCATTCAATGATGCCGCCATGCTCGCCGACGATCTTTGCGACCAGCGCCAGACCGAGACCGGAGCCGTTCGGCTTGGTGGTGATGAAGGGATCGAACAGGATCGGCAGGATATCTTCGGAGACACCCGAACCGTTGTCACGCACGCAGAATTCCAATGGCAGCGACACGCGGTCCTGCGTTCCGGGCACGGAAACACGGATGCCCGGGCGGAAGGCGGTCGACAGCATGATCTCGCCCTGCGGATCGCTGCCGATCGCCTCGGCGGCATTTTTTACCAGATTGAGAAACACCTGGATGAGCTGGTCGCGATTGGCAAAGACCGGAGGCAATGATGGATCATAATCCTCTAATATCTTGATCCGCTTGGCAAAACCGTTCTTGGCGATTGCTTTGACATGGTCGAGCACGACATGGATGTTGACAGGGTAGCGGTCGATCGGCCGCTCGTCCGAAAACACCTCCATGCGGTCGACCAGCGAGACAATGCGGTCGGTCTCGTCGGTGATCAGCCTGGTCAGTGCGCGATCCTCGTCGGACGCCGACAGTTCAAGCAGCTGCGCGGCTCCACGAATGCCGGACAGCGGGTTCTTGATCTCATGGGCAAGCATCGCGGCGAGGCCGGTAACCGAGCGTGCCGCGCCGCGATGCGTCATCTGCCGGTCGATCTTGTCGGCCATTGAGCGTTCCTGGAACATCACCACGACCGAGCCTGGAAATTCCGTCACTGGTGCGACGTAGAGGTCGACCACCTTCTCGATGCCGAGACGTGGCGACGACACGTCGACCCGGTATTCGTTGACCGGCGCCCGGCGCTCGCGCACCTGGTCGACAAGCGTCAGCAGCGGGCTGCCGAAAGGAATGAGCTTGTGCAGCGTGTTGCGGGCGAGCATCGTGGCGCTCGACCGGAAAAAATCCTCGGCATCGGCATTGGCGAAGGTGATGAAACCTTGCGGATCGACCATGATCACCGGCCGGCGAATGGTGTTGAGCACAATATGCGCGGCGTCCGCCATATCCGTGCTCTGTGTGACGGTGGCGTTCATGCCGCACTCCGCAGGTTCGCCGCTTCGGGAGCGGTTGAAAACATGTCACGCAGCAACGCAATGACACGCCCAGGCTCGAAAGACGTGAGTATGGCCTTGCGCCGGTCGTCGCTTGTGCCGCCGGCGTGGCGGTCGAGATACCAGCCGAGATGCTTGCGCGCCTGGCGCAATCCGCTTTCCACGCCATAGAGCGTCAGCATGTCTTCGTAATGGGCAATGACGTAGTCGCCCAGCGCTTGCGGGCTGGCCGGCATGCCGGCTACCGGCTCGGCCAGCGCGGCCGCTACAATGCTGCCGGCCGTCCAAGGCGCGCCATAGTGCGCGCGGCCGATCATCACCGCGTCGGCGCCGGACTGGTCGAGGATCGACGCTGCCTCCGCCGGCGAGCCGACATCGCCATTGGCAACGACCGGGATCGAGACGGCCTGCTTGACACGTGCGATGGCACGCCAGTCGGCCGTGCCCTGATAGAACTGGCAACGTGTGCGGCCGTGCACCGTCACCATCATCACCCCGGCCTGCTCGGCGCGTCGCGCCAGCATCGGCGCGTTGAGCGCGCCTTCGTCCCAGCCGAGCCGCATTTTGACCGTGACCGGCACGTCGACCGCGCCGACTACCGCTTCGATCAGCGACAGCGCGTGGTCGAGGTCTCGCATCAGTGCCGAACCGGCATAGCCGCCCGTCACCTTTTTGGCCGGACAGCCCATGTTGATGTCGATGATGTCGGCGCCTTCGCCGACCGCGATTCGCGCGCCCTCGGCCATGTGCATCGCTTCGCGGCCGGCAAGCTGGACCATGTGGACAGGCAGCCCGGAATGACGGATGCGCAGGCCCGAGCCAGCCCTGCCCTTTGCAAGCTCACCGCTCGCCACCATTTCCGAAACTACCAGCCCGGCGCCATGCGCATGGGCGCGCTGCCGGAACGGTTCGTCGGTAATGCCCGACATCGGCGCGAGAAACACGCGGTTGTGGATTCTCACGCCACCCACGTCCAGCGGTGAAGCCAATTTGGTCACATCAGGCATGCACAAAAACCAAGCATCTTCGATTGCTGCACATTCTCTAGCCAGAACGACGGCAATGTGCAACGCGCAATGTCGTGACATTAAGGCGCATTTGGGAAAAAAAGGATCGCCGGACCGCATCAATCCTGGGTCTTCCGAAAGCGATACCACTTTTCGGGATCATGCGCTAAGCGTCTCGGCATGAGAGATGTGAGCGAAAAGCAAGCTGCGGACGACAAGGTCGCGGTGGTCATCGTTGCCGCCGGCCGCGGCGCGCGCGCCGGACAGGCCAATGGGCCGAAGCAGTACCAGCAGATTGGCGGCGGCGCCGTTATCGCACGCACGCTCGACGCCTTTCTGACGCATCCAAAAATTGGAGCTGTCGTCGTTGCTATCCATGCCGACGACGGCGCGCTTTTTCGCCGTGCGGCCGGTGCGAACGCCGACCGTGTCGTCGCGGTCACCGGCGGTACGTCACGGCAGGAGTCCGTCCGCCTTGGACTGCTGGCGTTGAGAAGCCATGCGCCGGGCCGGGTCCTGATCCATGATGCGGCTCGGCCGTTTGTCGATGCGGAACTGATAGACCGTACGATCGCCGCCATTGAAGAGCGCCAGGGAGCGCTGTCTGCTTTGCCCGTTGCTGATACGCTGAAGCGCGAAACGGCCGAAGGCATGATCGGCGAAACAGTGTCCAGGGCCGGGCTCCATGCCGCACAGACACCGCAAGGCTTTCCGTTCTGGCCGATCCTGGCTGCGCACGAAAAGGCTCATCATCTGGGCAAGGCGGATTTCACCGACGATGCGGCAATCGCCGAATGGGCGCATATTCCGGTGAAGATCGTTCCCGGCTCGCCGGACAATGTCAAACTGACCTGGGCAAGGGATATTGCGATGGCGGATCAGCGGCTTTCCGGGGGGGCACGTTTTCCGGACATCCGAACCGGCAATGGCTATGACGTCCATGCGTTCGAGCCCGGCGACCATGTCACCCTGTGCGGCGTCGCCATTCCACACGACAGGAAGTTATCCGGCCATTCGGATGCCGATGTCGGTCTCCATGCCTTGACCGACGCCCTGCTGGCCACCTGCGGCGCCGGTGACATCGGCACGCATTTCCCGCCCTCCGACCCGCAGTGGAAAGGGGCCGCTTCACGCATCTTCGTCGAACACGCGGTGAAGCTGGTGCGCGAGGGCGGCGGGCGCATTGCCAACGCCGACATCACCCTGATCTGCGAGGCGCCGCGCGTCGGCCCACATCGCGAGGCAATGACCGAAGCGCTTTCGGCAATGCTGCGAATTTCGCGCAATCGCATCTCGATCAAGGCGACAACCAATGAGAAGCTCGGCTTCGTCGGCCGTGAGGAAGGCATAGCGGCCATCGCGACCGCCAGCGTTGTGTTTCCAGGGGATGTCCCCGAGTGAGCAATAGCGATCTCGCAGATGCCCTGCTTCAGGCCTGCCAGCAGCGCGGCATCATGCTGGCGACGGCGGAGAG
This sequence comes from Mesorhizobium sp. M0410, assembly GCF_040321435.1. NCBI lineage: Bacteria > Pseudomonadati > Pseudomonadota > Alphaproteobacteria > Hyphomicrobiales > Phyllobacteriaceae > Mesorhizobium > Mesorhizobium sp. M0410. The sequence continues at coordinate 264,397 of NZ_JAMYRN010000007.1, forward strand.
CTGCACCGGCGGCATGATCATCGCCGCGCTGACCGACATCGCCGGCTCTTCCGCGGTGGTCGATCGCGGCTTCATCACCTATTCCAACCAGGCCAAGACCGAGATGCTCGGCGTCTCGGCCGCTACGCTCGAGGCGCACGGCGCAGTCTCGCGCGAGACTGCGGTGGAGATGGCGGCCGGAGCCTTGGCGCATTCGCCGGCCGGGCTCGCCCTGGCGGTGACTGGCATCGCCGGTCCGGACGGCGGCTCTGCGGAAAAACCTGTCGGCCTGGTCTGGTTCGGCGTTGCCGTGGCTGGCCGGCCGGTAGTCAGCGAATGCCAGCTGTTCGCCGACAAGGGCCGTGATTTCATCCGCCGGGAGACGGTGCGGCATGCGCTTGAACTGGGTCTACGCGCGCTCGCTGCGGATCAGGCTGCCGATGGCGCGCCGTAGGTGATTTCGGCCCGTTTCTCGAACGCCTCGGAGAACATGCGGAAGGCGCGGTCGAACATGGTTCCCATCAACGCACCCAAAATGCGGCTCTTGAACTCGTAGTCGATAAAGAAGCAGACGTTGCAACCGCCGCCGTCCGCCGGGTCGAAGCGCCAGACATTGCTCAGATATTTGAAAGGGCCGTCGATATATTTGACATCGATGGCGTTCTCGTCCGGCTTCAGCAGCACCTGCGTGGTAAAGGTCTCGCGGATCGCCTTGTAGCCGATGCTCATGTCGGCGATGAGCAAGGTGCGTCCGTCGCGTTCCTTGCGCGAACGAACCGTCAGTGCCTCGCAAAGCGGCAGGAATTGCGGATAGGATTCGATATCGGCAACCAGAGCGAACATCTGCTCCGGCGTATGCGCAACGCGGCGATGGGCTTCGAATTGTGGCATGAAACCAGTGTGTTAGGCGGACTTCCTGAGAAACGCTTCGCGCGCCGCGCGTAGTCTGGCGAAATCGTCGCCGGCATGGTGCGACGAGCGCGTCAGCGGGCTTGACGCCACCAGCAGGAAGCCCTTGGTCTTGCCGATCGTCTCGAAGGACTTGAATTCCTCCGGCGTGACGAAGCGGATCACCGGATGGTGCTTCTTCGACGGCTGCAGATATTGGCCGATGGTCATGAAGTCGACATTGGCCGAACGCAAATCGTCCATCAGCTGCAGGATTTCGTTCCGCTCCTCGCCAAGGCCGACCATGATGCCGGACTTGGTGAAGATCGAGGGGTCGAGTTCCTTGACCCGCTGCAAGAGCCTGATCGAGTGGAAATAGCGCGCACCCGGCCGAACAGTCAGATAGTTAGACGGCACGGTCTCGAGATTATGGTTGAAAACGTCCGGCTTGGCCGCCACGACGATCTCCAGTGCACCGTCCTTGCGCAGGAAATCGGGCGTCAGGATTTCGATCGTCGTCGATGGGGTCGCTGCCCTGATCGCACGGATGACATCGGCAAAATGCTGGGCCCCGCCATCGGCGAGATCGTCGCGATCGACGGAGGTGATGACGACATGGCTCAACCCCATCTGCTTGACCGCATGCGCGACACGCGCCGGCTCGTCGGGATCGAGTGCGGTCGGGATGCCGGTGGCGACATTGCAAAAGGCGCAGGCCCGCGTGCAGATCTCGCCCATGACCATGAAGGTGGCGTGCTTCTTCTCCCAGCACTCGCCGATATTGGGGCAGCCCGCCTCTTCGCAAACCGTCACCAGTTTGTGAGATTTCACGATTTCGCGCGTCTCGGCATAGCCTTTCGACATCGGCGCCTTGACGCGGATCCAGTCAGGCTTGCGCAGTACGTCCTGATCCGGCTTGTGCGCCTTTTCGGGATGCCGCAGGCGCGGCGCATTGGCAATCGTGTCGAGGACGGTGACCATGTGAAACCCGGCTCATTGGCAAGCGCTTGTCCAGCGCTCGCTCTACCCACGTCATCTAGGACTTTTCGGCGAAAAGAAAAAGGCCGCGATCACGCATGCCGCGGTGGCCTTTTTCGCATAGCAAGTGCCGACAGAGGTTAGCGGCGCACCAGTCGTCCGACCGCAATCAGAATGCAGGCACCGATGAAGCCGGTGATCAGATAGGCTATCCAGCCGACGCCGAAGATGCCGATGTTCAGGGCCTGCAAGATGGCGTTCAACACGATTGCGCCGACAATGCCGAGAACGATGTTCATGAGGATGCCGGTATTGCTCTTCATGACCATCTCGGCGAGCCATCCCGCCAGGCCGCCGATGATGATGGCTGCAACCCAGCCCACGCCGTTCATTTCCATATGCCCTCTCCTTGTATGATGGATGATGCCTGCGAAACGAATTGCTCTGCCGTCGAGTTCCTTTGTGTCTTCCGTGTGAGACTCGCCCAACTAATTTATCATGCATTCAGTGCGCGGCCATAGGCGTCGAGTACACTCTCCTTCATCATCTCCGACAGCGTCGGGTGCGGGAAGATCGTGTGCATCAGCTCTTCCTCGGTGGTCTCCAGATTCATCGCCACGACGAAGCCCTGGATCAGTTCGGTTACTTCTGCGCCGACCATGTGGGCACCCAGCAACTGGCCGGTCTTCTTGTCGAAAATGGTCTTGACGAAGCCTTGGTCCTCGCCGAGCGCAATCGCCTTGCCGTTTGCCGCGAACTGAAAGCGGCCGACGCGGATGTCCTTTCCGTCGGCTTTCGCTTTGGCTTCCGTCAGTCCGACCGAGGCGACTTGCGGATTGCAATAGGTGCAGCCCGGGATCTTCAGCTTGTCGATGGCATGCACGCCGGGGAAATTGGCGATCTTTTCCACACAGACCACGCCCTCATGCTCGGCCTTGTGGGCGAGCATCGGCGGTCCGGCAACGTCGCCGATGGCGTAGACGCCCGGCACATTGGTCTTGCCGTAGCCGTCGACGACGACGCAACCGCGGTCCGTCTTCACGCCGAGCGTCTCGAGGCCGAGGTTCTCGATATTGCCTTGTACGCCGACGGCCGAGATCATGCGATCGGCGGTGATCTTCTCGACCTTGCCGTCCTTCATCTCGACATGCGCGGTGACCGAGTTAGTGCCCTTCTCGACCTTGGTCACCTTGGCTTCTAGGATGATCTTCATGCCCTGCTTCTCGAACTGCTTCTGCGCGAATTTCGAGACCTCGGCGTCCTCGACCGGCATCACAGCCGGCAGCAGTTCGACCACCGTCACCTCGGCGCCCATGGTGCGGTAGAATGAGGCGAACTCGATGCCGATGGCGCCCGAGCCCATCACCAGCAGCGATTTCGGCATCTCTTTCGGCACCATCGCCTCGAAATAGGTCCAGATCAACTTGCCGTCAGGCTCGATGCCGGGCAGGGCGCGCGGCCTGGCGCCGGTCGCCAGGATGATGTGCTTGGCGCTATAGGTGCCCTCGCCCTTGACGCCCTTGGGCGCCGGCGGCTGCGGCTCCATCGGCTTCTTCGACGATTTCGACACGACGATCTCGCCAGGTTTGGTCAGCTTGGCTTCGCCCCAGATGACGTCGACCTTGTTCTTCTTCATCAGGAAGCCGACGCCGCCGTTGAGCCGCAGCGAGACCTTTCGCGAGCGATCGACGACGGCGGCTGTGTCGACGCCGACCTTGCCATCGATCTTCAGGCCGTAGTCCTTCAGATGATCCGAATAGTGCATGATCTCGGCGGAGCGCAGCAGCGCTTTGGTCGGAATGCAGCCCCAGTTGAGGCAGATGCCGCCCAAGTGCTCGCGCTCGACGATCGCCGTCTTGAAGCCAAGCTGGGCCGAACGCACTGCAGTGACATAGCCGCCGGGGCCGGAGCCGATGATGATGACGTCGTAGTTCTCAGCCACGGCTTTCTCCTTCACAATTCCAACATGAGGCGCACGAGCGGCGCCAGCGCTTGCCCGACGTTCCGCGTGTTTTCGGCATCGAGATGGACGCCGTCGAGCGGCGTGGTTTTGGCCACCGTGCCGGCATCGAAGAAGCCACAGCCGGCCTCGTCGGCAAGGGCGGAATATTGCGGCGCCAGCCGCTTTGACGCGTCATCGCCGCCAGCGAACATTTCCTTGAACTCGGCGTTTTCCGTGCGGCTGACTACGGGCGGCGCGACGATCAGGATCTGCGGCGCCGGCCAATTGAACGGGTAATCGTGACCGCGCACGATATCGATCAGGCGTTGCATGCCTTGCTTTGCCGCGACAGGATTGCCGTGAATCCACGGCTTCATATCGTTGGCGCCGAGCATGACGACGATCAGATCGATCGGTGCGTGCGTCGTCAGGATTGTTGGCAACAGCCTTGCGCCATTGCGGTCCGCCCCGGCCAAGTGATCGTCGAAGGCGGTGGTTCGGCCATTCAGGCCTTCGGCAACGACCTCGACGCCGCTGCCCAATGCCGCCTGCAGCACGCTCGGCCAGCGATCTTCCAGCGGGTGCCGGCCGAGGCTTGCCGCGTCATAGCCCCAGGTCAGCGAATCGCCATAGCAGAGGACCGTTTTCATGCGTTTTCCCCCCTCCAACAAAGACCTATCCGCAATCGCTACCGCCCGAACAGCCAATGTACGATAATCGTTTACGAGCCGGATTGGATGGAGGCGAAAAGGCTGGTGTAGAATTTCCGCACCGCCCTGTTCCCTGCTTAGACCAGCATGCCCATCGGATTTTCGATCATGCGCTTGAAGGCGACGAGCAGCTCGGCGCCGAGCGCACCGTCGACTGCGCGGTGATCGGTCGACAGCGTCACCGACATGATTGTTGCGATCTTGATCTCGCCGTTCTTCACCACCGCGCGTTGCTCGCCGGCGCCGACCGCCAGGATCGTCGCATGCGGCGGGTTGATGACGGCAGAAAAATCCTTGACGCCGAACATGCCGAGATTGGACACCGCCGTGGTACCGCCCTGATATTCTTCCGGCTTCAGCTTGCGGCTGCGGGCGCGGCCGGCAAGATCCTTCATCTCGTTGGAGATGACGGACATCGTCTTTTCGTCGGCACGCCGGATGATGGGGGTGATGAGGCCGCCGGGGATCGACACGGCAACGCCGACATCGGCGTGCTTGTGCTTGATCATGGCGTTTTCTGTCCACGACGCATTGGCGTCCGGAACCGCCATCAGCGCCATGGCCAGAGCCTTGATGACCATGTCGTTGACCGACAGCTTGTAGGCCGGCGTTTCGCCCTTCTCGGTCTTCTTCACCGGGGCGGCCGCATTGATCTGTGTGCGCAGGGCCAGAAGTGCATCGAGTTCGCAGTCGAGCGTCAGATAGAAATGCGGAATGGTGGTCTTGGCCTCGACCAGCCGCCGCGCAATGGTCTTGCGCATATTGTCGTGCGGGATCAGCTCGTAGGAGCCTTCGGCAAACAGTTTGAGCACCTGCTCGTCCGGCATCGCCTTGGGTGCTGCGGTCGCAGGTGCCGCAGCGCCGGCGGGCGCCGCTTTTGCTGCTGGTGCCGCCTTGGCGCCGCCACTGGAAATCGCGGCATCGACGTCGGCCTTTACCACGCGGCCGTGAGGGCCGGAGCCGGTCAGCGCCGCGACATCTATACCAGCTTCGCTGGCAATGCGCCGGGCCAGCGGCGAGGCGAAGATGCGCTCACCGTTTGCATGGCCGTTGGCGGCCGGCGCCGCTTCCGCCTTAGCTGCAGGTGCGGCAGGCTCCTGCTTCGGCGCTTCGGGCTTTGGTGTTTCAGCTTTGGAGGCGTCCGCTTTCGGAGCCTCAGCCTTTGCCGGCGCAGCGCCGTCACCGCTTTTCGCGGCGGCCGCCGCATCCTCCCCCTCAGCCGCCAGCACCGCGATCAGCGCATTGACCTTGACGCCTTCAGTGCCCGCCGGAACCACCAGCTTGGCGACCGTGCCTTCGTCGACGGCTTCGACTTCCATCGTTGCCTTGTCGGTCTCGATCTCGGCAATCACGTCTCCCGGCGAGACCTTGTCGCCTTCCTTGACCAGCCACTTGGAAAGGTTGCCCTCTTCCATTGTGGGCGACAGCGCCGGCATGGTGATGTTGATAGGCATTTTGTCCTCCGCCCTGCTCAGCGATATGTGACGGCTTTGACCGCCTCGACGACCTCGCCGACATTGGGCAACGCCAGCTTTTCGAGGTTCGCTGCATAGGGCATCGGCACGTCCTTGCCGGCAATGGTGATGACCGGTGCGTCGAGGAAATCGAAGGCACGCTGCGAGACCTGATTGGCGATATGGTCGCCGACCGAGTTCTGCGGAAAGCCTTCCTCGACCACCACCAGGCGATTGGTCTTTTTGACCGAGGCGATGATCGTGTCGAAGTCGAGCGGGCGGATGGTGCGCAAGTCGATTATCTCGGCATCGATGCCCATGCCACGCAACTCCGCCTCGGCCTTAATCGCGTAGGTCATGCCGATGCCGAACGAGACGATGGTCACGTCCTTGCCGGATTTGTGAATGCGCGCCTTGCCGATCGGCAGCACGAAATCGTCCATCTTCGGCACGTCGAAGGAGTGGCCGTAAAGGATTTCGTTCTCGAGGAAGATGACCGGGTTCGGGTCGCGGATCGCCGCCTTGAGCAGACCCTTGGCGTCGGCGGCGGTATAAGGCATCACCACCTTCAAGCCGGGAATATGGCTGTACCAGGCGGCATAGCACTGCGAATGCTGCGCGGCGACGCGGGCAGCAGCGCCGTTCGGGCCGCGAAAGACGATCGGGGCGCCCATCTGGCCGCCGGACATATAGAGCGTCTTGGCGGCTGAATTGATGATCTGGTCGATCGCCTGCATGGCGAAGTTGAAGGTCATGAATTCGACGATCGGCTTCAGGCCGGCCATCGCCGCGCCAACACCAACGCCGGCAAAGCCGTGCTCGGTGATCGGCGTGTCGACCACGCGTCTCGGACCGAATTCCTGCAACAGGCCTTGCGTGATCTTGTAGGCGCCCTGGTACTCGGCGACTTCCTCGCCCATGACGAAGACGTCGCCGTCGCGGCGCATTTCCTCCGCCATTGCATCGCGCAAGGCTTCACGCACTGTGGTCGAGACCATTTCGGTGCCGGCCGGGATGTCGGGATCGGCGGCAATTTCCAGCTTGGGGGAGGCGGCAACAGGTGCTGCCGCTTCGTTCTTGGCCGGAGCAGCCGCGGGGGGCGGAGCAGCCGCGGGCGCTTCCGCTTGCGACTCAACAGCCTCCTCGCCGATACCTTCGCCTGCCTCGTCGATGTCTTCGCCATCGACGGCCAGCACGGCGATCAGCGTGTTGACTTTGACACCCTCGGTGCCGGCAGGAACCACGATCTTGGCAAGCGTGCCGTCGTCCACGGCTTCGACTTCCATCGTTGCCTTGTCGGTCTCAATCTCGGCAATGGCGTCACCCGCCGCGACCTTGTCGCCCTCTTTCTTCAACCATTTGGAAACATTACCCTCTTCCATGGTCGGCGAGAGGGCGGGCATGAGAATTTCGATCGGCATGTCCTTGCCCTCTCGTTAAAGTACGATGTCGGTCCAGAGCTCGGACGGATCCGGCTCCGCGTCGTTCTGGGCAAATTCCGCGGCGTCGGCGACGACGTCGCGGACTTCCTTGTCGATGGCCTTGAGTTCGTCCTCGCTTGCCCATTTCTTGTCGAGCAGCCGCGCCTTGACCTGCTCGATCGGGTCACGTTCGGAGCGCATTTTCTGCACTTCTTCCTTGGAGCGGTATTTTGCCGGATCCGACATCGAATGGCCGCGGTAACGATAGGTCTGCATTTCGAGAATGAGCGGCCCGTTGCCGGCGCGGCACCATTCGGCGGCGAGGTCGCCGGCGGCCTTAACGGCGCGCACATCCATGCCGTCGACCTGGATGCCTGGAATCTTGAAGGAGGCGCCGCGGTGCGAGAAATCCGTCTCGGCCGAAGAGCGCGAGACCGAGGTGCCCATGGCGTAGCGGTTGTTCTCGATGATGTAGATCACCGGAAGCTTCCACAGCGAGGCCATGTTGAAGCTTTCGTAGACCTGGCCCTGGTTCGCGGCGCCATCGCCGAAATAGGTCAGCGTCACATTGTTGTTGCCGCGATAGCGGTTGGCGAAGGCAATGCCGGTGCCGAGCGACACTTGCGCGCCGACGATGCCGTGGCCGCCGTAAAAATGCTTCTCCTTGGAGAACATGTGCATGGAGCCGCCCTTGCCTCTCGACAGGCCGCTACGGCGCCCGGTCAGTTCGGCCATGACGCCGCGCGGTGACAACTCCATGGCCAGCATATGACCATGGTCGCGATAGGCGGTGATCATCTGGTCGCCATCGATCAGCGCCATCTTCATGCCGGTAACGACCGCTTCCTGGCCGATGTAGAGGTGGCAGAAACCGCCGATGAAGCCCATGCCGTAAAGCTGGCCGGCCTTTTCCTCGAAGCGGCGGATGAGCAGCATGTGCCGGTAGGCGGCAAGCTCCTGGTCTTTGGTGAATTCAACAGGCTTCGGGGTGGAAAGGCCCGGCGTTTTACCGTCTGATTTGGATTTGGCAGGCGCTTTTCTGGTGGCGGTGGCCATGCATCACTCCCTGTTGGCGTCTCTTGGCGGACAGCGAGGGAGATCAGTTCTCCCACCGATTTGAGGCAGGCTAACATGCAGGGAAGGCTTTCGCCATGCCGAAAACGCATGGCTGTCATGCATCTAAGCAATTAAAATCATTGCAAATATCGCCGATTAACTGAAATCGGGTTATCTTGCGACCGGCAACATGATGGTGATCTCGTCGGCGTGAGACAGATTAAGCGCCTTGCGCGCTTGCTCGTCCAGCATGTCCTTCTCCAGCGTGCCCTCATGCATCAGCTGAACGCGGCGCTCGAGATCGATCCGACGTGCCTTGACGGTATCGAGCCTGCCCTGCAATTCGGCAGTCTCAGCTTCGAGCTGATACTTGGAATAGATGCCGAACTCGCCATGATAGGCATGGAAACCGAAATAAGTCAGGAACACCACGCAGAGCGAGGGGATGATCAGCCGGCCGGTGTTTCTTTGCTTGTGCTGGCGTGTCCACATGGTCCGAATCCTCTACGCCGCCTTTGTCGCCCGATTGTGCTTAATGGACGGTTACAGCCTGTTGGATTCAGAGCCAGGAAGCAAAAAAGGGCGGGAATGTCCCCGCCCTCGCCGCCACGGATTTTCTCTCGAAATCAGCTTTTCACGATCGACTTGCCGGCATATTGCGCCTGCTTGCCGAGCTCCTCCTCAATGCGGATGAGCTGGTTGTACTTGGCCATGCGATCCGAGCGCGACAGCGAGCCCGTCTTGATCTGCCCGCAATTGGTGGCAACGGCGAGGTCGGCGATGGTCGAATCCTCGGTCTCGCCCGAGCGGTGCGACATCACCGCGGTATAGCCGGCCTTGTGCGCGGTCTCGACGGCGTCGAGCGTTTCGGTAAGCGAGCCGATCTGGTTGACCTTGACCAGGATCGAATTGGCGACACCCATGCGGATGCCGTCGCGCAGCCGCGCCGTGTTGGTGACGAACAGATCGTCGCCAACCAGCTGCGTTTGCTTGCCGATGAGATCGGTCAGTATTTTCCAACCGTCCCAGTCATCCTCCGCCAGGCCGTCCTCAATGGTGATGATCGGGTAGTCGGCAGCAAGTTTGGCCAGATATCTGGCCTGTGCCTTCGGGTCGCGGGTTTTCCTCTCGCCTTCATAGACGTAGTTGCCATCCTTGAAGAATTCGGTCGCCGCGCAGTCGAGACCTAGCGCAACCTCCTCGCCAGGCTTGAAGCCAGCCTGCTCGATCGATTCCATGATAAAGTCGAGCGCGGCCGGCGCACTCTTCAGGTTGGGAGCAAAGCCGCCCTCGTCGCCGACGTTGGTGTTATGGCCGGCGTCCTTCAGCTTCTTTCGCAGCGTATGAAAGATCTCCGAGCCCCAGCGCACGCCGTCGCGCAGCGTCGGCGCGCCGATCGGCAGGATCATGAATTCCTGGAAATCGATCGGGTTGTCGGCATGCGCGCCGCCATTGATGATATTCATCATAGGCACCGGCAGCACATGGGCCTTGGTACCGCCGACATAACGGTAGAGCGGCAGGTCGGCCGCTTCGGCCGCGGCCTTGGCCACCGCCAGCGACACGCCGAGGATGGCATTGGCGCCGAGCCGGCTCTTGTTGGCCGTACCATCGAGCTCGATCATGGTCTGGTCGATATGGATCTGATTCTCTGCCTCCATGCCGCCGATCGCCTCGAACAGCTCGCCGTTCACCGCCTCGACCGCCGTGAGCACGCCCTTGCCGAGATAGCGGGGGCCGCCATCGCGCAGTTCGACCGCCTCATGCGCGCCGGTAGAGGCACCGGACGGCACCGCGGCGCGACCCATCGAGCCATCTTCGAGCACGACGTCGACCTCGACGGTCGGATTTCCGCGGCTGTCCAGGATTTCACGCCCGACAATGTCGATGATGGCCGTCATTGCGATGTCCCCGATTGATCGATTGAAGCGTCGCGCACCTCTTAGCCAAAGCGCCGCAAAACGCAATCGGGGCAGTTGCAAATATTGCCCCGCGCCCATTGCCGCTCTTGGGACTCACGAAGCACAAAACACTGTCATCATTTGTCATAGGCCGCATGCCGGTTTCTGGTTTATGGCTGTTGTCGCGCGGGGCGAAACAGGAGGAGTTTCGCCATGTCCCAGTTGAGCGGTATTGTGAGTTTGTTCCTGATCGCGGCTGCGTTCCTGACGTCGTGCGACAATCAGCAACCCCCGCAGGGATCGTCGCCTTTGCCGGCCCTGCAGATTGCGCAGTAGCAACCCGCCACATCGAAAGGCCCCCGATTTCCCGGGGGCCTTTTTTGATTCCAGGAGACTTAGTCAGTGCCAGTAAGGTCAATGCCAGTAAGGCTCGACCTTGTAGTAGTTGTATGAGGCGTCACGTGCGGCCTCGCCGTCGGCGCCGGTCAGCTCGTTGATCGAGTAAGAAGGAGCGGCCATCAGCTGGTCTTTGGTGAACGGCACGACATAGCCACCCTTGTTCTCGTCATAATCAAGGCTCGCCCACGGAATGGCGTGGTATTTCTCGCCAATGCCGAGAAATCCGCCAAAACCGATGACGGCAAACATGATTCCGTTCGACAATTTGTCGAGCATGACGTCCTCGATGTCGCCGATATGAGTGCCTTCCGTGTTGTAGACCGATGTGCCGATAACCCGCGAAGCGGCGATGGCTTCGGTGTGTCCCGTCTGGGTCGTCATGGTATTCTCCTCGTCGTCGTTGACATTAGATTTTGACAATGAGGGCCGCGGGCTAAGGTTCCAGGCGGGTTCGAAATTCTTCAAAGTTTTCCTGACGACGCTGCTGTGGCGCAACTGCTGGTTCAACCCACGCTCTTGGCGATGCGATCGAAGGCCATCAGTCGTTCAAGCAATGCGGGAAGATCCTTTAGCGGCACCATGTTGTGACCGTCGGAAGGCGCGTTGTCGGGGTCCTGGTGCGTCTCGATGAAGACGCCGGCGACGCCAACCGCGACGGCCGCGCGCGCCAGCGTCTCGACAAAGCGCCGGTCGCCTCCAGACGAACCGCCCTGCCCACCCGGCTGCTGCACGGAATGGGTGGCATCGAAAATCACCGGCGCACCGATCTCGGCCATGATCGGCAGCGCCCGCATGTCGGACACCAGGGTGTTGTAACCGAAGGATGCGCCGCGCTCGGTCACCAAGACATTGGCGTTGCCGGAGCCGATGATCTTGGCGACGACGTTTTTCATGTCCCACGGCGCGAGGAATTGGCCCTTCTTCACATTGACCACCTTGCCGGTTCTTGCCGCAGCAATCAGCAAATCGGTCTGGCGGCTGAGGAAGGCAGGAATCTGCAGGATATCGGCATGCGGAGCGACGATCGCGCATTGTTCCTCAGTGTGGACGTCAGTCAGGATCGGCAGCACAAAATTCTTGCGCAAGTCGTCGAAGATAGGCATTGCCGCTTCAAGCCCCGCGCCGCGCGTGCCGCCAAGCGAGGTGCGATTGGCCTTGTCGTAGCTGGTCTTGTAGACGAGCCCAATGCCGAGCCTTTCAGTCAATTCCTTTAGCGCACCGGCCATGTCGAAAGCGTGCTGCCGCGATTCCAGCTGACATGGACCGGCGATCAGCGATAAGGGCGCGCTGTTGCCGAAAATGACTTTGCCGACCGCAACGGAAGAGTTCGGCATCAGTGGATTGAGCTTGTTCATGCGATCTCCCGGAAAATGAAGGCGGCGCCCTGCCCTGGCGCCGGCGGCACGATGATATCACCGCCGCGCGTGTGGTGTTCGACGGAATTGGCTGCAAGCAGCTTGGCGACGGCGTCGGCGTGCCTAATCGAAAAGACGATCCCAGCAAAGCGGAGTTCAGATGGCGCGCCGGCAGGAATGCCGAAGCGTGCCGAATAGGCTGCAGGACCCAGAATGGTTACAACGGCATTCGGCAGCTCATAGACAGTGCCGCCCTGCGCCTCGATTCCGGCTGCGATCGAAATCAAGCGGCCTTGTTCGAAAGGTTCGCCAGTGACTGCTACGACTTCGACAATGCCGGTTGCGCCATTAGCGTGGACCTGCAACGCAGTGCGGTCGATGTTCGGCGCATTGATCCGCTCGCAGGCGAAGAGAAAAGCGTCCGTTGCCTTGCCTGTAGCCGCGAAGGCCAGTTTGAACGATGCGGTTTCGCTCGTTCCCGTCGCATCGGTGAAGGCGCGCGAAAAGCTTAGCGCGTCTCCCGCCGACAGACCGGCTTCCATGTAGCGCGCGTAGTCCGCGGCGGCGCTTTCGGTGCCCAGCGCCACGGCAGAAAATCCTTCATCGCCGTTTTCTTCGCGATAGGTGCGATCACGCGCGACAAAGACATTGCGGTTCGCGATCGCCTTTGCCACGGCCTGTCTGTCGGCGACCACGAGCGGCTCGAGATAGGTGCCGTCGGTGAGGAAGACACAGCAGTTTTCCGTTCCGAAAGGGTGGATACCTGTCGGGGCAACGGTAAAGCCAAGCAGGGTCAAGCGCGCCCGCGCAATATCGAGGCTCGCGGTCGGCAGCACCAAGTGATCGAGCGGATGAGGCCTTGCGGAGGTGTTCTCGGTCATGTCCGCGCGATGTGCCTCATTCCTGAAAATGGTTCAAGGGCTTGGCCGACGCCTCAGCGGCAAGACCACTATCAGCGGGTAGTGGACGGCGGCTCGTCACCTTGCAACGATGTCGGCCGAATAACGCAATTCGCGTAGCGGTTTGACCCGGCTGGTCGTCTCTGCATAGAGCGGATGCGCCTTGTAGGCGGCGAGCGCCGCTTCGTCCTCGAACTCGGCGTAGACGACCACATCGATCTCATCCGAGAGCGGGTCGACCTTGGTGTTGAGCGTTACCTCGAAATGACGCGAATGAGGTATCTTGCCAAGCTCAAGGAGGCCCGTGCGCACTGCCTCGACATCCGCTTTATGCCGTGCGCTGAAGAAAACGATATGCCGGATCAACCCAGCCTCCTCGACCGTTGGACCGGCGTTCTTTTGTGTCAGCGGCAGCGTGCCGTCAATCGGCAGGTTTGTCGCGTCTGCGAACCGTAGCAGCGAAGAGAAACTACACCATGCTGGTTACATAGTGCACGATGCGGGTCACCTCCCTGACCGTCCTGTCGAGGTAGCGGCCTTGGTTGTAAATGCCGTCCCAGATCAGGAAAAAGGTGACGGTCGTGATGACGATGACATAGCGCATGACTAAAACTAGCGCATATGGACGGCTGCAACCATAACGATTCCAACGCTGCTGGGGACCCTCCCCGGGAATCTTTAGCGGCCGTTTGATCTGCCCGGCCGTCAAAAAGTCCGATCGTGACGCAGGATGCGGCCATAACGGCCAATGGGAAATCATATCATGCGCAGACGGACGATCTCCCTCGTTGCAATTCTTGTCGCTGCAGGCGGCATCTGGCTCAACAACACCTCGCTGCTTTCGAGCCGGCCGGCCGGCACCCCTTCGGTGCTTGCGCATCGCGGCCTGGCTCAGGATTTCGACCGTACGAACCTCGGATCGGAAACATGCACGGCCGCTCGCATGCTGACGCCGCGCCATTCCCTCCTCGAGAACACGATACCGTCGATGGAAGCCGCCTTCGCGCTCGGTGCGGACGCGCTCGAACTTGATGTCCATCCTACCACGGACGGCAAGTTCGCCGTCTTCCACGATTGGACGCTGGATTGTCGCACCGACGGCAAGGGTCAAACGCGCAGCCATGCAATGTCCGAATTGAAGGCGCTCGATATTGGTTATGGCTACACTGCCGATGGCGGCAAGACCTTTCCGTTTCGCGGCAAGGGTGTCGGCATGATGCCGTCGCTGGATGAAGTCTTGCAGCGCTTCCCGAACCGACGCTTCAACATCAACGTCAAAAGCAACGATCCCAAGGAAGGCGAGATGCTGGCTGCCTGGCTCGCCACATTGACGCCGGCCGAGCGCGCCAATCTGACGGTCTATGGCGGCGACAGGCCTATGGACGCGGTCAAGGCAGCGTTGCCGGATACGCACACGCTGAGCCGCGCATCCCTGACGCGCTGCATTCTTCGCTACACTGCGCTCGGCTGGAGCGGCTACGTTCCTGATGCCTGCCGCCAGGGCACTTTGCTCATCCCCGTCAATATCGCAAAGTGGATGTGGGGCTGGCCGGACCGTTTTCTCGACCGTATGGACGGTGTCGGCAGCCATGTCTACCTGCTCGGTCCCTATTCCGGCGGCGGCTTTTCACAAGGCCTCGACGACCCAGCCTCGATCGACCAACTGCCGGACGATTATTCCGGTGGGATTTCGACGGACGCACTGGATCTGGTCATGCCTGCCATCAAGCGGCGTTTCGCACCACGTGGGTGACAAGGCCATCTGCTGGAAAAAGGTTTGCCATACCGGACAGTATCTTAGCGCTGAGACAGTTTCGAGTCGACGCTCAAATCCTCACCTAGAGAGTGATGCGGTACTTGGCAAACCCTGCTTCGCCCTCGCCCGCCGGCTCGATCTTCAGCGACGTCACTTGCGCAATGAAATCCTTTGCCCTGGCGCCGGTCTGGAATACGACGCTGGTTCCCGGTAGTGGCGCAAACGACCAGTTGGCGTCCGCCGACGGATTGATGGTGCCTTTGCTGACGATATAACGCACGATCACATCGCGGTTGGTGTCGGGCGCTTCGTAGATGATCTTCGAGGCATTGATCTGCGGGAAATTGCCTCCGCCGCCGGCTCGGTAGTTGTTGGTGGCGACGACGAATTTCCGCTTGGGATCAATTGGATTGCCGTTGAACATCAAGTCAATGATGCGGTTCGAGCCAGCATTCACCAGCCCGCCCTTCGAATCATATTTCGGTGGCTGCGACAGATCGATTTTGTAGGTGACGCCGTCGATCACGTCGAAATTATAGGATGGGAAGTCAGTGTTGATGAGCGCCTGGTCGGCTTTGCCCGGTTCGGTTCGATCCGGTTGAAGATGCCGGCCGACATTTCCAGCCATTCCTTCACCTCCGCTCCGGTGATTTCGACGGCGCGCACCGTGTTTGGATAGAGGTAGAGGTCGGCGACGTTCTTGATGGCGATATCGCCCACCGGCACGTCGGTGTAGTAGTCGGCGCCGTTGCGCCCACCCGCCTTGAACGGTGCCGCTGCCGACAGCAGCGGCATATCCTTCCACTCGGTGTTCTTCAGGATGTCCTTCAAGTACCAGGTCTGCGCCTGACTGACGATCTGGACCGATGGATCGTCGGCGACCAGCGCAAAATAGGAATAGAGCGGCGCCGAGGTTTTGCCGACAGGCCGGCGCACATAGGCGAGCGTCGCCTCGTGATCCTGTTTGAGCGCGTCGACGATGCGCTGGTCGTCCGCGACGGTCGGCTTGTTCGTCTTGTCGACCCGCTCAAAGATCGGCCTGGCCTCAGAGGTCGCCGAGACGATTTTCCATGTCGATCCGTCGCGCTCCAGCAACAGATCGATCAGCCCCATATGCGAGCCCCAGAAGCCGGCCATAACGGCGGGCTTGCCTTGCAGCGTGCCTTTCGCCGGATCGACGGCTTCCAGCAACTGAAAGTCCTTCTTGCCAGGGAAGACGAGGTGCTGGTGGCCGGTGAACACCGCATCGATGCCTTCGACACCTGCCACGAAGACGGAGGCATTCTCCATCATGTCGCTTTGCTTCACGTCGATGCCGGAATGGGAGAGCGCAATGACGATGTCGGCGCCTTCTTCCTTCATTTGCGGCACCCACGCCTTGGCCGCCTCGACGATGTCGCGCGTCTTGACACTGCCTTCGAGATTTTTCAGGTCCCAGACCATGATCTGCGGCGGCACGAAGCCAATGATGCCGATCCTGATCGGTTGCTCGGCGCCCGATCCGTCTTTGATCTTCCTGTCGAGGATGACATACGGCTTGAGATAGAGCTTGTCGTCGCGCGGGTTCGCGGCGAGCTCGGTGCCGCGGATCAGGTTCGCGCAGACGAACGGGAAATTGGCGCCGGCCAGCACCTTGTCCATGAACGACAGGCCATAGTTGAACTCGTGGTTGCCGAGCGTCGAGCATTCGTAGCCGAGCAGGTTCATGCCCTTCATGACCGGATGCAGATCGCCATCCTTCATCCCTCTCTCGTAGGCGATGTAGTCGCCCATCGGGTTGCCTTGTAGAAGGTCGCCATTATCGACCAGCATCGCGTTGGTTGCTTCCTTTCGCACGGCTTCAATCAACGATGCCGTTCGCGACAGCCCCATCGTGTCGTTGGCTTTGTCGGCGTAGTATCGTAAGGCAGCACATTCACGTGGATGTCGGTCGTCTCCATAATTCTCAGATGCGCCTGATTGGCTTGAGCACGGGCGGAGAACGGGTGCAGCATGATCAGCGCTCCGCTGGCGGCAACGCCGGCGAGGAAATCGCGGCGTGAGACGAGGTGGCGCAGTTGGGACATTCGTTTTCTCTTTCTTCCACGACGTGACAAGTCCTGCCCTAAGCAAAGCTTCGCGCCGAAATCCAGCCGAGTCCAGAAGCCGATTCCATCAAGAGGAGGTGACGCGCCGATGAATGTCCGGCAGCGAACAATCAGCCCTTATCGTCGTCGCCCTGGGTGATCAACCGCGCGCTGCGCTGACCGGTGAAGTAGATCCATAGCCAGCTCAGGGAAACCGCAAGCCGGTTACGAAAGCCGATCAGGAAGTAGATATGCGCCAAGCCCCACAGCCACCAGGCAAGCCGGCCGGTGAGCTTGATCCAGCCGAAATCGATGGCCGCGGCGCGCTTGCCGATCGTCGCCAGATCGCCGTCATGCCTGTAGCTGAAAGGACGCGGTGTCGCGTCACCGGCAAGCCTTGCCTTGATCGTCGCGGCGACGTGCCGCCCCTGCTGCTTGGCGGCCGGCGCGACGCCCGGCACCAGCCGGCCATCCGGCCGCAGGACGTGCGCTGCGTCACCGATGACGAAAATCTCCGGGTTTCCCGGCACACTCAGGTCGGGCTCGACAAGCACCCTGCCCGCGCGGTCCGCTGCCGCGCCGAGCCATTCGGCGGCCGGCGAAGCGGCGACGCCCGCCGCCCACAGGATTGTCCTGGCCGGCAAGTGTGTGTCGCCGAAGACGACACCCTCGGCATCGCAGCGCGTAACCGCCCGGCCGAGTTCGACGGTCACGCCGAGCCTTTCGAGCGCCTTCGTTGCATAACCGGAGAGTTCGGGAGCGAAATTGGAGAGGATGCGGTCGCCGGCCTCAATCAGCACCACACGCGTCTGCCGCGTGTCGATGTTGCGGAACTCACCGCGCAGCGTGTCGTGCGCCAGCTCAGCAATGGTGCCGGCCAGTTCCACGCCGGTCGGCCCGCCGCCGACGATCGCCAGCGTCAGCAATGCCTGACGCTTGGCGGGATCGGTTTCCCGTTCGGCCCGCTCGAAAGCCAAAAGAATACGCCGTCGAATGGTGGTGGCGTCCTCCAGCGTCTTCAGGCCCGGGGCGAACGGTTCCCACTCGTCATGGCCGAAATAGGCGTGCCGCGCGCCGGTCGCCAGCACAAGCGTGTCGTAAGCGACCGTGCCACCGTCCTGCAGCAGCACGCGCTTGCCGGTGCGGTCGATGCCGGTAACGGTGGCGAGCAGCGTCGTCACATCATCGCGCTTGCGCAGGAGATGGCGGATCGGCCAGGCCACTTCGGAGGTGGCCAGCGCCGTCGTCGCCACCTGGTAGAGTAGTGGCTGAAAGAGGTGATGATTACGCCTGTCGATCATGGTGATGCGCGCCGGCGCGCCGGCAAGTGCGCGGGTGAATTCGAGACCGCCGAATCCGGCGCCCACGACGACGACGTGATGGTTGGTTGTGTTCATCTCACTCATCCCTCTCGCCAAGGCTGATGTAAGTGTCCTTGTGCAGTGCAGCAATGCCTGCGCTGCAACTAACTGGGAGTCGTCTCTTGATGTCGTGAATACGCATGCTGCAGACTCGTTCCCAGATATAGCCTGCGTCCACGATACGACTTGGTTGGAACTGTATATTGCAGGTGAAGCATGGCTAGGGATGAAGACGAAGGCTCAGCGCAGTACGCCTCCCCGCCTTGTTTTATGCACGAGCTCGACCCGGAGTTCCAAGCTCCGCTATCCGACTGGACCGACGTAAGGCGCTGGCGCAAGGCCGAGCGCCAGCGATTGATCGCATCCCGCCTTGCCGTTTCAGCCGACACGCGCGCAGCCATGTCGCAGCGCATTGCCGAAGGGCTCGACGCGGTGATCGGTGACGTCGCCGGCCGCGTGGTCAGCCTCTATTGGCCGTTTCGCGGCGAGCCGGACCTGCGCCCGTGGATGGAAACCGTCAACGCGCGGGGCGGGCGCACGGCGTTGCCCGTCGTCGTCGAGAAAGACCGGCCGCTTGTCTTTCGCGCCTATACCCACGGAGACCGGCTAGAGAAGGGCGTCTGGAATATCCCGATACCGGCTGACGGCGATCCGGTGTTACCCGACATAGTCATTTCGCCGATTGTCGGCATCGATCCTGAGCAGTTTCGCCTGGGCTATGGCGGCGGCTTCTTCGATCGTACGCTTGCCGCGATGCCCTTCAAGCCGCTGGTCATCGGCGTCGGCTACGAACTGCAGCGCATCGTCAGCATCTACCCGCAGCCACACGACATTCCGATGGACCGTGTGGTGACCGAGGCAGTCAACACCTAGGCGAGTTCGGGCCTAGGCGAGTTCAGGTTTCATTCCCACGGCCGTGCGATCGACGATTTCGCGCAAGGCAAAAGACGAATTGATCTTCGTCACATGCGGCATTGCCGACAGCCACTCCTTGTGGATACGTTCGTAGTCGACGAGATCCTTTGCCGCTATGCGCAGGATGTAGTCATATTCGCCCGACATCAAATGGCAGGATAGGACGTTCGGGCAGCGCTTTATCGCCGCCTCGAAATCCGACAACGTCTTCTCGAATTGCCCGGACAGCGATATATGCACGATCGCCGTCATCTGGTGCCCAAGTGCAGCGTTGGACAGCCGGGCGTGATAGCCGCGGATGGTTCCGGATTTCTCCAGATTGTCCAGCCGCCGCGAACAGGCCGACTGCGATAGGCCGACCTTCTCGGCGAGCGCTGCATTGGGTATCCGCCCATCCTTCTGCAACGTCTCAAGAATGGCAATATCAATCCTGTCGAGCGGCATTTTTGCGAGTTCCTGCGACAATTGCAATGTTTTGCGCAACGATTATCGAAGAGTCGCCTCTCAGGCAAGCGCATTCGCAAACACTTATCGAGCGATTCGTGGTTCACTATTTCTAGACAGGGAACGAGCCCCAAAGGGCCGGATCAGGAGAAAAAAGATGCGCGTCGGTTGCCCCCGGGAAATCAAGAATCACGAATACCGCGTCGGCCTGACACCGGGCTCGGTCCGCGAATATGTCGCGCATGGCCATGAAGTGCTGGTCGAGACCGGCGCCGGTGCAGGCATCGGCGCCGATGACAACGCGTATCGCGCTGCCGGCGCCACGATCGCCAAGACGGCAGCCGACGTGTTTGCCAAGTCCGACATGATCGTGAAGGTCAAGGAGCCGCAGCCCAGCGAATGGGTTCAGCTCCGCGACGGCCAGATCCTCTATACCTATCTACATCTTGCCCCGGATCCGGAGCAAACCAAGGGCCTGTTGGCCTCCGGCGTGACCGCGATAGCTTACGAGACGGTCACCGACGAGCGCGGCGGCCTGCCGCTCTTGGCGCCGATGTCGGAAGTTGCCGGCCGCCTGTCGATCCAGGCGGGCGCCACGGCGCTGCAAAAGGCCAATGGCGGCCGCGGCGTGCTACTTGGCGGCGTGCCCGGCGTGCTCCCCGGCAAGGTCACCGTGCTCGGCGGCGGCGTTGTCGGCCTGCATGCCGCACGGATGGCGGCCGGCCTCGGCGCCGACGTCACTATTATCGACCGCTCGATCCCGCGCCTGCGTCAGCTCGACGACATCTTTGGCGGCCGCGTTCACACCCGCTACTCGACCGTCGAGGCGCTGGAGGAAGAATGTTTTTCGGCTGACATAGTCGTCGGCGCCGTGCTGATCCCGGGGGCAGCAGCGCCCAAGCTGGTGACGCGCGAAATGCTGTCGGGCATGAAGAAAGGTGCCGTGCTGGTCGACGTCGCCATCGACCAGGGCGGCTGTTTCGAGACCTCGCACGCCACCACCCATGCCGAGCCGACCTATGAAGTCGACGGCATCATCCATTATTGCGTCGCCAACATGCCGGGTGCGGTGCCGGTCACCTCGGCCCACGCGCTCAACAATGCTACGCTGCACTATGGCCTGCAGCTCGCCGACAAGGGCCTCAAGGCGCTGGTAGACGACCACCATCTGCGCAACGGACTGAACGTCCACAAGGGCAAGATAACGAATCGCGCGGTGGCCGAAGCGCTCGGTTACGAACTGGTCGAGCCGAAGGCCGTTCTCGCGGCCTGATTTCCAACCGTTTGTTCCTGATGAGTCGCCGATGCTGTCGGCGGCTGCTTGTTCACAGGCAATTTTCTCGGTCTACAGCCGGTCTTGCCCGCATCTGGTGCCCGTTTGATGCAATGTGCTCTTTCTGTGGCTTTTTTGTTACAGCCGCCACAATGAGCCGATGCTACGTAGATGTCGGGTTCACCAGGGGCAGGGTAATGATCAGCAGAAAATTCACGAAATCTCTTCTTCTCGGCGCAGTTTCTGTTCTGGCGCTTGGGTCGGTCTCTCATGCCGCCGACGTGGTCGAACCGGTCGTGGAGACGGCGGGCTTCAACTGGAGTGGCATCTACGTCGGCTTTGGCGTTGGCGCCGGGGCGAACGTCCACGAGTTGAGCAGCGACTTCATTCCTGGGGTGTCGTTCAACGGTATTGGTGGCGAAGGCCTGTACGGTGAACTCACCGTTGGGTATGACTATATGGTGGCGCCGCGGTTCCTGATCGGCGGACTTCTGGACGCTCATGCCGGCAACATCGAAACCTCCCTCGACGTTGCTGGATTCGACGCATCGGTCAAAGAGACCTATGGTTTCGACGCTGGCTTGCGGGCAGGCTACCTCTTCACGCCAAACACTTTGGGCTATGTCCTTGGTGGCTATTCATGGCAGAAATACAAATTTGACACGAGCGCAGGTTTTGACTTCGACTGGGACCAGAGCGGCTACTTCGTCGGAGCCGGCGTCGAGACGGCCATCAACAGCAACTGGACCATCAAAACCGAATATCGTTTTACGCAATTCAGCACCAACGATGATGTCCTTTCCGAGTTCGGTGTACCGGATGGCGCAATCAACCTCGATACATCGCGTCACACGTTCCAGGTAGCAGCCAATTATCGTTTTGGCGCCCAGAATGGCGGTGTCTCTTCCTTTGAGGCACCTACCTACAACTGGACCGGCTTCTATATCGGCGGTGCGGGCGGCGCGGGTGCGTCGGTGCATCAGATCAATGTTCCGCCGCTTGGCGACCTGGAGTTCAACGGTATCGGCGGCGAAGGCGTGTTTGGCGAATTGAACGCCGGCTACGATCATGACTTCGGCAGCTGGGTTGCCGGCGTTATGGTTGATGCTCGCTACTCCGGCATGACCTCGGAGCTGGAAGTGCCCGGCGGGTCCATTAATCTGGACACCGACTATGGTTTCGATGTGCTGGGCCGGGTCGGTTTGAAGGTCAACGAATCAACCCTCGCCTATGTGCTTGGCGGTTACAGCTGGCAGCATTTCGATCTGAACGCATCTTCACCCATCGGCGACATCATCGATTGGGGCTCGAGCGGCTTCTCGGTCGGTGGTGGTTTGGAAGCGGCCGTGACCAACAACGTAACTGTCGGTCTCGAATATCGTTATTCGCAGTTTGCCGAGAAGGATATTCTGGAGGAGTTTGGAGGGCCGAGCGATGTCCTCACCACCACTCCTTCTTTCCACACCGTCCGTATCGGTGCGAAGTATAAGTTCAACTAAGGCCCTCCAGGCAAATCGTTCAAGCCCGCCGGCTAATCCCGGCGGGTTTTTTGTTTTGCGAACAATGCAGGCACAAAAAAGCGGAGCCAAAGCCCCGCTTCCTCGGTTATCGAGATTTCCGCCGGTTCATCCGCGGTCGGCAAATCGATCGACAGTCTCTTTCTACCGCTTGTATGCGACGGGAGTGCGACAGGCCCAAGCCGGTGCAGCCTGTTCGGTTACGCGCGGTCGATCCGGCACTGATAGCAATTGTTGCGGGCCGAGCGGATGTGGACGTAGTCAATGTCGTCGCGTCTGAACAACGTCTCTGCCCGTGCGGCAATGGCGTCGGTCGGAATGACGCCGCCGCTACCGTAAACAATACGGTCGTCCTTGCAATAACCGCGCACGATGTAATCGCTGCTTTCGAGCATTTCGGGAAGCAACTCAACCTCGGCAGCGCGTTCGCATTCTTCCGCATGCAGAAAGATCGGCCCGGTTTCGGCATAAGGCTGCAGCTCCGAAAAAGGCCGATAGGCCAGAACAAGATAGGGTTCCCCCGCAGCAACATTCTTCAAGCAATGACGGCAAGGCACGCCGTCGCCGTCCGAAATCTGCCGCTCTGGCTTCAGGCCATAAGCATCCGCCCCGCCGCGCTGAAGTGCCCGGACCGCGTCGGTTGGCAAGGCCTTGAATCTTATCATCATGGCAAAATCTCCGGTGTCGTTGACCGGAAATTATGCTCGCAAGACAGAGCTTCCCACCCGATTCCTGCCGAAATGGATCAGTCCATCAGCGCGTCGAGACCGCGAACCAGACCCTTGATCTGCTGTACCCGTCTGATGGCGAGCAGCGTGCCCGCCACATAGGGTGCCGCGGACGAGCCGGCGTCGTGGCGGATGGTCAGCCGCTCGTCTGGCAGGCCGAACAGCGCCTCGCAGGACAGGATGTAGGACGGCAGGCGAAGCGCGTGCACTTGCACCCCCTCGCCTGCGCCGACCGCACCCCCGCGTGTAGCCGGCACGCCAGAGACCTCGGAGACCGGCTTTGCCGTTGAGGCCTTGCGGATGTCGGCCAGCGCCTCAGCAAGCTCCCGTGCGGTACCGGAGGGCGCGTCGGGCTTCTTTGCACTGGCATAATCGATGACCTCGACATCCGGCACGTATTTTGCCGCCATAAGTGCAAACCGCTTCATCAGCGTCGCGGTGATGGAAAAGTTGCCGGCGGCAACGACGCCGACGCCGTTGGCGCGCGCCGCGGCATCGATGTCGGCATAGTCGGCAGCACCCAGTCCCGATGTGCCGATCACAGCGTGCCGTCCCTTGTCGATGGCGAGCAGCACATGGTCTTTCACGACATGCGGCTTGGTGAAGTCGACCAGTACGTCCGACGGCGCCTCCAGCGCCTCGGCCAGCGAAGCCGAAACGACAATACCATTAGCCGGCATGCCAACCAGCAGACCGGAATCCTGCCCAGCGCCGCTACGTGACACGGCCCCGGCCAGCGCCATGTCGCCTTGCGCCCCGATCGCCGGAACCAGCGCCTTGCCGACCCAGCCCGTCGCGCCGGCCATTACCACCCGTATTGTCATCGTGCGATCCTCCATCACCATCGGTTTTTAGACGACAGCGATATGGAAAGTGCCAGGCTCATACAAGTCGGACACACCTTTGAGTGTTGATCCAGACCCTGGGCGTGGCAACGACAAGCTGAAGCCTGGATGAACGGGCCTGAAATCACGGCCGCATGACGCTGGCCGCGCGCTCGGCGAAAGACATCGGATGTACGACCTCTTTTTTTTGCGCCACTGGCGTAAAGCCTAGTTTTTGATAGAGCGGCAGTGCTGCCGGGTGATCGAGGGTACAGGTTTGCACGGTTACCCGCCTTGGCCCGTGCGACCACGCCGCGGCGATTGCCGCACCGAGGAACCAGCGGCCGATGCCTTGCCCGGTCGCGTGCTCCATCATTCCGAAATAAGCGAGTTCCACTTCCTCCGGCAAATGCGGTTTGAGGTCGAAGAAGCCGGCCGGCGCACCATCCAGATAAAGCACCCTGATGTCGCGGTCCTCGCGGTGAATGCCCGCCGCAAGCTCCTCGTCGCTCAGCCTCAGCACATTGACCCAGTGCCATTTGCGGCCGACCCGATCCATCAAATAGCGGTAGAAATGCAGCGGAATGTCTTTGGTCTTGAGCAGCGCGATCTGGCGGTTGTACGGCAGAGGGGGCGAATAGGCAGGCGGCACATGCATTTCGAGAAACGTCACGGTGACGTCGATGTCTTCCAGCGATCCGTCTTCCATTCCCGTCAGTCCTTGCCCGTCACGACGGGCGTGTCGGAAAGCCCGCCCCATTCGGTCCACGAACCGTCATAAAGCCTGTTGTCGGTATGGCCAAGCGTCTCCAAAGCTAGCGTGATGGCTGCCGCGGTGACGCCCGAGCCGCAGGAGGTGACGACCGGCTTCGACAGGTCGATGCCCGCTCCTTCGATCACGTTGCGTAGCCTGTCCTTTGGCAACAATTCGCCGTTTTCCGAAAGCGCCGAAAACGGCACGTTGTGCGCGCCCGGCATATGACCGGAGCGGATGCCGGGGCGCGGCTCCGGCTCGGTGCCGGCAAAACGGCCAGGCGAGCGCGCGTCGGCGATCTGGCTCTCCCCCGTCTCGACGATCCGGCGCATGTCGGCAAGGCTGGCGACGCGGGCGGCATCAAAGTTGGCATAAAACACGCAAGGGGCGATCTTCGTCGGCTCCGCCGTCACCGGCCGTCCGGCGGCTTTCCAACGGTCGAAGCCGCCGTCGAGAACATAGACCTGGAATACGCCCATGACGCGAAACAACCACCAGACGCGCGGTGCAGAAAAGAACCCTGGCCCGTCATAGACAACAATCGTGTCATCGGCCGAAATACCCATCGCGCCGACATATTGCGCGAAATGCTGCGGCGACGGCAGCGTGTGCGGCAGAGCCGCGTCGGGGTCCGAAACCGCATCCTGGTCAAGGAAGCGGGCGCCTGGAATATGCGCTGCGCCATACTCGGCGCGCGCGTCGCGCTTTTGTGCCGGCAGATACCAGGACGCGTCGACAATCGTCAGGCCGGGCTTGCCGAGCCGCTTCTGCAACCAATCGGCATCGATGGTGAAAGGACTGTCGTCGGCCATCTTTTCTCTCCTGTCCCGCCTGTCGCAGTCCTATATCAGGCTGGCGGCATAGGACCAAAGCGAATGCGGAAGCGCCGGTTCTCGCGGCCCTTCTTCTCGATCTTGCCGATATGGATCTCGCCGATTTCGCCGGTGCTCTTTACATGGGTGCCGCCGCAAGGCTGGCTGTCGATCGAGGCGTTCTCGCCGATGCAGACCAATCGGATCTTTCCCGTGCCAGCCGGAGGGCGCACATTCTTGGATTTCACCAGGCCCGGATTGGATGCCAGTTCCTCGTCGGAAATGAGCCGGGTGAAGATCGGGTGGTCGGCCCGCACCAGCTCCATCAGTCTGGCCGTCACGTCTTCCTTAGTAAAGCCGGCGTCCGGGATGTCGAAATCGATACGGCTGTCGTCCTCGGAAACCGCGGCGCCGGTGATCGGGAACGGGCAGACGACGGTAAGCAAGTGGCAGGCAGAATGCATGCGCATCAGCAACTGCCGCCGCGGCCAGTCGATGGCGAGCCGCATGCGCTCGCCCACCTTTGGAACTGCCTGCTCCAGCGCCGGCACATGGATGATCTCGTCCTTGGTTTCGCCGGTGATCGTAGCGGCAATCGCTATGCCGGTGCCGTCGGCACGTTCGAGGCTGCCGGTGTCGCCCGGCTGTCCGCCCGATGTGGCGTAAAACACCGTCCGGTCCAGAATGATGCCGCCGCGATCGTTGACTGCGACGACGGTGGCGTCGGCCGTCCCCAAATAGGCGTCGTCACGAAACAGCGCTTCGGTCTTGTGCGCCATCACGCAACCCTTTCGAACGGTACCGAAATCGTGCTCTGTTGCTCCATCCACCCCGGCACCGTCAGCTTCTTTTCGCGCAGGAATTCAGGATTGAACAGCTTCGACTGGTAGCGCGTGCCGTAGTCGCAAAGCATGGTCACGATGGTGTGGCCGGGGCCTAGCTCGCGCGCCAGGCGAACGGCGCCGGCAATGTTGATGCCCGTCGAACCGCCAACGCAAAGCCCCTCCTCCTGGATCAGGTCGAATATGATCGGCAGCGCGTCCTCGTCGGGGATCTGGAAGGCAAAATCGGGTGTAAAGCCTTGGAGGTTGGCGGTGATCCGCCCCTGCCCGATGCCTTCGGTGATCGAACTGCCCTCGGATTTCAGCTCGCCGCTGGTGTAGAAGGAATAGAGCGCTGCCCCCAGCGGATCGGCCAGCGCGATCTTGACCTGGTTGTTTTTGGCCTTCAGCCCGAAACCGACGCCTGCCAGAGTGCCGCCGGAACCGACCGCCGACACGAAACCATCCACCTTGCCGTCGGTCTGGTTCCAGATTTCTTCGGCCGTGGTGCGGATATGGCCGTCACGGTTGGCGACATTGTCGAACTGGTTGGCCCAGATCGCGCCGTTCGGCTCGGTCTTCGCCATCTGCTCGGCCAGCCGGCCCGACAGCTTCACGTAGTTGTTCGGGTTCTTGTAAGGCACGGCGGGCACTTCGATCAGCTCGGCGCCGAGCAGTTTGATTGTATCCTTCTTCTCCTGGCTCTGGGTGTCGGGAATGACGATCACCGTGCGGTAGCCGAGCGCCTTGGCAACCAGTGTCAAGCCGATGCCGGTATTTCCGGCCGTCCCCTCGACGATGACGCCGCCGGGCCGCAGCAACCCGCGCTGCTCCGCATCGCGGATGATAAACAGGCCGGCGCGGTCCTTGACCGACTGCCCGGGATTCATGAATTCGGCCTTGCCCAGGATCTCGCAGCCGGTTGCTTCCGAGGCCTTGTTGAGGCGGATCAGGGGCGTGTTGCCGATCACGTCGATCACAGAACGGGGCATGGAGATTCCTTTGTGGGTGCGGCGAAACCCTAGAAACCCGAAGCTTCGGTTTCAAGGCAAGAATTTGCCTGGTCCAGTCGCATTCGCACACTGCAATTCCTGCACCCAGGGGCGCCCAGCCGGTATTCATTTCAACGATGTACCGAAAAGCACTCTTTTCATTCGATTTCTTCACCGGTAGAGCACAGGTTAAGAAGGGCCGGCGGGGCGCAGCATGACACTCTATCGGGCCAATCCGAAGCATGGCGTCGCCTGGATTACGGGCGGCAGCAGCGGTATCGGCCGTTCGCTGGCCAAGGATCTTGCCGCTCAGGGCTATGTCATCGCGGTGACTGCGCCCGATGACCAGCCGATCGATACGCTCATCGTCGAAACGGCGCAGATGTCGGGGCGTGTCGCAGCCTTTCCTTGCGACGTGACCGACGAAAAACGCATGGCAGAGACGGTTGCAGCGATCGAGAAAAATCTCGGTCCGATCGTGTTGGCAGTGTTCAACGCGGGAAGCTATATCGCAACGCCCGGCGAGGATCTTGTCGCGCGCAATTTCCGTTGGTCTTTCGAAGTCAATTATTTCGGCATCATCAATGGCCTGGTGCCGGTCATCGAACGCATGCGCGTGCGCTCGCGCGGCCATGTCGTGCTGATCGGTTCGGTCACCGCCTATTTCGGCTGGCCCACTACCGCCGCCTATGGCGGCACCAACGCGGCGGTCAATATCCTGGCCGAGTCGCTGAAATATGATTTCGACAAGATGAACGTCCGCATCCAGGTGATTAATCCGGGCTTTGTCGACACGCGGCTGACTGAGAAGAACGTCCTGCCGATGCCGGGCTTGATGCCGGTCAACCTGGCCTCGCGCCGTATCGCGCAAGGCATCGAATGCGGCGGCTTCGAAGTCACTTTCCCACGCCGCCTGAGCTGGACGCTGAAGCTGCTCAGGATGCTGCCGAGGCCGTTCTGCCGATGGGTGATCAGCACGGTCACCCGCTGGGATGCGCGGCCGCTGAATTTCGACCGCAAGCCACCGGTCGAATAGGATCGGTGACGCGGCGACGGATCGTGTTTGCGGGTCGCTGGGGCGCCACGTCATTGCCGGCGACGCGCTCGCGCCATTGACCACGCCTTCCCTCGCGCAGCGGACTGTCGTGTGGGTCGAGGCGGTGGTGAAGTAAACCAGAGGCCTCAAGCAAAGGGCGACCGAAGCATCACTCCGGTCGCCCTTTTCAATCGTGAGTAACCAAGCCAGGCTTGGCCGGACGCAAAACGGTCAGGTTATGCCGCCCGCGCAGCCGGCCGCTTGGCGCCGAAGCGGCGCTTGTTGTTGCCCTTGAAGGGCTTGGCGCCTTCCGGCTTGCGGTCGCCCGCAAAGGCCGGCTTGTCGCCGCCGAAACGCTTCTTGGCGAAGCCGTTGTTGGCGCCGCCGGGACGCCTGCCGTCGCGACGGCCGTTGTGGTCGTTGCGATCGTTGGCCGGCTCGAAGCTGCGCTCGTTCTTCTCGGCCGGATTGCGCTGCGGATCGGGGCTGCCGAGATGATCGGCAACGATCGGCAGCTTGGTGCGGATGATATGCTCGACCTGGCGCAGCTTGGCGTTTTCCGAAGGGTCGCAAAGCGTGATGGCGATGCCATCCATGCCGTTACGGCCGGTGCGGCCGATGCGGTGGACATAGCTCTCCGCCTCGTCCGGCAGGTCGAAATTCACCACATGGCTAATGCCGGGCACATCGATGCCGCGTGCTGCAATGTCGGTCGCCACGAGAATTCGCACCGAGCCTTCGCGGAAATCGTTGAGCGCCTTCTGGCGGGCATTCTGCGACTTGTTGCCGTGGATAACGGCGGCCTTGAAGCCGTCGCGCTCGAGGTCCTTGGTCACCCTGTCGGCGCCATGCTTGGTGCGCGAAAAGATGATAACGGACTTCATCGCGTCGTCGGCGAGCATCGTCGACAGCACCTGGCGCTTCTGCTTGGTGCGGGCAAAGACGACGCCCTGCACGATCTCCGCGGCCGCAGTGCTGTGGGGGGCGACTTCGACGCGGATCGGGTTCTTCAGCAAGCCTTTCGCCAGCTCGGCGATTTCGGCCGGCATAGTCGCCGAGAACAGCACCGTCTGACGGTCCGGCGCCGTTGCCCTGGCGATGCGCTTGACGTCGTTGATGAAGCCCATGTCGAGCATGCGGTCGCCTTCGTCGAGCACCAGCCATTTGGTGTCGGCAAGTACGAGGTCGCCCTCACGCACCAGATCGGTCAGCCGGCCAGGCGTGGCGATCAGGATGTCGACGCCGGGTGCAACCTTCTTGACCTGGCTGAAACGCGAGACGCCGCCAAGCACCAGCGCGGTCGAGACATGTGCGCCCTTGGCGAGAATCTTGATGGTGTCCTCGATCTGTACGGCGAGCTCGCGCGTCGGCGCCAGGATCAGTGCGCGAGCCGTCTTCGGCCGGCGCTTGGTGCCAAGCGCGATGATCTTCGACAGGATCGGCAGTGCGAACGCCGCGGTCTTGCCCGAGCCGGTCTGGGCGATGCCGAAAATGTCGCGGCCTTCGAGCTGCGGCGGGATGGCCTGCGCCTGAATCGGCTTGGGATCGGTAAAGCCGGCGCCATGGGTGGCCTTGAGCAGTGCACCGCTAATTCCAAGTGCGGCGAAACCGGTCAGTTCCCCAGTGTTCTCACCGGTCAAAGTGTTTTCATTGGTCAAAATATTCTTCTTTCATGCGGCTTCTGGCCGCAAACATCGATGGCGGCAGGGCGCAACCTGCCGTCGAAAATTGTCATGAAACGACAAGGCGGGCGGACGTTATCGTCCACGCGGCTGCGCTGTCGTGCCCGCAGGCTTCATGCCACGGGGCTTTTTCGCCACCTTGCCGATATGTCGGGAAGAGGGAAAACAGACGCAACCAGTCTCATTCGTCGAGAAGGCCGGAGTGTCCCAGCCCAAGCGCCTATACCGCCGCATATGGCCCAGTTCGCTTCGGAATGCAAGGGGTCGGATGCTGCAGCGCAGCAAAAGCCATGGCGAAGCGGCGCTTGCGCTCACTTGCTGCCACGACTACCACAATCCAGCTTTCCGTTTTGGGGACCGGTCATGAAGGACGTGCTGAAAGAACTGGAGCGGCGCCGCGAGATCGCCCGCATGGGCGGCGGCCGAGCCCGCATCGAGGCCCAGCACAAGAAGGGCAAGCTCACCGCCCGTGAGCGCATCGACGTCTTCCTCGACGAAGGCTCGTTCGAGGAGTTCGACATGTTCGTCGAGCACCGCTCGACCGATTTCGGCATGGAGAAAACCAAGATCGCCGGCGATGGCGTCGTTACCGGCTGGGGCACCATCAACGGTCGCCCGGTCTATCTTTTCGCCAAGGATTTCACCGTGTTCGGCGGCTCGCTGTCCGAGGCACATGCCGAAAAGGTGGTCAAGGTGCAGGAGATGGCATTGCGCAACCGCGCGCCGATCATCGGCATTTACGACGCCGGCGGCGCCCGCATCCAGGAAGGCGTGGCGGCGCTCGGCGGCTACGCCGAGATCTTCCAGCGCAATGTTTTGGCCTCCGGGGTCATCCCACAGATTTCGCTGATCATGGGCCCTTGCGCAGGCGGCGACGTCTATTCGCCTGCGATGACCGACTTCATCTTCATGGTCCGCGGCACCTCCTACATGTTCGTCACCGGGCCGGATGTGGTGAAGACCGTCACCAACGAGACAGTCACCGCCGAAAGCCTCGGCGGCGCTTCCATCCACACGACGAAGTCCTCGATCGCCGACGGAGCCTACGACAATGACGTCGAGGCGCTGTTGCAGATGCGCCGGCTGGTCGATCTGCTGCCCGCCTCCAACACGGCGGAAATTCCCGAGATCGAATGCCACCAGTCGGTCACCGATCACGATCTGTCGCTCGACAGGCTGATCCCCGACAATGCCAACAAACCCTACGACATCAAGGAGTTGATCCTTAAAGTTGCCGACGAGAGTGACTTCTTCGAAATCCAGCAGAATTTTGCGAAAAACATCGTCACCGGCCTCGGCCGTGTCGAGGGCCGCACCGTCGGCTTCGTCGCCAACCAGCCGATGGTGCTGGCCGGCGTGCTCGATGCCGACGCCAGCCGCAAGGCGGCGCGCTTCGTACGCTTCTGCGACTGCTTCTCGATCCCGATCGTCACCTTCGTGGACGTTCCGGGCTTCCTGCCCGGCACCGCGCAGGAGTATGGCGGGCTGATCAAACATGGGGCCAAGCTTCTGTTCGCCTATGCCGAAGCGACCGTCCCAAAGATCACCGTCATCACCAGAAAGGCCTATGGCGGCGCCTATGACGTTATGGCGTCAAAGCATTTGCGCGGCGACATGAACTATGCCTGGCCAACGGCGCAGATTGCCGTCATGGGCGCCAGGGGCGCGGTCGAGATCATCTACCGCAAGGACATCGGCGATGCGGAGAAAATCGCTGCGCATACAAAGGCTTACGAGGATCGCTTCCTGTCGCCCTTCGTTGCCGCCGAGCGCGGCTATGTCGACGAGGTGATCATGCCGCATTCGACCCGCCGGCGCATCGCCCGCGCACTCAGGATGCTGCGCAACAAGGACATGCAGAACCCGTGGAAGAAACACGACAATATACCGCTGTGAGGCGCTGATGTCGCGCCTGATCTGGTTTCCGCCTTGTCGAGCCTGCTGAGCGATACGATCGTCGCCGAACGCGTCCGGCATTTCGACGGTGAATGGACATCGAACATCGCCGACGACCTCGATCGATAGCTGTCCGCCTGGAGCTACTGCGGCCAATGTCAGAGTCGTCGGCCTATTCCGCTTCCGCCGCTCCGAACCCGGCTCCCATCGTCGCGCTGACAGCGCCCGACCACGGCGTGACGTGATTGTCGATGCGCATCTGGAAGATGAAATAGGTCGGCGAGCAGAAGCCGATGCCTTTCACCTTGCCGATGCCCGGCGTATCGGGCGGCAGCGACTGGCACATGTAATCCTCGCGACAGAAATGGTCGGCCGAGCAAGCGGGACGATTACCGCGATTGACAGCGCCGCCCAGGCACTGGTCGAAATTATTGGTCGCCACGCAGGTGTCGAATTTTTTGCCGCCGACCAATCCGCAAATCTCGTTCGGCATCGGCTTGCCCGGTTTGAAGGCGGCAAAGCTGCGATCCCGATCGTCGCAGCCGCGATAGGCGATACCCGCCGGCACGCCGATCTTCGGCGGTCGGCAGGTGTAGCCGGTACGCGAAATGCCTGGCGCGAACGCCGCGAACTGGCCGGTGATGATATAGCGGTCATTGAAAGGTTGCGCCGGGTTGCTGGTGATCGAGCCGGTCAGGCACGGATGGCCGGAGAATATGTTTTCGCTGTCCTTGGGCAACAGACATTGCGCCAGCTTGGTGCGCACGCCGGACGCGGTCGCTAGCGGCGTGCAGACGGTGCCGCCGCCGCATTGCCAAGTCGCGCCGAAGCGGGCTGCATCTTCTGGCATGAAGCACGGCATCGCGATTTCGGCCGGCGAATAGGCAATTTCGCCGGCCTCGTTCCATGTCGCCGGCGGCGCGAAGGACAGCGGGCGGAAGCGGTTCGGTTCCTTACCCCTCGCAGTCGCGTGCAGCCAGGCGACGCGGCGCGGGATGTCGGCGTGGAGATGCGGTGAGATACCGACCTCGATGCGGTTGAGCGGCGAGGTCGTCTTGTCATCCAGGCCGATAAAGTGGAACCCGGCGGTCGAACCCGCCTGATGGCAGCCCTGGCAGGTGCCATTGTCCAGCCGCTCGACCAATGCCTCTGACGTGCGCACCAGCTTCCGCTTGGAATAATCGAGCCCGGCGAAATCCGCGGGCTGGAACAGTGGCGTGAACGGGTGGTTGGCCTGCCTTGCGCTGCCGAAAGTCGACCACGAGACTACCTTCTTTGCCAAGAACTTATCGGGGATTTGGTAGACGCCGAGGTCGATTGCCGCGACATTGGTGCGGACATAGTCGGCAAGTCTTGCTTTCAGCGCAGCGTCGTCGGCGAGACGTGCCGTGTCGGGCGTGTTTTCCAGCGGCTTTTCACTGACAGCCCCGCCGTCGATGCCGAAAATGCGCATGAGATAGGCGGCCTGTCCGCCGAATTCGGTCTCCTGGCCGGAGGGGAAGCGGACCACTTGCGCATTGAGCTCGAGCTGCTTGAAGGTGAGTGCCGCTCTTTCCAGCGGCCCGCCGATCAGCCAGCCGGCATCGACGCTCTCGTCGAGTTGTGGCGCCCAGCGTCCGGCGACGCCGACACAACCGCCATCGGCATCCGGCGCGACATTGTAGATGGCACTGAAATTGAACGGTAGGCGCGAGGCCAAAACCTTGCCGTTCTTCTTGAAGCTGTAGGCGAGGCGATAGATGAAGCGCACTTCGCCGCAACTCGTGTCGCCTTGCAGCGCGGCGAAGTCGCGCCGATCGAGCCGGTTGACTATGCCAACGAGACGGAAGCGCGCGGCATCGGTCCTCAGCCAGCGCATGTCCATGACACGGCCGACATTGCCGTCGGTCACCTCGTAAAGCGGCCGGCCGCCGGCCTTCATCTCGGCCCGCAATGCTGCGACGTCGCTTGCAATCGTTTCGACGATCGCATGATAGGCCGGCGCCTTGTCGTAGAGAGTCTTCAAATCGCCCTTGCCATCGACGCCGAAAATGCCGGCGAAACCATAGCCCTTGCCGTCAAGCTCGGCGAGAACGGCCGGGTCGTCGACGATGGTTAGCGGAGTTTCGGCGTTCGCGGCCTGTACCATGGACATGGCACTAATGATCGCAACGAGCAGCGCAGTCAGGCGGTTCATTCGGCAGCCATCCCGCGGCTTTCAACGAGCTCGCGCAGCACCGCCACCAGCGCCAGCGGCAGGTCCTCGGCGATCAGTCCCGGTCCGAAACGGCTGCCGGTCTCGGCATGGATCCAGACTGCCGCACAGGCCGCTTCGAAGGCTGGCATGCCCTGAGCCAGCAACCCGGCGATGATGCCCGACAGCACATCGCCCGAACCGGCGGTAGCCAGCCATGAGGCACCATTGCTGTTGATCGCTGCCCGGCCATTGGGGGCCGCGATCACTGTGTCGGCGCCCTTGTAGACGAGAATAGCACTGGCACGCTTAGCGGCGGCGCGGGCCTTGGCGAGCTTGGACAAATCGTGGTTCCCGGCGACATCGGGAAAAAGCTTGGCGAACTCGCCCTCATGCGGCGTCATCACCAGAGCCGGCGTTTTCGGTCGACGGGCGGCTTCGAACAGGGCATCCGGCGCGTCGCGAAACGAGGTGATGCCGTCGGCGTCGAGCACCAGCCCGTCGATCCCGCTGCCCTGCCCATGGGCGTTGCCGAGTACGACCAGGGCAAAATCGCGCGTTTTCTCCCCGATGCCAAATCCCGGGCCAAGCACGAAGGCCGATGGGCGGCGGTTGCCGACGAATTCGTCCACATCCGCGATAGTGTCTATCTTGTGCAGCATGACCGAGGTCAGATGCGCCGCGTTCACCTGGATGGCGTTCGCCGGCGACAGCAAGGTGACGGCCCCTGCCCCGCTCCGGGCCGCGGCAAGCGCCGACAGCCGCGCAGCACCCGTCGCCGACGGTCCGCCGGAAAAGACGCCAACATGGCCGCGCTTGTATTTATGGGCGTCGACCGCCGGAACCGGAAGGCGGTCAAGCCAGAGCGCCGGAATGTTCTCGAATGTTCGCGGTTGAAGCTGCGCAACGATGCTGTTGTCTATGCCGATATCGGCGAGCTCGATGTCGCCGCACAGCTCGCGCCCCGGCAACAGCAGATGGCCTGGCTTTTTTCGCGCGAAGGTCACCGTGGTCCGGGCCCGGAAGGCCTTTCCTAACACATTGCCGCTCTCGCCTGAAACGCCCGACGGCAGGTCGACCGCCACAACCGGCAAGTTCAATTCGGCCGCAATGTCGATCACCTTGGCGGCGTCGCCGGACAGCGGCTTGGACAGCCCCGCCCCATAGAGCGCGTCAACCACGACGGAGCCCATCTCGGCAACGAAATCCGACAGCGGCCGAGCTTCAACCGGGCATTCCGAGGCAGCGAGTGCCGCATCACGGCCGCCTTTGGGCGATCCGGACGCCCACACAGAGACATCGACGGCGCTCTCCCGAAGGATGCGGGCCACGACATAGCCGTCGCCGCCATTGTTACCGGGGCCGCAAAGCACGTGGACGCGTGTCGCCGCCGGGTAGCGCTTGAGCACTACGGCGGCAACCGCGGCGCCGGCATTGCGCATCAGGCCAATACCGTCGAATGGACCGGCGGCAATCGCCAGCCGGTCGGCCTCGGCCATTTCGGAGGGAGACAAAAGTTCGTTGCTCATGAAATATCAGGCGACATGCACATCATTTCTCCAAGCATTGTCCAGTTTTTGATCCGACGCAAACAACGAAGGTCCCCAAGCAAATTTGGCGGCGCACCTCGTTCGGGACGACGGCGCGCAGCTGCTCACGAAATATCCGATCTGCCCAATTTTTGTGCGGACGGCAGGACCGGCGGTGTGTAGGCTCGCGGCGTTCATGGCACATCCGACGCAGCGAATGATGCGAATGTACATTCCTGCGCGGCATGGTATCCAAATCATGTGAGGCTGCTCGGCGCTCCATCAATTGGCACAGTTCGTGCCTGATTGAGGCGCAAGCGGGGCTCACAACCCGTCTTTTTTGGCAGTGGAGGCCACTTTTTACATGAAAAAGATCGAAGCGATCATCAAGCCGTTCAAGCTAGACGAAGTGAAAGAAGCGCTTCAGGAGGCCGGGCTGCAAGGCATCACCGTGACCGAAGCCAAGGGCTTTGGCCGCCAGAAGGGCCACACCGAGCTTTATCGCGGCGCCGAATATGTCGTCGACTTCCTGCCAAAGGTGAAAATCGAGGTCGTGCTCGGCGACGATGCGGTCGAAGCCGCGATCGAAGCTATCCGCAAGGCGGCCCAGACCGGCCGTATCGGCGACGGCAAGATCTTCGTCTCGAACATCGAGGAAGTGGTGCGCATCCGCACCGGCGAAACCGGCATGGACGCCGTCTGAATTTTCCCGTTAAAAGGCCACGTTCAAACGTCATCACATAGGGAAGCAGGGACATGACGACAGCCAAAGACATCATGAAGCAGATCAAAGACAACGACGTGAAGTTCGTTGATCTGCGCTTCACCGATCCGAAGGGCAAACTGCAGCACGTAACGATGGATGTCGTCGAGGTCGAGGAAGACATGTTTGCCGATGGCGTCATGTTCGACGGTTCCTCGATCGCCGGCTGGAAGGCGATCAACGAGTCCGACATGGTGCTGATGCCCGATGCAGATACGGTGCATATGGACCCGTTCTTCGCCCAGTCGACCATGGTCATCCTGTGCGACATTCTCGATCCGATCTCGGGAGAATCCTACAACCGCGACCCCCGCGGCACCGCCAAGAAGGCCGAGGCCTACATGAAGGCGGAAGGCATCGGCGACCAGATCTTCGTCGGTCCTGAAGCCGAGTTCTTCGTGTTCGACGACGTCAAGTACAAGGCCGATCCCTACAACACCGGCTTCAGGCTGGATTCCACTGAACTGCCGTCCAATGACGACACCGACTATGAGACCGGCAATCTCGGTCACCGGCCGCGCATCAAGGGCGGCTATTTCCCGGTGCCGCCGATCGATTCGGCACAAGACATGCGTTCGGAAATGCTCACCGTGCTCGCGGAAATGGGCGTGCGCGTTGAAAAGCACCATCACGAAGTGGCCGCCGCGCAGCACGAGCTCGGCATCAAGTTCGACACGCTGGTCCGCAACGCAGACAAGATGCTGATCTACAAATATGTCGTGCACCAGGTCGCCAACGCCTATGGGAAGACGGCCACTTTCATGCCGAAGCCGGTGTTCGGCGACAATGGCTCGGGCATGCATGTCCACCAGTCAATCTGGAAGGAAGGCAAGCCGACTTTCGCCGGCAACGAATATGCCGGCCTGTCCGAGAGCTGCCTGTTCTACATCGGTGGCATCATCAAGCATGCGAAGGCGATCAACGCCTTCACCAACCCGCTGACCAATTCCTACAAGCGCCTGGTGCCGGGCTATGAAGCGCCGGTGCTGCTCGCCTATTCGGCACGCAACCGCTCGGCCTCGTGCCGCATTCCGTTCGGCTCGTCGCCGAAATCCAAGCGCGTCGAGGTCCGCTTCCCCGATCCTGGTGCCAACCCCTATCTCGCCTTTGCCGCCATGCTGATGGCCGGCCTCGACGGCATCAAGAACAAGATCCACCCGGGACAGCCGATGGACAAGGATCTCTACGACCTGCCGCCGAAGGAATTGAAGAAGATCCCGACCGTCTGCGGGTCGCTGCGCGAAGCCCTGCAGAGCCTCGACAAGGACCGCGGCTTCCTGAAGGCCGGCGGCGTCTTCGACGACGACCAGATCGACAGTTATATCGAGCTCAAGATGGCCGAGGTGATGCGCTTCGAAATGACGCCGCATCCGGTCGAATACGATATGTATTATTCGGTGTGACCCCGAACCTCATAGTCACGTAGAAAAACCCCGGCGGAGACACGCCGGGGTTTTTTGATGCAATGGGATGGGAAAGAAAGTCACGGCGCAGACACCCGAGGTCCGCGCCGTGAACGCATTCTCAAGCCGCCGCCGAAACCTCGGCGCTGGTCGGGACGGAGGCGATCGTCTTCAATATCTGCGAAGCGATCTGGTAGGGGTCGCCCTGCGAGTTCGGACGGCGATCCTCGAGATAGCCCTTGTAGCCGTTGTTGATAAAGGAATGCGGCACGCGGATCGAAGCGCCGCGGTCGGCGATGCCGTAGCTGAACCTGTTCCAGGGCGCGGTCTCGTGCTTGCCGGTCAAACGCTTGTCGTTGTCCGGCCCATAGACGGCGATGTGGTCCATCAGGTTTTTGTCGAAGGCTGCCATCAGCGCCTCGAAATAGCCCTTGCCGCCGACTTCGCGCATATAGGCGGTCGAGAAGTTGGCATGCATGCCGGAGCCGTTCCAATCGGTGTCGCCGAGCGGCTTGCAGTGGTATTCGATGTCGATGCCGTACTTCTCGGTCAGGCGCTGCAACAAATAGCGCGCCATCCACATCTGGTCGGCGGCCTTCTTGGAGCCCTTGCCAAAGATCTGGAATTCCCACTGGCCTTTGGCCACCTCGGCGTTGATGCCTTCATGATTGATGCCGGCGGCAAGGCAAAGGTCGAGATGCTCCTCGACGATCTGCCTGGCGACGGAGCCGACATTGCTGTAGCCGACGCCAGTGTAGTACGGGCCTTGCGGCGCCGGATAGCCACTCTCGGGGAAGCCGAGCGGACGGCCGTCCTTATAGAAGAAATATTCCTGCTCGAAGCCGAACCAGGCGCCCTCGTCGTCGAGAATGGTGGCGCGTTTGTTGGACGCGTGCGGCGTTACGCCGTCCGGCATCATGACTTCGCACATGACGAGCGCGCCGTTGGTGCGGGCGGGATCCGGATAAATGGCGACCGGCTTCAAAACGCAGTCGGAGCTGTGGCCCTCGGCCTGCATGGTCGAAGAACCGTCGAAGCCCCACAGCGGAAGCTGGTCGAGCGTCGGAAACTCGGCGTAGTCCTTGACCTGCGTTTTTCCGCGGAGGTTGGGAACCGGGGTGTATCCATCGAGCCAAATGTACTCGAGCTTGTATTTCGTCATTCTAGCCTCTCGTTGCTTGATCACCGAACCCTGGATGGCGCCGGGGCGAGCCGGCCTATCCAGCAGCCGACCTGCCGGACTAGTAAAATGCAATTCGTGTGCCATTCTCGCCGGCGACGGATGCGGCAAAAGTGGGGTTGTATCCACCCAAAATCGCTGGTCCGCCGTCATGCTGCGCTCGGATCATCCACAAGCACATTTTGCACAAATAATATGCAAGTACTGATCTTTTCGTAATCATGTTGCCTAATTCGATTGCTGAACCTATGTTGGGCAAAGGTTGAATCGGCAAGGTTCTGTCGAAGAAAGGAAACCGACAATGGAAATCATTTCCACTCGTCAGTCGGCCAAAATCCTGATGTTCCCGGTGGCAGCGCGCGCCTCTGCCTCAAATTTAAGCGGAAAGGCTAAGTTCGCGGCAGAACTTGCTTCTTTGCGCAACCGAACGGATTTCGGAAGTGCCTGGTATCATGAGGCAGCGATCGAGGAAGCGAAACAGGATCGGAAGAGCTAAGCCCTGCACTCGATAAATTGAAAAAGCCCGGCGCGATCGCTCGCGCCGGGCTTTGCTTTGAACCGGGACGGGCCGGCTACTGTTTGGTGTGCAGGTCCGTTCCGAGCGTATCCCTGATAAAGATCATGCCTATGATCAGCGACATCGCCGCGATCACCACCGGGTACCAGAGACCATAGTAGATATCGCCCTTGTAGGCGCTAAGCGCGAACACCGTGGCCGGCAGCAGCCCGCCGAACCAGCCATTGCCGATGTGATAGGGCAGCGACATGCCGGTGTAGCGGATGCGGGTCGGGAACATCTCGACCAGGATCGCGGCGATCGGCCCGTAGACCATCGTGACGAAGATCACGAGGATGAGCAGGATGGCGATCGTCATCGGCCAGTTGACCGCTGCAGGGTCGGCAAACATGGCGAAGGGACCGCCGCCCGGCACGGTATAGACGGTGACCTCGGGGGCTCCCGCAGCCTCGTCGGCAGTCAGCAGCTTGTCCTTGATCGCCTGGTCAGTCGGAACGGTGGCCTTGTCGCCGGCGCGGATTGCCGCGGCATCGAGCTTCAGCTCAGGATTGGCCGCAATGAAGGCCTCGAGCTTCTGGTCCGGCACCTTGGCGGCTGCCCGCTTCAGCGGGTAGCCGCCATCCCGAAGTGCCGTGTAGACCGCCTTGGCGAAAGCGGCATCCTTGGCCTTGGCCTGATCGCCGGCGGCAGTGGCGTCATAAGACTCAACCGTCTCGTTGCCGATTTTGACCGACGCGGCTGTACCGGGCGCCGCAGTCGATACCACGTCGTACGGCACCGAGTTCTTGGTCAGGAACGAGGTGGCGATATCGCACGAGGTCGTGAACTTTGCAGTGCCCACCGGATTGAACTGGAACTTGCAGTCCCCCGGTGCCGCGGTCACCGTCGCGCGTGTGTTCTGCTGCGCGGTGGCGAGCGCCGGATTGGCTGCCCAGGTCAGCGCCCTGAACAATGGGAAGGTGCAGACGATTGCCAGTGCAAGGCCGGCCATGATGATCGGCTTGCGGCCGATCTTGTCGGAAAGCCAGCCGAACACGACGAAGAAGATCGAGCCGATCGCCAGCGCAATGGCGATCATGATGTTGACCGATTGCGCCTCGACCTTGAGCACGTTCTGCAGGAAGAACAGCGCATAGAACTGGCCGTTGTACCAGACCACGGCCTGACCGGCGGTAAGGCCGAGTAGCGCCAGCAGCGCGATTTTTGCGTTCTTCCACTGGCCGAAGGCTTCCGTCAATGGTGCCTTGGAGCCTTTGCCTTCGTCCTTCATGCGCTGGAAGGTCGGCGATTCGGAGAGCGACAGCCGGATCCAGAGCGAGATGCCGAGCAGCAGGAAGGAGACCAGGAAAGGAACGCGCCAACCCCAGGCGGCATAAGTTTCCTTGCTCATCGAGGCCTGCACGATCAGGATGACGATCAGCGACAGGAACAGGCCGAGCGTCGCCGTCGTCTGGATCCATGACGTGTAGTAGCCGCGGCCGTCGTCGGGCGCATGTTCGGCGACATAGGTCGCGGCGCCACCATATTCGCCGCCGAGCGCCAGGCCCTGCAGCATGCGCAGGATGATCAGGATCACCGGCGCGGCGATGCCCCAGCTCGCATATCCGGGCAGAAGGCCGACCAGGAAGGTCGACAGGCCCATGATCGTCATGGTGACGAGGAAGGTATATTTACGGCCGACGAGATCACCGATGCGGCCGAACAGCAGGGCGCCAAACGGGCGCACCAGGAAACCGGCCGCGAAGGCGAGCAGGGCGAAGATGTTGCGTGTCGCTTCCGGCGCCGACGAGAAGAAGGTGGCGCCGATGAAGGCGGCCAGCGAGCCGTAGAGATAAAAATCGTACCATTCGAAAACGGTGCCGAGCGAAGAAGCGAAGATGACCTTCTTCTCCTCGCGTGTCATGCCGCGGCTTGTTTTGCCGGCGGTCGATGCCATTGCCATGAGCGTATCCTCCCGTGTGATTCCGTCAGCCCTCGATGCTGCGCGTCATCGTCCGCGTTTCCTCGCAACGCAGACTCAGTGCAGCCACCGGTGCAAAAAATGACAGAAAGCAGTGCCCAGAGGCAGACCGCCTTTGGGATTATGACTTTGGTCTAATGTGCAGTGCGAAATAGCGGGCGGTGCCGTCAGCCTTTGAGAGCTTCGAGCAGCTTGACTGCGGCCATCATGTCGCGCTTGCGGGCAGCGCGGCGCGCGAGCGCCTCTGCATCATGGCCCCATTGCTCAGCCTGCCAGTCCTCGTCGACATGACCGGCAGCCCAGGCCGCCTCGCCGTCGAGCTCGCCGAAGTCGACGGCGAGCGCCAGCAGCGCCGATCCGGTCAGCGAGGTCATGACGTGGATGGCGGCAAGGCGCAGCGGATCGGCACGTTGGGCAAGATGCTGGCCGAGCAGCGCGATACTCTCGCGCGGCTGTTCGACATGGATCACGCCTTCGGCGAGATGGAACCGGGCGCCGAGTGCGCTGCGCACCCAGTCGATGACCGGGTCCCAATGCTCGTTCTGCCGGTCGACTAGTCCTTGGGGCGCATCGGCGCGGTAGCAGAGCAGATCGGATGAGGCGAAGCGCAGGACGTCCTCCAGCACCGCCTGGGGATCACAGGCGACGCCATCGATTGCCGTATTGACCAGACGCATCACCGGCATCGTCACCGGGTCGATGGTCTCCTCCTGTGCGGCGAATTCCTCGGCGACGAGAGCAGCCGCCTTTTCGGTCGGCAGCGCCAGCAGCGCCTTGGCCGGCGTGCGGACGGGCTTGCCATCGAGATGGACCGCAAAACCGTCTTCGACCGGTGCTACCGCGACCGTCTTGTAGAAGCGCTTCGGCAGTTGCGTCTTCATCTGGATCTGGGCGCGACGCACCGGGTCCGGATCGGAGAGCTGCTTTCCCGCTTCGAGGTCGTTCAATATGTCGCGCATGCTCATCCGGGGGCTTGTTTTCGGGCCGGCCGGTTGACGATGATAAGACCGGCGGCGATGAGGCCGAGTGCCAGGAAGATACGAACGGTCAACGGCTCGTTCAAGAAGACGGCGCCGCAGAGCACACCGAACACTGGCGACAGGAAGGTGAAGCTCGACAGTCCAGATGCAGGGTAGCGCCGGAGCAGCCAGAACCACAGAACATAGGTGAAGGCGACGACGTAGACGGCCTGGAACAACAGAGCCAAGGTCGGCAGAACGGCAAAGCTGCGGACTGGCGGGCCGGCAAAAGGCATCACCAAAATCCCGACGACGGCGGCCCCGGCCAGCTGATAGAGCAGCAGCTTTTCGGCGCTGGCCGTCACCAGCTTCGACCGCTTGATGACGATATTGGTCACGGCCCACAGAATGCCGGCGCCGAGACTGAGCAAATCGCCGCTCAATGTTGCGCCGCCATTGGCGCTCAGTTTGTCGGAAAACACCGCGACCAGTCCGGCGAAAGCGAGCAGAAGACCAACGAGCTTGCGTGCCGTGATGCTTTCACCCAGCAGGAAATGGCCGCCGACCAGCATCCAGAACGGCATGGTGTTGACCAGCAAGGTGTTGCGCACGACGGTGGTGTGTTCGAGCCCGACATACAGAAACAGGAACTCGAGACCGAAAAGCGCGCCTGCCAGAATGCCGGCGACGAGGGTCTTGTCGGGCGTGAACAGCGCGATGCCGCGCCAGCGGCACCAGCCGAAAACACACAGGCCGCCGATCACCGAGCGGGCGATCGACAGGAAAACGGCATCGTAGCCGGCATAGGAGATCTTGGCGGCGACGTAGTTCAGCCCCCAGGAAAAAGTCAGCCCAACCATGATGGCGGAGGCCGCCAGATCGACCGCGTCACGGCGGTCGAGCGTATCTGTGGCGACGCCCACCGGCCCTAGTCCTCCGCACTGGCGTCGTCGAAGCCGATCAGGTTCCAGCTCTGGCGCATGTGCGGCGGCATCGGCGCGGTGACGTCGACAAACCCCTTATCGGGATGCGGGATGACGATGCGGCGGGCGTGCAGATGCAGACGGTTCTGCATGCCGCCGGGAAAATCCCAATTGGTGTCGGCCTCGAAATATTTGGGGTCACCGATGATCGGGCAGCCGATATGCGCGGCATGGACACGAAGCTGGTGGGTGCGGCCGGTATACGGCTCCATCTCCAGCCAGGTCATCGTCTGTGCAGCCTGCTCGATGACACGGTAGTAGGACACGGCGTGGTCGGCGCCCTTTTCGCCATGCTTGGCGATGCGCACGCGATCGCCGTCGGGCGTCGGTTCCTTGATCAACCAGGTCGAGATCTTGTCCTCGCGCTTCGGCGGCACACCCTTGACCAGCGCCCAGTAGGTTTTCTTCGTCTCACGCGCCCGGAACGCTTCGGCGAGCTTCATGGCGGCGAGCCTTGTACGGGCGACAACCAGAACACCCGACGTGTCGCGGTCGAGCCGGTGCACCAGACGTGGCTTCTCGCCCTTCTGGTTGCGCCAGGCTTCCAGCATGTCGTCGACATTGCGGGTGACCCCGGAGCCGCCTTGCACCGCCAGGCCGGCCGGCTTGTTGAAGACGAAGACCTTCGGGTCCTCATGGATCAGCATCTTGGCCAGGACATCGGCGTCGCCCTGGTTGCGTATCGAATGGCCGGTCAGCGGGCTTTCGCCTTTCTTGTCGACTTCGAGCGGCGGCACACGCACCGTTTGGCCGGCTTCGACGCGGGTATCGGCCTTCACCCTGCCGCCGTCGAC
The DNA here is from genome assembly GCF_040321435.1 of Mesorhizobium sp. M0410. NCBI lineage: Bacteria > Pseudomonadati > Pseudomonadota > Alphaproteobacteria > Hyphomicrobiales > Phyllobacteriaceae > Mesorhizobium > Mesorhizobium sp. M0410. The sequence goes on from NZ_JAMYRN010000007.1 coordinate 308,517, forward strand.
GCGGATCTGGCCGGAACGCAGCAGCTTCTGCAGATGACCAAAACCGAGACCGGGGAAATGGCTCTTGAACCAGCGGTCGAGCCGCATGCCCGCCTCACCGGCGTCCACTGTGATCTGTTCAACGCCTGCCATGATTCCAATCGCCGTTTTGCAGGCATGCAACGGCATTCGCCGGCACCCGCAATCTCACTCGGTTATTCGTTGTCGGTTCCATATTGCAGAACCTGAACTTTCTCCAGCGTAATCAAACCACTTGTCATGATTGTTTCAAGAACGGGCAGGAAAGCGGCCAATTTTTCCTCGTCATCGACGATCTCGATGACGAGGGGCAGATCCTCCGATAGGCGGAGGATCTTCGTGGTGTGAAGCCGGCTGGAATGGCCGAACCCCATCGCGCCGCGCAGGACTGTCGCGCCGGCGATCTGCATTTCGCGGGCCCTCAGCACGATAACCTCATACAGCGGACGGCCATCTGCCTTGTCGTTTTCGCCGATAAATATGCGCAGCAATTGTGCCTGTGTTGGTATCTTCATTGCCTGGACCCTCTCAGCCGGTTGAGGCGAACTGCAAAGATGTGGCCGAGCCAGACGGCGGCAAGCCAGGCCACCACGGAGATCGCGATATTGAGTCCAGCCGCCAGAAACCTCCCGCCTTGCGCGAGGGTGAGCGTTTCAAGGCTGAAGGCCGAGAAGGTCGTCAGGCCGCCACAGAAGCCGGCCATGAAGAACTGGCGCTGCAGCGGACCGGCGAAGACACGACCATCCGGTCCCGTCAATGTCGTGTAGAAGCCGATGAGGAATGAGCCGACAATGTTGACGAGGAGTGTGCCGAAGGGAAATCCAGCGCCCCACAGGGCAGTGCTCGTCGATGAGGCAAGCGCCCGCAGCACACCGCCGATCATGCTGCCTGCGGCCACGGTCGCATAGAGCCGAACCGCTTCGGAGGTTCTGCGCCAACCAATGAGGCGTCCGCCATGCCCGGCCGCGGCAGTGTCCGTCCCGTTGTGGCGGAGCTTCCGCGGGCCGCTCACGGCGCCCCGCTGCCAATCAGAAGACTTCCCGCGGCAAAGCCCAGCGTCACGCCGCCGAGGCTCAGGAAAACCGAAAGCAGCACATTTCCGCCGGCGCGCAGCCATTCGCCCTCGCGCGCCAGTGCCAGCGTCTGCAGGCTGAAGGAAGAGACCGTAGTGTAGCAACCGAGGCCGCCGGTGACGGCAAAGGCCCAGATGGCGGGCATGCCGTCGCGCGTCACCGCATGCGCAACGACACCGATTGCAAACGCTCCCGAGACGTTGACCACCATCGTGCCCCAGGGAAAGGTCTCGCCAACCCGGCGGGCGACGAAGCCGGACAAGAAGAAGCGGGCCATTGCGCCGATCGCGCCACCAAGGCAGACAAGCAAAAGATGATACATCGTGCTTCCTCACGCCGGTCACACCACGGTGTCAGGCGGCTCCGGCCTTCTTCGGCTTGCTGGAGGCGATCATCTTCCAGTTCTTGTAGAACATGGCATTGATGCGCTCGACGCTGACCGAAACGATGGCCAGGAGTGTCGAGATCAGACCGGGAAACGGCGACGGGCGAATGATGTCCATGAACACACAGTAGCGGCGCCCGTCATACTGGTTGACCGAGCGATGCAGCAGTGTGTCATCGAAGATGAACAGCGGGTTCTCGTGCCAGTAGTTCTTGGCGTTGCCGCACTCGACAAACACTTCCGATTTCACCGGGATGAGGTTGTAGAGAATGCGCAGGCTGAGCCGGAGCGGGCCAAAGTGCCAGGAAGTCGATTCCCTGCCGCTGAAAACAGAAACGGCAATCGTCTTGATATATTTGAAATCCTTGTTGAATTCGGCAACGTTGTCTATTTTGTGCTTGCCATACCACTGATAGACATACATGCCGCGCCGGCCGCTGCCGAAATTGGCGTCGATATCGGCGATGATCTCGTCCTTGCGCTCCTTGAATACGTCCAGGACCTCGTTGACCTCGCGTTGATAGTCCGGAGGAAACTGGTCCAGTTTCCAGACACCCCGGTTTCTGTAGCACAGCAGATCGACCAGCAGATTGAAGGGCGAAAGCAGCCAGGTGAAGATGCCGTTGCCGAGGAAATAACCACTGAACAGGGCCCAGTTCTTGTTGTCGTTGCGCAACACGTCGATCAGACCGAGGACAATGAAAATTGTCATCAGGATGGGAATGAAATAAAAGCCGAGCGCCAGCAGCGGGATCGCTATGGCGAACTTCCGAAGGGTCTTGCGAGATTTTTTCGTCATTTTTCCACGCGCCAGGCGCGATTCCGTTCTGAATATCGTCGGTACGTTTCTGGCCTGTCCGCCGGCCGAAGGCGCATCTTGATAGGGTTTTTTGTCACGCCAGACAACGGCGATCACGCCACTGTGCGACTGGCAGCTATTTTTCCCGCTCGCTGCGCAGCTTCGCCCAATAGTCCAGCCGCTTCCTGATATCGCGCTCGAAGCCGCGCTCGGGCGGGTCGTAGAATGTCTGCCTTCCCATCTTCTCCGGAAAATAGTCCTGGCCGGAAAAAGCGTCGGGTTCGTCGTGGTCGTAGCGATAGCCGGCGCCGTAATCTTCCTGTTTCATCAGCTTGGTCGGCGCATTGAGAATGTGCTTGGGCGGCAGCAGCGAACCGAATTCCTTCGCCGCCTGTGTGGCGGCCTTGAACGCGGTATAGACAGCATTGGATTTCGGCGCGGTGGCGAGATAGACGGTCGCCTCGGCGAAGGCCAGTTCGCCCTCGGGCGAGCCCAGATAGTCGTAGGCGTCCTTGGCGGCGTTAGCGACGACGAGCGCCTGCGGGTCGGCCAGCCCGATATCCTCCATCGCCATGCGCACCAACCGGCGCCCGAGATAAAGCGGATCTTCGCCGGCGTCGAACATGCGGGCCAGATAGTAGAGTGCCGCGTCGGGGTCGGAGCCGCGCACCGATTTGTGCAACGCGGAGATCAAATTGTAATGGCCGTCCTGGCCTTTGTCGTAGATCGGCGCGCGGCGCTGGACGATGCGCTGCAGAGCTTCGGCGCCGAACACCTCCTTTGATTTCGCTGCGCGCCAGACCTCTTCGGCGAGCGTCAGCGCCGCGCGGCCGTCGCCGTCGCTCATGCGGATGAGCATCGCACGCGCGTCTTCATCGAGCGGCAGCGCCCTGCCCTCTGCCTCCTCGGCCCGCGCCAGCAACTTGGCGATGCTGTCTTCGCCGAGCGAGTGAAAGACCAGCACGCGCGCGCGCGACAAAAGCGCGGCGTTAAGCTCGAAGGACGGGTTCTCGGTGGTGGCGCCGACCAGCACGACGGTGCCGTCTTCCATCACGGGCAGAAAACTGTCCTGCTGGGCGCGGTTGAAACGGTGGATCTCGTCGACGAACAGCAGCGTCTGGCGGCCGTTCGAGCGGCGCAGCTTCGCTGCCTCGAACACTTTCTTCAGGTCGGCAACGCCGGAAAACACGGCCGAGATCTGTTCGAAGGCGAGGCTTGTCTCGCCGGCAAGCAGCCGTGCGACCGTGGTCTTGCCGGTGCCGGGCGGGCCCCAGAAGATCATCGAGCCGAGCGAGCCGGAGCCGATCAGCCGCGTCAGCGCGCCGTCGGGTCCGGTCAGATGCTCCTGGCCGACGACCTCGCCGAGGTTCTTTGGGCGCAAACGGTCGGCCAGCGGCCTGCCGGGCGGCGTCTTTTCCGGTTCATCGACACTGAACAGATCGGCCATGCAACTTCTTCTTGCCTGGAGCCCGATCATGCTGACGGTCGGGCTCAGTAACGCAACACCTGGCGCAGTATCTGCCCGCCGCGCTCGACGGTAAAGCGCCACCAGCGCGTATCCTGCTGGGCTACCTGTTCCAGGGTCGCCGCCTTGTCGATCGTCAGGCCATTGACCTCACGCACGATGTCGCCCGGCTGGAATCCAAAATCGGCAGCGGGCGAATCGCGGTTGATGTCGACCACGGTTACGCCTTTGACATCGGTGCGCAGACCGAGCCGTTGGGCAAGCCGTGGCGACAGTTCAGCAACCTTGGCGCCGGAAAAGGGGCTGCGGCCGCGCAATGTGAGTTCCGCAGCTTTGGCGCCTTCGGGCGGTCGTTCCAGAGCGATGTCCATCGTCGCTTGCTGACCCTTGCTCAGAACGCCGAAGCTGGCATTCGTACCAATCGACAGCGTCGCCATCCGGTAGTCCAGCGCCCCGACGCTCTCGACCGGCTTGCCGTTGAGCGACAGCACTACGTCGCCAGGCTTGAGCCCTGCCTTGGCCGCGGGTCCCGCCTCTTCGACCGAAGAAACCAGCGCACCGGTCGGTTTGTCCATGCCGAGCGATTCCGCAATCTGCGGCGTCACCGCCTCGAACTCGGCACCGGCATACGGCCGCTCGAAGAAGTCGAGCCCGGCCTTGGCCGCATCGGCGAAGGCGCGGACCATGTTCGAAGGGATGGCAAAGCCGATGCCGATCGAGCCGCCGCTACGGCTATAGATCGCGGTGTTGATGCCGATCAGCTGCCCTCCCATGTTGACCAGCGCGCCACCGGAATTGCCGGGGTTGATGGCGGCATCGGTCTGGATGAAGAAGCTGGAATCGGAGATGCCGATATGGCTGCGCGCCACCGCCGAAATGATGCCGCTGGTGGTGGTCTGGCCGACCCCGAACGGATTGCCGATCGCCAACACCAGGTCGCCGACCTCGAGCGCGTCGGAATCGCCGATGGCGATCACCGGGAACGGCTTGTCAGAAGAAATCTTGAGCACGGCGAGGTCGAGCGTCTCATCCTTGAGCAGCACCTTACTGTCGAATTCGCGCCCGTCGGCGGTCGCGACCTTGACCTGGTCGGCGTCCTTGACGACATGGAAATTGGTGACCACGACGCCGGTCGGATCGACCAGTACCCCCGAACCGAGCGACGACTGCGCGCGCGGCTGCGAGCGGCCGAAGAACTCCTCGAAAAACGGATCGCCGTCGAAGGGTGACGCCACCTTGGCGGTCTGCGAGGCGTAGACATTGACTACAGCCGGCGCCGTCTGCTTGACCAGCGGCGCAAAGGACAGCTGCACCTCCTCGCGGCCGAAGGGCACGCGCTTGTCGGGGCCGGAGGTGGCGTTTTCGCCTTCGACGCCATGCAACAGATCGGTCAGCACGTCGGACAGACCAGGATCTGGCTTGGTCTCCTCCGCCAGCGCGTGCCTGGCCGCAGGCACGACGGCCAACGCCATCAAGGCGCAGATCAGAACAATGGACAGCCGTTTAACGCGCATTCCGAATCCTCCAAGTCGGGCGCCATTGTCCTGACGATTGTGCAAAATGAAAGGCTAAGCCGCTGAAATCCGATTATTTTGGTAGTCGCCGCAAAAACCGGTGACAAAACCCCTGCTAGCCCTGCCCGGTACCTTCGGAAACAGAAAAAGGGGCCCGAAGGCCCCTTTTGAACTTCTCAGGAAAGCCGAGCCTTATGCGGCTGCGGCTTCCTCGTCGGTGCCTTCGGCCTCGATGCGGGCACGGTCGCCGGCGCCCTTGGCCGAGGTGTCGCGGTCGACGAACTCGATGACCGCCATTGCCGCGTTATCACCGTGGCGGAAGCCGGCCTTCATGATGCGCAGATAGCCGCCGTTGCGGGTGGCATAACGTGGCGCGATGGTATCGAACAGGCGCTTGACGACGCCTTCATTGCCGATCTGGGCAATAACCTGGCGGCGGGCGTGCAGGTCGCCGCGCTTGCCGAGCGTCACCAGCTTCTCGACGATCGGACGCAAATCCTTCGCCTTCGGCAGCGTGGTGAGGATCTGCTCGTGCTCGATAAGCGACACGGCAAGGTTGGCAAACATCGACTTGCGATGGCTTATGCTGCGGGCGAACCGGCGGCCTTTAAATCCGTGGCGCATGGCTCTTCTCCTTCATTGCGGTTTCAAGAGGCCTGAGCCCCAGTTGGTTAGCCGCATGATCTTGTCCGAAAAGTCTGCAACTTTTTGCTGCGCTGACCTTCGGTTCGGGATCATGCTTAATATTGATCTTCGTAACGCTTGGCGAGGTCTTCGATGTTTTCCGGCGGCCAGTCCGGCACTTCCATGCCGAGATGCAGGCCCATCGCCGCCAAGACCTCCTTGATCTCGTTCAGCGACTTGCGGCCGAAGTTCGGGGTGCGCAGCATCTCGGCTTCGGTCTTCTGGATCAGGTCGCCGATATAGACGATGTTGTCGTTCTTCAGGCAGTTGGCCGAACGCACCGAAAGCTCGAGCTCGTCGACCTTCTTGAGCAGCGCCGGGTTGAAGGCAAGCTCGGTAACCTGTTCGGCGGCGACTTCCTTCTGCGGCTCGTCGAAATTGACGAACAGGCCGAGCTGGTCCTGCAGGATGCGAGCGGCGAAGGCCACTGCGTCCTCGCCCGAGATCGAACCATCGGTCTCGATGGTCATGGTCAGCTTGTCATAGTCGAGAACCTGGCCCTCGCGGGTGTTCTCGACCTTGTAGGAGACCTTTTTGACCGGCGAATACAGGCTGTCGACGGGGATCAGCCCGATCGGCGCGTCCTCGGCGCGGTTGCGGTCGGCCGGCACATAGCCCTTGCCGGTGTCGACGGTGAATTCCATGCGGATTTCAGCGCCCTCGTCCAGCGTGCAGATGACGTGGTCGGGATTGAGTATCTCGACGTCGCCAACGGTCTGGATGTCGCCGGCGAGAACCGCACCCGGTCCCTGCTTGCGTACGACCATGCGCTTGGGGCCGTCGCCTTCCATACGGATGGCGATTTCCTTGATGTTCAAGACGATGTCGGTCACGTCCTCGCGCACGCCGGCGATGGACGAGAATTCATGCAGAACGCCGTCGATCTGCACGGCGGTCACAGCCGCGCCACGCAGCGAAGATAGAAGCACGCGGCGCAGCGCGTTGCCGAGGGTGAGGCCGAAGCCGCGCTCGAGCGGCTCGGCGACGAGCGTGGTCAGCGTCTTCTTCTTCGACGAGAACTCGATCTTGTTCGGCTTTATCAGTTCTTGCCAATTTTTCTGGATCATAGTGCTTTCCTTCCGTTGTCCCGCCACCATCCAATCGTGGCGGGCGACCTGGAATACCGTGGAGGAGCGCCCTTGAGGCGCTCGCGCGGCGTTCGGTAAATTCTTTAAACGCGGCGCTTCTTGCGCGGGCGGCAACCATTATGCGGGATCGGCGTCACATCACGGATCGAGGTGATGGTGAAGCCGGCGGCCTGCAGCGCGCGCAGCGCCGATTCACGACCGGAGCCGGGTCCACAGACCTCGACCTCCAGCATACGCATGCCGTGTTCCTGGGCCTTCTTGGCAACATCTTCGGCGGCCATCTGGGCAGCGAACGGGGTCGACTTGCGCGATCCCTTGAAGCCCTGGGCTCCAGCCGACGACCAGGCAATCGAGTTACCCTGCGCGTCGGTAATGGTGATCATCGTGTTGTTGAAGGTCGAATTAACGTGGGCAACGCCCGACGAGATGTTCTTGCGTTCGCGACGGCGAACACGAGTGGCTTCCTTGGCCATGATGGTCCTTTCAGTTGATCTCTACACCGCCGTAATGCCAGCGGCTCCACCAGGGAGAAGGCAGTAGGGGAATATGGCAGTAGGGCAGTATGTCTGCCGTTCCTAGTGCCTTACTGCCCTACTCCTTACTGCCCTAAATTACTTCTTCTTTCCGGCAATCGACTTGGCCGGCCCCTTGCGGGTGCGCGCATTGGTATGTGTGCGCTGACCACGAACCGGCAGCGAGCGGCGGTGACGCAGACCGCGGTAGCAGCCGAGGTCCATGAGTCGCTTGATGTTCATTGACACTTCGCGGCGCAGATCGCCCTCGACCTGATAGTCGCGGTCGATGGTCTCGCGGATCTGCAGCACTTCCGCGTCGGTCAGCTGGTTGACGCGACGCTCGGCCGGGATGCCGACCTTGTCGACGATCTCCTGGGCGAACTTCTTGCCAATGCCGTGAATGTATTGAAGCGCGATGACGACGCGCTTGTTGGTCGGAATGTTGACGCCGGCTATACGAGCCATGTTCTTCTCTTCTCCATGTAGGCCGGGCGAGCCGGCGCTTCAAGTTGCCCCGCGTCCGGTGGAGGCCGGCCCTTGCGGGAGTTTCCAGTTCAAAGCGGCCTGCCTTGCCCTTGCGGACAAGCAAGCCTCATGCCTGATAGGAAGACGGGCCGCCATACCCCAGCGGGCCGCTCCAGTCAAGCGCAATCGTTCGATTCTCTAGCCGGCCGCTCGGCCAACCTGCCGGGTCGTCGCCCTGAGCACCGCCTCGATCTGCTGCGTCACCGCATCGATGTCGGCCATGCCATCGACGCCCTTGAGTTTGCCCTTGGCATAGTAGTAGCCGATCAGCGGCGAGGTTTTCTTGTAATATTCCCTCAAGCGTTCTTCGAACACCGCTGGACTGTCGTCCTTGCGCACCGGCAGGCCTGCGGCCTTGGCTTCTTCGGCGCGCTTGACGATTCGGCCAACCAGCGCCTTGTCGTCGACGACAAATTCGATGACCGCGTCTAGCTCCAGTCCGCGATCCGACAGCATTTCCTCAACGGCGTCCGCTTGCACCAGAGTTCGGGGATACCCGTCAAGGATGAAACCGTTTGCGCAATCAGCTTGATCGATGCGCTCGGCCACGATGGCATTGACGATAGCGTCGGACACCAGTTCGCCAGCGTCCATCACCGCCTTGGCGCGCTTGCCGACTTCGGTGCCGGCCTGAACAGCAGCACGCAGCATGTCCCCCGTGGAAAGCTGTGGGATGCCGTGTCGTTCTACCAGTCTCAGTGCTTGTGTCCCCTTGCCCGCCCCCGGCGGTCCAAGCAATATCAACCTCATCTGGCCTTTTTCCCCCCGCGCAACTTCGACTTCTTGATCAGGCCCTCATACTGGTGCGCGATCAGGTGACCCTGAATCTGCGCCACCGTATCGAGCGTTACACTGACCACGATCAGGAGCGAAGTGCCACCAAGGTAGAACGGTACGCCAGTCGCTGAAATCAGGAACTCGGGCAACAGACACACCAGCACCAGATAAATGGCGCCGACGACGGTGATGCGGGTGAGCACATAGTCGATATAGTCCGCAGTGCGCTCGCCCGGACGATAGCCCGGGATGAAGCCCGAATGCTTCTTGAGCTGGTCGGCGGTGTCCTTCGGATTGAAGACGATCGCCGTATAGAAGAAGGCGAAGAACACGATCATCGCCGCGTAGAAGGCCATATAGAGCGGTTGGCCGTGGCCGAGCGCCGCCAGGATGGTGCTAGCCCATGCAGGCATATTGGTGGTCTGCGAGAAGCCGGCGACGGTCGCAGGCAGTAGCAGCAGCGACGAGGCGAAGATCGGCGGAATGACGCCGGACGTGTTGAGCTTCAGCGGCAGATGCGAGGTATCGCCCTGGAACATGCGATTGCCAACCTGGCGCTTGGGATACTGGATCAGCAGGCGGCGCTGGGCGCGCTCGAAGAAGACGATCAGCGCGATGACGATGATGGCGAGCACGATGATCGCCAGGATCAGGCCGGTCGACAAGGCGCCGGTGCGGCCAAGCTCCAGCGTGCCGGAGATGGCGCGCGGCAGGCCGGCGACGATGCCGGAGAAGATGATCAGCGAAATGCCGTTGCCGATGCCCCGGGCGGTGATCTGCTCGCCAAGCCACATCAGGAACATGGTGCCGCCGACCAGCGTGACGACGGTAGAGATGCGGAAGAACATGCCGGGATCGTTGACGATGCCGTTGCCGCCCTCAAGCCCGACCGAAATCCCGTACGCCTGGACAAGCGCCAGAAGCACTGTGCCGTAGCGCGTGTACTGGTTGATGATCTTGCGGCCCTGCTCGCCTTCCTTCTTCAGCGCTTCCAGCGATGGAATGACCGAGGTCATCAGCTGCATAATGATGGAAGCGGAGATATAGGGCATAATGCCAAGGGCAAAGATCGCCATGCGCTGCACGGCGCCGCCGGCGAACATGTTGAACATGCCGAGCACGCCCTTGCTCTGCGACGAGAAGGCCTGGGCGAAAGCGTCGGGATTGATGCCGGGCAGCGGGATGTAGGTGCCAAGACGGTAGACGAGCAGCGCGCCGATGGTGAACCAGATGCGCTTCTTCAAATCCTCGGCTTTGGCGAAGGCCGAAAAATTCAGATTCGAGGCTAGTTGTTCAGCAGCCGAAGCCATGCCTGATTCTCCGCTTGGTCACGCTCGATGCCCGCAGCTCAGGCGGCGCGTGTCACCGAAGCTCACGAGATAAGCTCCGGACTGCAAACATGCAAGCGGCCGCGTTGATGCGGCCGCCACATCTGTCGGATCAAAGCACGACCGCAGGCAAAACCGAATTCCGCCTTTGCCGAACGTGCTTCAAATTGCCGTTACTCGGCGGCTGCCTGCTCAGGCAGTTTCACCGAGCCGCCGGCCTTTTCGATCTTCTCGATCGCGGCCTTGGAGGCTCCGGCCACGTCGAAGGCAAGCTTGGCCTTGATGTCGCCGTCCGAAAGGATGCGCACGCCGTCCTTGACGCGACGGATGACGCCGGCCGCAACCAGCGCCTCGGCCGTCACAACTGTCTTAGCGTCAAGCTTCTTGGCATCGAGCGCCGCCTGGATGCGGGCCAGCGACACGACAGTGAAGCTCTTGGCGAAGATATTGTTGAAGCCGCGCTTCGGCAGACGCCGGTAGAGCGGCATCTGGCCACCCTCGAAGCCGTTGACGGCGACACCGGAGCGCGCCTTCTGGCCCTTAACGCCGCGACCGGCGGTCTTGCCCGAACCGGAACCGATGCCACGGCCGAGACGCTTCTTGGAGTGCGTCGCGCCGTCCTTGTCACGCAGATCATTGAGTTTCATCTGGATTCTCCTGCGCTCTGGCTCAGCCCTCGTCCACGACGCGGACGAGATGCTGGACGGCAGCGATCATGCCGCGCACCGAGGGCGTATCCTCCAGCGTGCGCTGCTTGTGCATCTTGTTGAGGCCGAGGCCGACCAGCGTTGCGCGCTGCTCCTTCGGCCGGCGGATCGGCGAACCGATCTGCTCGACGGTGATGGTCTTGGTTGCTTTCTTGGCCATGGTCAGATCCCTGGTCAGCGTCGACTATTCTTCAGCCGCAACGGCGGTGCCGCGGCGGGCCTGAAGGGTCGAATACTTGATGCCGCGCGCGGCAGCCACATCCTTCGGATGCATCTGGCTCTTCAGCGCGTCGAAAGTGGCGCGAACCATGTTGTAGGGGTTGGAAGAACCCATCGACTTGGCGACCACGTCATGCATGCCGAGCGTCTCGAATACGGCGCGCATCGGGCCGCCGGCGATGATGCCGGTACCTTGCTTGGCGGCGCGCAGCAGGACCCGTCCCGCGCCCCAGCGTCCCTCGACGTCATGGTGCAGCGTGCGGCCCGAGCGCAACGGCACGAAGATCATGTCGCGCTTGGCCGATTCGGTCGCCTTGCGGATCGCCTCCGGCACTTCGCGCGCCTTGCCGTGGCCGAAGCCGACGCGGCCCTTCTGGTCGCCGACGACAACGAGTGCTGCAAAGCCGAAGCGCCGGCCGCCCTTGACGACCTTGGCGACACGGTTGATGTGGACGAGCTTGTCGACCATGCCGTCGTCGCGCTCTTCGCGATCACGGCCACGGCCGCCATCCCTACGTTCCTGTGCCATATCCTGTTCCTTGTTTTTTTCCGGAAGCACGGTTGATGATGATATCCGGCGGCCTCTGTGGGTCGCCGGGGCGAATTTCGTTTTTAGAAGCTCAGACCACCTTCACGTGCAGCCTCGGCAAGCGCCTTGACGCGGCCGTGGTAGATGTAGGCGCCGCGGTCGAAGACGACTTCCTTGACGCCGGCCTTCGAGGCACGCTCGGCGATCAGCTTGCCGATGGCAGCTGCGGCCGCGGTGTCGGCGCCGGTCTTGAGCGAGCCCTTGAGCTCCTTCTCAAGCGTCGAAGCAGCCGCGATGGTGTGGCCCTTGGCGTCGTCGATCACCTGGACATAGATGTTCTTCGACGTGCGATGGACCGACAAACGCGGACGATCGCCGGCAACCTTTTTGATCTGGCGGCGGACGCGCTGAGCGCGGCGTTGGGTGGATTCTTTCGAGCCCATGATATCAGTTCCTTGCCTTCAAAAAACGGGGGCAACCATATGCGGTAGGACGAGCCTCCCGCGACCGCTCCCCGCGGCGTTAAAATTACTTCTTCTTGCCTTCCTTGCGGACGATCTTCTCGCCAGCATAGCGAACGCCCTTGCCCTTGTAGGGCTCGGGGCTGCGGTACTCGCGGATCTCGGCGGCAACCTGGCCGACCTGCTGCTTGTCGATGCCGGTCACGGTGATTTCCGTCGGCTTCGGCACCGAAATCGTCACGCCCTGCGGCGTCTCGTAGACAACGTCGTGGCTGAAGCCGAGCGCCAGCTGCAGGTTCTTGCCTTGCATCGCGGCGCGATAGCCGACGCCGGTGATCTCGAGCTTCTTTTCGAAGCCGTCCTTGACGCCCTGCAGGATGTTGACGATCTGCGTGCGCGACATGCCCCATTTGGAACGGGCGGTCTTGGTCTGGTCGCGCGGCTGGACAGCGATCTCGCTGCCTTCCATCTTGACCAGCACTTCGTCGTTCACCACGAACTTCAGCTCGCCCTTCGGACCCTTCGCCGTCACGGTCTGGCCGTTGACGGTCGCGGTCACGCCCTGCGGCAGCGAAACGGGTTTCTTTCCAATACGAGACATTCTGTTGTCCTCGTCACTTCTCTTGTTTCAGGTCTCGGTTTTCGGGACTTGATCCCGAAAGCCGGATTCCAACGGGTCACATACCAGATCAGAAGATCTGGCAGAGGATTTCCCCGCCGACATTCTGTTCGCGCGCTTCGTGGTCGGCCATCACACCCTTCGGCGTCGAAAGAATGGCGATGCCGAGGCCGTTGGCGACGTGTGGTATCGACTTGGCCGAAACGTAGACGCGGCGGCCGGGCTTCGAGACCCGGGCGATTTCGCGCACCACCGGCGCACCGTCGAAATACTTCAGCTCGATCTCGATTTCGGACTTGCCGTTGTCGAAGTCGGTCTGGCTGTAGTCGCGGATATAGCCTTCGGCCTTCAGCACGTCGAGGACACGGGTGCGCAGGCGCGAAGCCGGCGTCGAAACGCTCGACTTCTTACGGCCATACGCGTTGCGGATGCGGGTCAGCATATCGCCGAGAGGATCGCTCAATGACATCTTATGTCCTCCTTACCAGCTCGACTTGACCAGGCCCGGGATCTGGCCGTTATTGCCGAGATCACGAAGCGCGATACGCGATACTTTGAGCTTGCGATAATAGGCACGCGGACGTCCGGTGACTTCGCAGCGGTTGCGGATGCGGGTCTTGGCCGAGTTGCGCGGCAGCGCCGAAAGCTTCAGCTGAGCGCGGAAGCGCTCTTCCATCGGCTTGGACTGATCCATGATGATCGCCTTGAGCACCTTGCGCTTGGCAGCGAACTGGTCCGCAAGCTTGCGGCGCCTGTTGTTCTTCTCGACTGAGCTGGTCTTTGCCATTTCAGATTTTTCCTTTTCTCGCTGCCGTTACTGGCGGAAGGGGAAGTTGAAGGCCTTGAGCAATGCCCTGGCTTCGTCGTCCGTCTTCGCAGTCGTACAAACGATGACGTCCATGCCCCAGATCTGATCAACCTTGTCGTAGTTGATCTCCGGGAACACGATGTGTTCCTTGATGCCCATGGCATAGTTGCCACGGCCATCGAAGCTCTTCGGGTTGAGCCCGCGGAAGTCGCGGACGCGCGGCAGTGCGATGTTCACGAGGCGGTCGAGGAACTCGTACATGCGTTCCTTGCGCAGCGTGACCTTGGCGCCGATCGGCATCTTCTCGCGGACCTTGAAGCCGGCGATCGAGTTGCGGGCGCGGGTGACAACGGCCTTCTGGCCGGCGATCATTGCAAGGTCCTCCGCCGCGATCGAAGGCTTCTTCGAATCGCCGGTCGCCTCGCCGACGCCCATGTTCAACACGATCTTGTCGATGCGCGGAACCTGCATCTCGTTCTCGTAGCCGAACTGCTCCTGCAGCGCCTTGCGAATGGTCTCGTTGTAGACCTGCTTGAGGCGCGGCGTGTTCTGGGCAGTTGCCTGCTTGGTTTGAGCCTTAGCCATTGATGACTTCTCCCGAGCGCTTGGCGACGCGCACCTTCTTGCCGTCCTTCTGGAAGATGAAGCCGACGCGGGTCGGCTTGCCATCCTTGGGGTCGGCCAGCGCGATGTTCGACAGCTGGATCGGCGCTTCCTTGGTGATGATCCCGCCCTCTTGGGACTGGGACTGCTTCTGATGACGACGGATCAGGTTGACGCCGCGCACCAGCGCGGTGTCGTCCTTCGGCTGCACCGAAAGGACTTCGCCCGAACGGCCCTTGTCCTTGCCGGCCAGCACGACGACCTTGTCGCCTTTTCTAATCTTTTGCATTGGTCCGGCTCCTTACAGCACTTCAGGCGCGAGCGAGATGATCTTCATGTGGTTCTTGGCGCGGAGTTCGCGCGGAACCGGTCCGAAGATACGCGTGCCGATCGGCTCTTTCTTGTTGTCGACGAGAACGGCTGCGTTCTTGTCGAAACGGATCACGCTGCCGTCCGGGCGGCGGATGTCCTTGGCCGTGCGAACCACGACCGCCTTCATCACATCGCCCTTCTTGACGCGGCCGCGCGGGATGGCTTCCTTGATCGACACCACGATGATGTCGCCCACGGAAGCGTATTTCCGCTTCGAGCCGCCCAGCACCTTGATGCACATGACACGACGGGCGCCGGAATTATCCGCGACGTCGAGGTTTGTTTGCATCTGAATCATGACTGGCCGCCTTCTTCTTTTCTAACGGGACGGGTTTCTCACCCCTCCCCGGTCTGTCCAAAATTCGTTTCGTTAGCCCCGATCAGGCCTGGTCCGAAGACACCACGACCCAGCGCTTGTCCTTGGAAATCGGCTTCGATTCCTGGATGAACACCTGATCACCGACCTTGTGGGCGTTGTTCTCGTCGTGCGCCTTGTACTTCTTGGTCATGCGCACGGTCTTCTTCATCACGGGATGCGTGAAGCGCCGTTCGACCTTGACGACAACCGTCTTCTCGTTCTTGTCGCTGACGACGGTGCCCTGCAGAATGCGCTTTGGCATGGTTTTCGTCCTTAAGCCTTCTTGGCCGCGGACTTTTCCGCAGCGATGGTCTTGATACGCGCAATGTCCTTGCGGACCTGCCTCACGCGCGCGGTCTTCTCAAGCTGGCCGGTGGCCTTCTGGAAGCGCAGGTTGAACTGCTCCTTCTTCAGGCTGGCCAGGTCGTCGGTCAGCTGGTCCTGCGTCTTGGTCCGGATGTCTTCGGCTTTCATGATCAGCCCGTCCTTATTCTGCGATGCGCTGTACGAAGCGCGTCCTGACCGAGAGCTTGGCCGCGCCGAGACGCAGCGCCTCACGGGCGGTTTCTTCGTTGACGCCGTCGATCTCGAACATGATGCGACCCGGCTTGACGCGTGCCGCCCAGTAGTCGACGGCGCCCTTGCCCTTACCCATACGGACTTCAGTCGGCTTCGACGTAACCGGCACGTCCGGGAAGATACGGATCCACACCCGGCCGGCGCGCTTCATCTCGCGGGTGATCGCGCGGCGAGCCGCCTCGATCTCACGCGCGGTGACGCGATTCGGCTCAAGCGCCTTCAGCCCGAAACCACCGAAATCCAGGTTGGTGCCGCCCTTGGCGGTACCGTGGATGCGGCCCTTGAACTGCTTGCGGAACTTTGTGCGCTTTGGCTGCAGCATCGTTCTAACTCCAAATTCCTGACTGTCTTACGCGTTTTCGCGACGGCGACCGCGCTCGCGCTCACCACCACCATGCGCATGATCGCCCTCGGTGGCGCGGCGCTCCGAAGCCATCGGGTCGTGCTCGAGGATCTCGCCCTTGAACACCCAG
Source organism: Mesorhizobium sp. M0410 (assembly GCF_040321435.1). Lineage (NCBI taxonomy): Bacteria > Pseudomonadati > Pseudomonadota > Alphaproteobacteria > Hyphomicrobiales > Phyllobacteriaceae > Mesorhizobium > Mesorhizobium sp. M0410. The sequence continues at coordinate 324,416 of NZ_JAMYRN010000007.1, forward strand.
ACCTTGACGCCGCAGATACCGTAGGCCGTATTCGCCTCGGCCGTGCCGTAGTCGACATCGGCGCGCAGCGTATGCAGCGGCACGCGGCCTTCGCGATACCATTCCATGCGCGCGATCTCGGCGCCGCCGAGACGGCCGGCGCAGTTGATGCGGATGCCTTCGGCACCCAGGCGCATCGCCGACTGGACGGCGCGCTTCATGGCGCGGCGGAACGCGATGCGGCGCTCGAGCTGCTGGGCGATCGACTGGGCGACCAGGGTCGCGTCGATCTCCGGCTTGCGCACTTCGACGATGTTCAAATGCGTCTCGGACTTGGTCATCTCCATCAGCTTCTTGCGAAGCTTCTCGATGTCGGCGCCCTTCTTGCCGATGATCAGGCCCGGACGCGCCGCATGGATGGTGACGCGGCACTTCTTGTGCGGACGCTCGATCACGACCTTCGAGATCGCAGCCTGCTTGAGTTCCTTCTCAAGATATTTGCGGATCTTGATGTCCTCGTGCAGCAGCTTGCCGTATTCGCCGGTGTTCGCGAACCACCGCGAATCCCAAGTGCGGTTGATGCCGAGACGCAGACCGATCGGATTGACTTTCTGGCCCATTATGCGGCCTCCCCTTTTTCTTCGACTTCACGAACGACGATCGTGAGGTGCGAGAACGGCTTCTCGATACGGCTGGCGCGACCACGGCCACGGGCATGGAACCGCTTCATGACAATCGACTTGCCGACATAGGCTTCCGCCACGATCAGCGCATCGACGTCGAGGTCGTGGTTGTTTTCCGCGTTGGCGATCGCCGATTCCAGCGTCTTCTTGACCGTGCCGGAAATCCGCTTGGCCGAGAATTCGAGGTCGGAAAGCGCTGTCGCGACCTTCTTGCCGCGGATCAGCGCGGCAACCAGGTTCAGCTTCTGCGGGCTGATACGGATCGTGCGCAACACGGCGCGCGCTTCGTTGTCAGCAAGCCTGCGCGGAGCTTTGGCCTTGCCCATGATTATTTCCTCTTCGCCTTCTTATCCGCGCCGTGACCGTAATAGGTCCGGGTCGGAGCGAATTCACCGAACTTGTGACCGACCATGTCCTCGTTCACCGAGACGGGAACGTGTTTCTGGCCGTTGTAGACACCGAAGGTGAAGCCGACGAACTGCGGCAGGATGGTGGAGCGGCGGCTCCACATCTTGATCACCTCATTGCGACCACCTTCACGAACCTTGTCCACCTTCTTCAGAAGGTAGCCGTCGATGAAGGGGCCTTTCCAAATCGAACGAGTCACTTGGCGTTACCTCTTCTTAGCTCTTGCGCTGATGGCGCGAGCGCAGGATGAACTTGTCGGTCGCCTTGTTGGACCGCGTCTTCTTGCCCTTGGTCGGCTTGCCCCAGGGCGAAACCGGATGGCGGCCACCCGAGGTGCGGCCTTCGCCGCCGCCATGCGGATGGTCGACCGGGTTCATGGTCACGCCGCGATTGTGCGGACGTTTGCCACGCCACACGGTGCGGCCAGCCTTGCCGTCATTGATGTTACCGTGGTCTGGGTTGGACACGGCGCCGACAGTGGCCATGCAGGAGCCGTGGACGACACGCTGCTCGCCCGAATTGAGGCGCAGGATCGCCATGCCCTGGTCGCGGCCGACGAGCTGGCCATAACCACCGGCCGAACGGGCGACCTGAGCGCCCTTGCCGGGCTTCAGCTCGATATTATGGACGATCGTGCCGACCGGCATCGAGGCCAGCGGCATCGCATTGCCCGGCTTCACGTCGACCGATTCACCGGCCACGATCTTGTCGCCGGGAGCCAGACGCTGCGGGGCGATGATGTAGGACAGCTCGCCATCGTCGTACTTGATCAGCGCGATGAAGGCGGTGCGGTTCGGATCGTACTCGATACGCTCAACCGTACCGACGACGTCGAACTTGCGGCGCTTGAAGTCGATGATGCGGTAGGTGCGCTTGTGACCGCCGCCGATGAAGCGGGCCGTGATGCGGCCGTAATTGTTGCGGCCGCCCGACTTGGTCAGGCCTTCGGTCAGGCCCTTGACGGGCTTGCCCTTGTAGAGGCCCGAGCGGTCGACGATGACCAGCTGACGGGTGCTCGGCGTTACCGGGTTGAATTTTTTCAGTGCCATTGTTCTGTCCTCGCGACCTTGCTCAGAGACCCGTCGCGACGTCGATCGACTGGCCGTCGGCCAGCGTCACAACCGCCTTCTTGACGTCGCTCTGGCGGCCGATCGTGCCGCGGAAGCGCTTGATCTTGCCCTTGCGGACAAGCGTGTTCACAGCCATCACCTTGACGCCGAACAGCGCTTCGACGGCGGCCTTGATTTCCGGCTTCGACGCCTTCTTGGCGACATTGAAGACGACCTGGTTCTGCTCGGAAGCCATGGTCGACTTTTCGGTGATCGCCGGCGAGACGATCACGTCGTAGTGACGAAGGTCGGTCATTTGAAGCGCTCCTCGAGAGCCTCGACGGCGGCCTTGGAAAGGACCAGCGTGCCGCGGCGCAGAATGTCGTAGACGTTGATGCCCTGGATGGGCAGCACGTCGATGTTCGGGATGTTGGTCGCGGCCAGCTTGAAATTCTTGTCAAGCTCGGCGCCGCCGATCACCAGGGCGTTGCTCAGGCCCAGCGTCGCGAAATTCGCGATCAGTGCGTTGGTCTTGGCCTCGGTCAGCTTCAGCTCGTCGATGATGATGATCGACGCGCTTTTGGCCTTGGCCGAAAGCGCATGCTTGAGACCGAGCGCACGCACCTTCTTCGGCAGATCGTGCTCGTGGCTGCGCACGACCGGGCCGTGGGCCTTGCCGCCGCCGCGGAACTGCGGAGCGCGAGCCGAATGGTGACGGGCGCGGCCGGTACCCTTCTGCTTGTACATCTTGGCGCCGGTGCGGGCGATTTCCGCGCGGCCCTTGGCCTTGTGCGTGCCCTGCTGCTTCTTGGCGAGCTGCCAGCGCACGACGCGCTGCAGGATGTCCTCGCGCGGATCAAGGCCGAAAATCTCTTCGGAGAGCTTCAGCTTACCGGCGTCCTTGCCGCCAAGCGTTGTAATCTTGAGGTCCATTATTCCGCTCCCTCTGTGGCCGGGGCCTCGTTCTTGGCGGCACCATCGGTTGCAACGGCGCGGATCGCGGCGGGCTTCGGCGCATTGGCCGGAAGCGCCACCTTGGCCGCATCGCGGACCAGGATCCATGCACCCTTCGAACCCGGGACCGCACCGCGGATCAGGATCAGGCCACGATCGGCGTCGGTCGAGACGACCTCGACATTCTGCGTGGTGACGCGGGTGTCACCCATGTGTCCGGCCATATGCTTGCCCTTGAACACCTTGCCCGGATCCTGGCGCTGGCCGGTCGAGCCGTGTGTACGGTGCGACACCGAGTTGCCGTGCGTCGCGCGGCCGCCACCCATGTGGTGCCGCTTGATGACGCCCTGGAAACCCTTGCCGATCGTGGTTCCCGTCACATCGACCTTCTGGCCGACGACGAAATGCTCGACGGTGATCTCGGCGCCGACATCGATCATGTTGTCGGCGGAGACGCGGAACTCGGCAACCTTGGCCTTGGGCTCGACGGAAGCGGTCGCGAAATGGCCGCGCATCGCCTTCGACGTGTTCTTCACCTTGGCAAGGCCAACGCCGAGCTGGACGGCGGTATAGCCGTTCTTCTCCTGCGTGCGCTGCGCCACGACCTGGCAGTTCTCCATCTGGAGAACAGTGACGGGAACATGTTCCCCGGCATCGTTGTAGATGCGGGTCATTCCCACCTTCTTTGCAATCACACCTGAACGCATCGGTTCAATTCCTTTAGAGTTCCCTGTCGGGGCTGTCGCCCCTCCACGCCTCTTGTTCCTTCAGAGTTCCGGGTCGCCCCGCTGACCTCTGGTTTCTTAGAGCTTGATCTCGACGTCGACACCGGCGGCCAGGTCGAGCTTCATCAAAGCATCGACCGTCTGCGGGGTCGGGTCGACGATGTCGAGCAGACGCTTGTGCGTGCGCATCTCGAACTGCTCGCGGCTCTTCTTGTCGACGTGAGGCGACCGGTTGACCGTGAACTTTTCGATCCGCGTCGGCAGCGGAATTGGGCCGCGGACGTTGGCGCCGGTGCGCTTGGCGGTCGACACGATTTCCCGTGTCGAGGCGTCGAGCACCCGGTGATCAAACGCCTTCAGGCGGATGCGGATATTCTGTCCGTTCATGCGTCACTTCCTTGTTCTGGCGCGGCGCGGGCAGCGCCCGCGACAGATCGGTTTAAGTCCAAATTACTCTTTGATGGTGACGACGATGCCGGCACCGACGGTGCGGCCGCCTTCACGGATGGCGAAGCGCAGCTTCTCTTCCATGGCGATCGGCACGATCAGCTCGACATCGACGGTGATGTTGTCGCCCGGCATCACCATCTCGGTGCCTTCCGGCAGCGACACGATGCCGGTCACGTCCGTCGTGCGGAAATAGAACTGCGGACGGTAGTTGGTGAAGAACGGCGTATGGCGGCCGCCCTCGTCCTTGGTCAGGATGTAGGCTTCGGCAACGAACTTCTTGTGCGGCTTGACGGTGCCGGGCTTGGCCAGGACCTGGCCGCGCTCGACGCCTTCACGGTCGACACCGCGCAGCAGCGCGCCGATGTTGTCGCCGGCCTGGCC